>NZ_JAQVKA010000086.1 GCF_028694895.1 Sulfurimonas sp. | reverse complement strand
ATATTTTAAATCCCAACTTACTATTTTAAAGGTACATCGTGCTTTACAAAACTATGTTTTATGCGCTTATACTCTCTTTGTTTATATCTGGATGTTCCTCTCAACAACAAGCTCTAAAAGCACCTACAAAACTACCGCAATCAAAAAGCGATTATCAACCGGATAGTGGTTACTATTTTGTACTTATCCAAAAGGATAAACAAAAATGGAAGATTCTTGACATAAAGGACAAGCCTACACTAAGAAGAGCTAACAAAAGTCAAGAAGTTCTTCAAGTAACGAAAAGTTATAGCAATGTCTATCCTAATTTTGAAGAGATTCTAAAGCCACAAAGAGATAACGAATATCTATGCGATGACTCAAATATAAGCGCAAAGTACACTCCTTGTTCAAGTGCATTGTCCTTTAACGCAAAGCCAAGAAATATTATTGATTACTTTAACAACATGAGTGAAGATTCAAAAAAATATAAATATGTAAGTAAAGGTTTAATAAATCAAGTCATAAAAGATACAAACCTTTATGAAGCAATAGAGAGCAAAAAAAGCACCCTTAAATATGCAAATTGCGAAGAGAGATTTTATAAAGCAGCTACAATTAAAGATTTTAATGAGTTTGTAAAAAGTTATACAGACTATGAAGAGGCCAAACCTCTACTTACTTTAGCACTTCAAAATCTTCAAAATTTAAAAGATACAGATGAGCAAAACAGACGCGAGGCTCAATTATCGAAAAAAAATTATCAAGATAGTTATAAAAAAACTCCTCAACAACAAGAGAGGGAGAGTCTTTATCTTGCAAAAAAAGAACAAGACAACATGGATGACTACGCTAAGAAGTTAAGTAATTTTAGAAAAACTCTTAGCGTAGGAACCCAAACAAACTGCGGAGTTATTATTGAGATAGATTCAAAAAAAGCAAATATATCACTAAATACTAATAACACTACAGCATGGATTGAGCGAAATAAAATATTTCCAAAAGGAGATGGTTGTCGTTTTGTTAAAGGAAGATATATAGCTCCACCATCTTTTTGATGTTACTTTTTGTTACCAAAAATAGTATATCTGAGACATTGTCCTAAAATCACAAAGGTTTAATCCTCCTATTTAACAACATTTGAAGTACTCTATATTTATATTATAAGAAAGACTTTTAATATGAATACAAAAAATCTTATACGCTTTATCATTATTGCACCAATCATAGCTATCCCTCTAATTGTATTTCTTTTTTTCTACATGAGCATCTCTCATAGTGAAGAGATGTTTAATAACAGCATAAAAAACCTCAAGGAAGAACTTTTACTAAAAGAAAAAGACAACACAATCTCTAAAGTACAAATGGCTATAGAGATTTTAAACTATGAAAATTCAACAATCAATGAAAAATTAAAACAAAAAGTCAGAGATAGAGTAAATAAGGCATTTGCAATTGGCTCAACTATTTATACTCACAATAATGGACTAAAAAGCAGTAATGAAATTAAAAAAATGATTATAGAAGTTCTTCGTACAATGACTTGGAATAATGCACAGAGTTCTATCTTTATCTTGGATAAAAATGGAGTTTTAGTGCTTGCTCCTGAGTATCTTAAACATAAAGAGGGAGAAAATATTATAGGTTTACAAGATGCTTCAGGACAATATATAATCAAAAATGAGATAGATATTGTAAAAAATAGTGGTGAGGGATTTTTATGGGATACGTTTACAAGACCAAACCAAGACAAAAATACACAATATCAACAGATGGCATTTGTCAAAGATTTTAAGATATTTAACTGGTACTTAGGCTCATCAGAATACCTAGATATAACCAAAAAAGAGATAGAACAGAGTGCTATTACTATACTTCGTAATATAAATAAAAATAAAAATGATTATTTTTTTATATATGACATGGATGGAAACATAATACTTCACTCTTTAAACCCAGAATTAGAAGGAAAAAACTTTTTAGATTCGCCAGATAAAAATGATAGAGCTGTAGCGAGTAAACTTCTAGATAGTATTAAAAAAGGAGGCAATAATTTTAATTCTTACTATTGGAAAAACCCAAACAATGGGCTTTTTGAAGAGAAAATATCTTATTTTGAAAAAGTTCCAAACACAAATTTAATGATAGGCAGCGGTTTTTATACAAAAGAGATAGATGCTATAGCAGATGAAAAAAAGAGAGAGCTTGAAGAGACAAATATTCAAGAGCTTAATATTATGAAAATTTACTCAATTATATTTGTAATGTTATCTACATTTGCTGCACTATTTATCTCAAAAAAACTTCAAGAAAAATTTATTATTCTTCAAAAAAATCTTAAGCAAAAAACAGATGAGCTTATCCTTTTAAATGAAGAACTTGAAGGGAAGGTAGAAGCAAGAACCAATCAGCTTAAAATCGCTTATGAAAATATGAGAAGACTTGCAAATACCGATTTTTTAACACAGATACACAATCGTTTCTCTTTTTTAAATCAATTCAATTCTCTTTTAAATAGATATAAAAATAGTGAGATAGAATTTTCTCTCATCATGATAGATATAGACTTTTTTAAAAATATAAATGATAATTATGGACACCATACAGGTGATTATGTAATTATTGAAGTGACAAAATTAGCTAAAGAGTGTTTAAGAGAGAGTGATATTTTTGGCCGTGTTGGAGGAGAAGAGTTTATGGTACTACTTCTATACACTTCTCTTGGTGCAGCAGAGGAGATTGCACAAAGAATAAGAGCAAAAATAGATAAGCATGATTTCAAATATATAAAACATGCAACTGTTAGTATTGGAGTTGTCTCATACAAAAAGAATGAGGATAGTACCGATATGTTTAAAAGGGTTGACAAAGCCCTATATGAGGCTAAAAATAGCGGTAGAAACAGAGTTTGCTCTATTTAGAGTTATTAGCTTTTATCTTGCTTTGATACGATTTCTTCCACTCTCTTTTGCTTCATAAAGTGCTGTATCTGCTCTATCTATAACACTTTTCAAATCATCACTCTCTTTAACTTCTGTCACACCAAAACTTGCTGTTATCTTAAAAGGATGTGCTGTTTGCCCTTCTATAAGACCTCTTATCTGATCAGCTATATTTAGCGCATTTTCTAGATTTGCCAAAGGAAGAAGTACTACAAACTCTTCTCCACCCCATCTCCCTACTACATCGCTCTCTCTTAGCAATCTACGTATAAGCTCTGAGATTTGTACAAGTACCTCATCTCCTACATTATGACCATAGGTATCATTTATTTTTTTAAAATAATCTATGTCAATTAGTATAAGCGACATTTTGCTACTGTTTTGGCTCATTGTTTCATACAGTGAGTCAAAGAGCTGTGAAAACTTATATCTGTTATAGAGGTTTGTTAAAGGGTCTCTTGAGGCTAATTGTTCTATTTTTTTATTTTTACTAATCAAAGTTTCATTTATGAGATTTAATTCTTCTTGATGCTCTTTCATAAATATCGCCCATTTAGAGTACGTTAAAGAGATAAGCTCTTTTTGAGTAACAACGCCAGCCATATTGCCCATCTCATCTACAACAACTACTCTTTTAAAATGTTTTTGTTTTAAAAACTCAAGAGCTTCTTTTACTGAACCACCTATACTCATAGATTCTACTGGTGAAGACATATGTGCTTTTATTGGCAAATCTAAATTGCTATTTTTTCTAATAATTCTCATGATGTCTTTTGTCGTAAATATACCTATAGGTTTTTTATCCTCGACTATAATAACGCTATCTGAAGCGCTATTTCTCATCTCATCTAAAACTTCTTTAGTACTTAAATCTTGTTCTATCCATCTAGCTCTTCTGCCAAGCTTTAAAAAATCATGCAGACAAAAATTATTCATAAGCGTATCTGGGTCGATACTGCTTGTAATATCTGTATGAGTTACAATTCCATAAAGAGTTTTATCATCATTTACTACGCATATATACTCAATATTGCAGCTAAGGCACTCCATAGTATCCAATATAGTCTCATTCTTATTCATAACTGGTAACTGAGCTAACTCTACATTATGAAGCGAAATATCAAGACCTTGTTCTCTTATTTTTGTATCTAAAAAATCATTTATCCGTAAAATAAAAAATACTCCACTATCATCAACAACCACATTTCTATGACCTTGTTCACACATAATTTCTATAGCTTCTAGTAGCGTATTGTCTCTTTTTATTGTTACTACAGAAGTTGTTGCTATCTCACCAACAGTTGGAAATCTCATATTTACCTCATATCTCATCAAGTGCTTTTTTTATTTTTAGTGCTTGGACGTGTTCATAAACATCGTGAGTGCGAAGCATAGAAGCCCCATTTTTCACAGCTTCTAAATGAAGTGTTAAAGTTCCTGATAATCTATCACTTGCTAAAGAGGGTGAAATCTTATCAATCATCGACTTTCTTGATGCTCCAACTAGTAGTGGATGCCCTAAAGTAGAGAAATGTCTTAAATGTTTTATAAGCATCAAATTATGCTCTAGTGTTTTTCCAAACCCTATTCCAACATCTAAAACTATATCTTTTACTCCAAAAAACTTTGCCTTCTCTACTCTTTGTTCAAAAAAAGTATACACATCACCCAAGATATTTTCATATTCTGGATTTTCTTGCATCGTTTGAGGAGTTCCTTGCATATGCATAATGATTGCTTTTGCACCATTACTAGCACAAAGTTTACACACATCATCACTACGTAATCCCGTAATGTCATTTACTACTCTAAAACCAGACTTTAGTGCATACTCAATCACTAAAGGTTCATAACTATCTATGCTAAATTCTACCTCTTTATAGAGCATCTGTGCTTGTATAATGTCAAGTATTGGCTTTACTCTCTCTAGCTCTTCTTCTTTTGAGACGATTTTAGCTGATGGCGCAGAAGAGACTCCACCTATATCTATAATATCCGCACCATCTTTTATCATCTTTTTTATAGCTTCTATTGCACTCTTAGCGTTAAATCTTGATTCTTTAAAAAAACTATCATCATTGGCATTGATAATGCCCATAACTTCCACTTTTGATGGGGATTTAATTTTTAAAATCTCTTGGAATTTCTTTGCAACCTCTTTTAATCCAAAAGGTTGCGCTAACTCTTTTCTACTAAGTTTTTCTAGCTCTCTTGTAGTTGCTATCAAGATAGCATCAACATATGGAGTTTTTGCAGTAACAGTCCCACGAGGCACAGCCAAATCTGCTCCAACACTAAGCGCATCTTGCTTTAAAATATTTGCGCCACCAACATGTAAATCTCTAAGTAAAATAATGTGATGAGCAGCTTTTGCGCCCATTATAGAGATACCGCCACTATCTACATTTAGATTTTTAAGATATTTTTTTATATCTATTTCATTAGATAAAAGTTCAACTTGCATTTCTCTCTCCTGAAAAACTCATCAACAAAAGTGCAAAGACACTCTGCGCTCTTGCATTTAATTCTAAGAGTCTAAAAGCTTTATCAAAATTATCAAGTTGTGATCTACTAAGAATAAGCTTATCCACAACAGTAGCTCTATAATAGAGCGCTTCAACAAGATCTTTGGCTTCACTTTTTTTTAATTTTGCAACCTTTTTTAAAAACTCAAAAATATCTCCATAATTAATTTTTGCAAGGCTAAACTCTATATCATAAACTCTATGCTCTTGTTTGTCTTTAAATATTGGGAGTCTTGAGCGAACGGTTGGAAGAAGGTTTGAAGTTGAATTAGAGAGTATTATAAACTCTATGTTTCTAGGAGGCTCTTCAAGAGCTTTTAAAAGAGAATTTTGTGAAACCGTATTGAAGTTGTTTGCACCAAGGATGATATATTTTGTTCCTGATTCGCTTATATATGCTTCTGCAACTGCTGCTTTTGCATGTTCTATCTTAAACTCATCTTCTACTATAAAACCAACTACTCTATTTGGTT
>NZ_JAQVKA010000085.1 GCF_028694895.1 Sulfurimonas sp. | reverse complement strand
AAGTTAGTTGGTGCATCTGCTAAAGATTTAGCATCAAAAATTAAAGACGACAACGTTACTGCAACAGGTAAATAGTCGTGAATAAAAATCTAGTAAATAAGATATTTATTACTATCGGGTTTTTATTCATCTATCGCCTACTGGCATACGTGCCAGTTCCAGGCGTTGACGCTGCTGTTATTGCTTCATTCTTCGATTCACATCAATCAGATGCACTAGGTTTATTTAATATGTTTAGTGGAAATGCTGTTGAGAGAATGTCAATTATAGCTCTTGGAATTATGCCTTACATCACTGCTTCTATTATCATGGAGCTTCTTGCTGCAACTTTCCCTACACTTGGACAGATGAAAAAAGAGCGTGATGGAATGGTCAAGTATATGCAAATCATTCGTTATGCGACTATTGTAATTACAATAATTCAAGCAATAGGTATAAGTGTTGGACTACAAAGTTTAACAGGACCTAATGGTAACAGCGCAATCTTAGCTGATCACAACACATTTATACTCTTATCAGCTGTATCAATGCTAGCTGGAACGATGCTTTTAATGTGGATTGGTGAGCAGATAACTCAAAGTGGTATCGGAAATGGTATTTCTTTAATTATTTTTGCTGGAATCGTATCTGCAATACCTAGCGCAATTGGCCAAACATTTACTATGGTAAATACAGGGGCTATGAGCTTTTTAACAGTTTTAGTTATTTTAGCTCTTATCTTTGGAACTATTGCAGTAATTATTTATGTTGAGCTTGGTGAGCGCCGTATACCAGTTACGTATGCTAAAAAAGTTATGTTGCAAAATCAGAACAAAAGAGTTATGAACTACATTCCTATTAAAGTGAATCTTTCTGGTGTTATTCCAGTTATTTTTGCTAGTGCAATATTAATGTTCCCAATGACTGTAATGTCAAGTAGCACTAATCCAACGATTATGGCTATTGCTGATTACTTGAATCCAAATAGTTATTTCTTTAACTTTTTGACATTTGCTTTTGTTGTTTTCTTTGCATTCTTTTATGCATCGATTACATTTAACTCAAAAGATATTTCTGAAAATTTAAAAAAACAGGGTGGTTTTATTCCAGGTATTCGTACTGGAAATGCAACTGCTGAATTTTTAAATATGACAGCGAGCAACCTAACATTTAGTGGTGCTCTATATCTTGGTTTAGTAGCAACTCTACCGTTTATGATTATCAAAGGTATGGGAGTTCCGTTCTTCTTTGGAGGAACTGCAGTTTTGATTGTTGTTCAAGTTGCACTTGATACTATGAGAAAAATTGAGGCTCAAATTTACATGAGTAAGTATGAGACGCTAAGTGCAGTTGGTCTTTAAATAATGGCCATAGCGCTTAGAAAACCCGCAGATATTGAAAAACTTCGCTCTGCCAATAAAATAGTTGGCGGTGCGTTAGAGCTTCTAAAACAAAACACAAAAGTCGGTATTTCTTTAAAAGAGTTAGACGCTATGGCAGAGGATTATATTCGCTCTCATGGTGCAAAACCATCTTTTAAAGGTCTTTATGGCTTTCCAAATGCCGTATGTACATCACTAAATCATGTAATCATTCACGGTATCCCAACAGAATATAAACTCCAAGAGGGTGATATTATCGGTTATGATATTGGGACTGAACTTAATGGGTGGTTTGGTGATGCAGCTATTACTGTAGCAGTTGGAGAAGTAAGTGAGAGAGACAAAGAGTTAATAGCATGTGCTAAAGAGTCTCTTTATGAAGCAATAGCTGCAATAAAAGTTGGAATGAGATTTAAAGAGTTATCTGTAATCTTAGAGAACTCTATTCGCTCAAGAGGTTTTGTGCCACTACATAGCTTTTGTGGTCATGGTATTGGTAGAAAGCCACATGAAGAACCTGAAATACCAAACTACTTAGATGGTATAGATGCTAAAGGTGGTCCAAAAATAAAAAACGGAATGGTTTTTTGTTTGGAGCCTATGATTTGTCAAATAGAGTCAAAACCGCTTATTTTAGAGAATAAGTGGGATGTTGTTAGTGCCGATGGTTTACGCGGCTCACACTATGAGCATACTGTTGCAATAATCAACGGTAAAGCTGAAATTTTATCTCTGGCTTGAGAAAAAAAGGATTAAAATGGCTAAATCAGATGTTATCGAAGTTGATGGCAAGATTATAGAGGCTTTGCCAAATGCAACATTCCGTGTTGAGTTAGAAAATGGACATATCATTTTATGTCATATCGCAGGAAAAATGCGTATGCACTATATAAAGATATTACCAGGCGATAAAGTAAAACTAGAGCTAACACCATACTCTTTAGATAAAGGGCGTATCACTTATAGATACAAATAAAAAAAGGGGGTGCAAGCCTCTTTTTTAAAAATACTTACTCCGTAGAACTTTTATAAATCTTCATATTTTTTAAATCAAACATTTGATATAACACATACCAATTAGCGCAAGAGGTTAAAAGGGTATCACCGTATATGACAACCTTGTTATCTTTAGATAAAGAGAGTTCGTCTGCAAAGAGTTTTTTTAGCTCTAGCTCATTCTTTAGCGTCAAATCATCAAAGAAAATTTCTTTAACACTCTTAGCTGGAATTATTTCTGAACCTTGATTTAAGTACTCATCACCTACTAATACAAGAGGATTAGAGAGCACTTTAAAATTACCTTTTTGTAAAGATTTTGACTCTTTAGAGGTAACTATATCGTTATATTTAAAGACCCATGCCATATATCCACCATCTAGTATAGATACGTTATTAAATCCATGCTGTAAAAATATAGATGCTAAATAGGTTGTATTTAG
Organism: Sulfurimonas sp.; assembly: GCF_028694895.1. Classification (GTDB taxonomy): domain Bacteria; phylum Campylobacterota; class Campylobacteria; order Campylobacterales; family Sulfurimonadaceae; genus Sulfurimonas. The sequence goes on along the minus strand of NZ_JAQVKA010000085.1, from coordinate 3,206 downwards.
ATAATCATTACTATTTGTTCTTGAATAAATAACTACGTTTGAGTCGTTATTTATGCCGAGCTTACTCATAGCATCTTCTACTTTTTTACTATAGTTTACAGCAAGTCTTGCATACTTACTTTTTTTAAACTTAGAGATATCAACATGGATAGCACCAGAAATATGGCTTTGATCATAAGATGAATAGTCGCTTACATCTAGGAGGATAAGATTTTTTTCTTCTAAGATATTATGTAACTGCTCTGGTTTTATAAAAGCGTCATAAGCAGCTAGATGTATAGCAAAAAGAAGTATTAGTATAAATTTCATAGTAGTTAAAATGTCTGTGTATTTCTAAATTCTGATATTTCTGTCTCAACCATTTCATTAATCATGATTCTAAAAAGGTCAGAAATCATGTTAGGAGAGACATCAGCTTTAATGGCAGAATGACGTACTTTTTGTAAGATATAATCAACCCTATCTTCAGCCTTGACCTCTTCAATACTATTTTTAAACTGTGCTGCTTGGCGAACAAGGTGACTTCTTTGAGAAATTAATTCCACTAATGAATCATCAATTTTATCAATCTCACTTCTTATCTCTTGCAGAGAGTTGCATTTTTTTACTTTTGACATTTTATTCTCCATTTGTAGTAAAGTATGTTATCTAAAAAGAGATAATAAGTTGATTACTCAACTATATTAAAAGCTCTTATATAAGCCTCTTGAAGTGACAAATCTCTATTTTTATAATCAAGTATATCACCTATTTCTACTTCTATAATACGCTCTTGTTTTGAATCTTTGATAGCAGATAATAAAATATTTTCTGCTCTGGAGCGTATATAAAGAGGAAGAATTGGAAGTCTGTTTTTAATTGCAATAATCTCAGAGCCCTCTTTAAACTCAGCTAGAGGTGAATCTGAGCTATTTCTTGTTCCCTCAGGAAATATAAAAATAGAGTTTCCCTCTTTTGTGCGCTGCTTTATATCTTTAAAAAAACCACTCATTTGAGAAGCTTCTCTATCTAGTAAAATAGTCCCAGCATTTTTAGTGAATTTTCCAAAAAACAGTGAGTTATAAAGCTCTTTTTTTGCTATCCAATAACCAAATATAGAGCTATCTTTTGTGGCAATTTCAACTATAAGAGGATCGATAATGGTTCTATGGTTTGAGATTAAAAGATATTGGCCATTTTGTGGAAGCTTCTCTTTGTTGATGATGTTTATTTTTATATTTAACTTACCAAGTAATTTACTAGCATACTCAACTCTTAACCTCTTTTTATCTTTTGAATCTTTTAAGCGTGTGAGTTTAAATCCATAATAGTTGGTTAAAAATATCGCATAAATTGCTATTTTTATCTGATTTAGTGTCAAAGCTACCCCTTAGTTTGGCTTTATAATTTTTTTTATCTCTTTTGGCAGATGAGCAAAAGGGAGTGTTTTAATTCCCTCTTTTATACCATTTTCAAAAACCATAACATCAAGTGTCATTTTTGTTGGATAAAATCTTATAACATCATAAGAAACATTCTCAAGTTTAAATGATATTTTTCTCTCATGTAGTTCTATACTCTTCTTGTTTTTTGCCATCTTAGCTCTTTAGGTATATACCGTTTTCTCTAACTTCAATAACGTTGCTATCTACAAGCGCAGTCAAAGAGCGTTTAAACTCTTTTTTACTTAGTTCAAAAACATCTTTTACCAGTTCTGCATCACTCTTGTAGTTATAAGGCATACTGCCACCATTTTCGTTTAAAAGTGTAAGAACTTTTTCTACCGAAGCATCTTTTCTCTTTGCACTGCTTTGTTGAAGCGATAAATCTATACAGCCATCTTTTCTAATATTTTTTACAAAAGCTTTTTTTTGATTGCCTATCTCTATCTTTTCAAAAATCTCATTATGATAAATTAATCCTTCGTACTTTCCCTCAACTATACACTTATATCCAAGTGGAGTTTTTGCGATGATAAGGATATCTGCCTCTTTATGCTGCACCAAACCCTTTACTCTACGCTCAAAAAAATCTCCCAACTTTTCTGTTCCTACAAGTCTGTGAGTTCTATCATCATAAACGACTTTTAAAAATCTTTTGTCTCCAACTTTAAATGGCTCTTTTTGAAACATTTTAGGAACAAAGAGATCTTTTGGCAAACCCCAGTTTACAAATGCGCCAAATGGTGCAATATCGACTACTTCAAATAGGCCAAACCCATCTAGCATAGCTTTTGGTGAGAGTGTAGTTGCCACTAATCTATCTTCAGAATCCGTATATAAAAATACCTCTAAAAGCTCATCTTCTTGCATGCCCTCTGTTACATAAGCTTGTGGCAGAAGAACATCCTTACCATCAAGTGCTTCTAAAAAGATTCCATGTGGAGTGAATCTATCAATTCTGAGAGTGTTAATGATACCTAGTTCTAAGTGTTCGTTTTGTTGCATGTAGTTTCCTTGTAATTCCGTCTATCTCAAAGTGCTTGAGAAATAAGGTTGCCATTATATCGTCTTTAGAGCAGTGAGAGTAGGACAACTAACAAAACTATAGGAGTTACTAGAAGTCCAAATTTTGTATATGAGTAGTAATCAATTTTTATCCCTTTTTTCTCTAGCGTATGAAGCCATAAAAGTGTGGCAAGCGAGCCAAAAGGTGTCATTTTTGGACCTAGATTACAACCTATAATGTTTGCATATATCATCGCATCATTTGCAATATCCCTTAGTGCTATATCCATAATCATAATGGTAGGCATATTGTTCATCACAGCGGATAAAATAGCTGCTAAAAATCCAGTTCCAACAACTGCCACGAGCTGACTTTGAGTATTTAAGTAGAGCAGTATCTCGCTCAAGTAATCGGTTAATCCCGCATTTTTAAGTCCATAAACAACTATATAAAGACCAAGAGAAAACCAGACAACCTGCCAAGGTGCATTTTTGATTATCTCTTTTGGTTTAATGGCTCTAGCAAATGCAGCAATTAGTAGAAAGATAAGTGCACCACCAAGCGCAAACAAAGAGATAGGCAGATGATAAGCATCCCCTATAAAATAGCTACAAAGCAGAAGTGCTATGAAGAACCAAGAGAAGTTAAATAGCCCTTTGTGTTTTATAGCCTTTTTTGGATTTTTCAGTAGAGTTATATCTACATGTAAAGGCATATCTTTGCGCAAAACTATCCAAAGGACAAGCATACTTATTATGGTACTTATGAAAAATGGGAAA
>NZ_JAQVKA010000084.1 GCF_028694895.1 Sulfurimonas sp. | reverse complement strand
CCAAGAGTACTATGTTATTGATGAGAGCGAAAGAGATGACGCTATTATCCGTCTTATGGACTCAGAAGCTTGTCAAAAAGCTATTGTATTTTGTAGAACAAAGAGCGAAGTAGATAGACTCTCAAATGTTTTATCAAGCGCTGGATACCTATCAAACGGACTTCATGGAGATATGGAGCAGCGTCAACGTGAAACTGTAATTAAGGGCTTTAAAAACAATGGTGTTAAAGTTCTAGTTGCAACAGACGTAGCTGCTCGTGGAATACATGTTGATAATATTTCGCACGTATTTAACTACCACATCCCTTTTGACCCTGAGTCTTATGTACACAGAATCGGAAGAACTGGACGTGCTGGAACTAAAGGTAAAGCTATCACACTTTTAACTCCTCTTGAGTTTAAAGAACTTCAACGTATTAAGCAAAAAGTTGGAACTACAATGACTCATGCATTTGTTCCAAGTAAAAATGATTTACGTGCAATCAACTTAAAATCAATAGTTACAACTATAGAAGATCAAAGTATCTATAGTGAAGCACATCAAATTTTAGATATGTTAAAAGAGGATATCGATGAGCCTACTATCATGTTTAAACTTGTATCTATGATTTTAGATAAGCAGACAATCCAAGGTCCAAACAGTATCGGAATACCTGCTGATAAATTAGCAGCTATTTTAGAGCGTGCTGATAAAAGAAGAGACTCAAAAGGTGGACGTGGTGGTTTCCGTGGAAACAGAAGCAGCCGTCCAAGCGGAGATAGAAATCGTTCAAGCTCAGATAGACCTAGAACAGGAAGTAGCGATAGACCTCGTTCAAGCGAAGGCGGCGGAGATAGAACTGCTCGTACAAGCGGCGGTGGTTACCGTGGAGCTTCAAGCACTGGTGAGAGAAGCCGCCCAAGTGGTGATAGAAATCGCAGCAGAAGTAGAGACTAAACAAATATTTAAAAACCCGATGTATATCGGGTTTTTAACAACCTAACTACCAAAAAATCGGAGCTTTTGTAATCTTTGATAAATCTTCATTTATATTAAAAATCTTTGCTCTAATATCTTTTATGCCAAAACTTTGAAGTCTTGCAGTATGCATCTCAAGATACGCCTCTAGTGATGATAAATCTTGAAATAGGTATATTCCACCAGCCTCTTTTGTCTCTTTATTTTCTGTCCATATTTTAGATATTAGTCCTCTCTCTTTAGCAATTGATTTTGCCAAATCAGCAGATGCTTCGAGCATATCTTTACCAAATGGTCCATTATATGGAAAATCTATCTGTAAAAGTACCATTGTTTATCCTTTATGTTTAATAATAAAATCATATCTACTTTATATACAAATCATCCCACCATGAGTAGAATAAATTAGATATAATTTTTAAAAAAAAGAAAAAACATGATTATTTATGAAGATAATGAGCTATATATAGAACATGAAAAGAGTGAGATACCATGGCTAAAAATTTTTACAAAAGAGCCATATAAAGAGCTGGGTGATGTTCCAAAAAGCCTAAGAATAAGGCTATGGGAAGTTTATGACGCTGTTGAAGATGAGATGAGAGCATACTACAACCCTAAGAAGATAAATATGGCATCATTTGCAAACATGCTTCCACGTGTGCATATACATGTAATGGCTAGATTTGAAGATGATAGCTACTTTCCAAACCCAATGTGGGGAGAAAAGCAAAGAGAGGCTAAACTAAATCTTCCAGATGAAGAAGAGTTTTTTAAAAAAGTTAAAGAAGCTTTGAAAAATAGTTAGTATAAGAAGCTTTTTCACTATTAAAATTCTTAATTTTGTTCTAGTTCAAGGCAGAAAATTATTTTATTGAGGAGCATATTGCAGTATGTAACACAGAAATCGAGAAAAAGTGTTATTTTAATTTTGAAAAATTATTTTAACGGACTAAAAGGGACTAATGCTGAACCCCACGTAAGTCCCCCACCAAAAGCATCAAGAAGCATAAGCTCCCCAGCTTTTAACTTTCCACTCTCATAAATATCATTTATAGCCATTGGAATAGATGCACCAGAAGTATTTCCAAATTTTTCAACTGTAAGGACTACCTGCTCATCTTTTAACTTTAGTGCGTCACCAACTGCTTTTATAATTCTAAGGTTGGCTTGATGCGGTACAAAGTGTTTAATATCTGAGCTCTGTATATTGTTTTCTTGCAAGATTTCAACAACATCTTTTGTTAAAGTTTTAACAGCAACTTTAAAAGTCTCATTGCCCTTCATTTGCATAAAACAGCTCTTAGCTTCTTGGTCCAGTGTATCGTGAATAGATCCACTTCCACCATTTGGAGTCATAAGTAGATCCGCAAATCCTCCATCAGCTCCAGTGTGTACATCAATAATTGCTTCACTTTTGTCATTTGTTGCACTTATTACAGCTGCTCCTGCACCATCTCCAAAGAGTATACAAGTGCCTCTATCTGTATAATCAGTTATAGAAGATAATCTCTCAGCACCAATAATTAGGATATTCTTTTTCATTCCAGATTCAATAAATGCTTTTGCAATAGAGAGTACATATACAAATCCAGTACAAGCAGCTGAGATGTCAAATGCTGTAACATTTGCAAGGCCAAGCTTTGTGCTTATAATAGTCGCAGTTGAGGGCATACAAAAATAATCAGGTGAAATAGTTGCACAGATTATCATATCAATCTTGCTCTTATCTATACCACTTCTCTTAATTGCAATTTCGGCAGCTTTTGCTCCCATATCACTTGTAAATTCACCCTCGGCTGCAATATGTCTCTCTTTTATGCCTGTTCGCTTTGTTATCCACTCATCCGTAGTGTCAACCATTTTAGATAAATCTTCATTTGATAAGATTTTACTAGGAACGTAAGCGCCAATCGAGCGAAATGCAGCATATACCATTAATTTTCCTTGTTTTTTAACGTTTCAAGTCTCTCAATAATATGCTCATTTACACCAGTATCAACATACTTTATAGCTTGAAAGATTGCATTTTTTATAGCTTTTGGATTACTTTTTCCATGGCTAACAATAGCACAACCTTGAATACCAATAAGTGGAGCACCACCTATCTCCGCATAATCCATCTGTTTTTTAAGTAGTACAAAAACTTTTCTCATTAAAAGTGCGCCCGTTATTGCTATTGGTGATTTTCTTATGTAATCTTTTATCAACCCAGTTATGGTTGAAGCAACACCCTCGGAAGCTTTTAGTACTAGGTTTCCAACAAAACCATCACATACAATTACGTCACATGTCGCATTAAAAATATCACTTCCTTCTACATTTCCCTTGAAGCCTTTATAGCCATCAAGAAGTTTAAATGTAGCTTTTGTAAGCTCATTTCCTTTGCTCTTCTCTTCACCGTTTGCTAATAATCCAATTGATGGAGTAGTAATTTTGAACATATCCTCAGCATAACAACCACCCATAACAGCAAACTGTACTAGATGTTCAGCTTTAGAGTCAACGTTTGCACCAACATCTAGTATAACAGATCTGCGAGAACTTTTTGTAGGCATTAATGCTACAAGTGCTGGTCTTAAAACACCTTTTAAGCGCCCTAGTCTAAGAGTAGCCAGAGTCATAGTTGCTCCACTGTGACCAGCGGAGACTACACCATGAGCTTCTTTATTTTTTACAAGCTCTATTGCTTTATAAATAGAACTCTCCGTTCTCTTTAACGCGTCAGTAGCTGCATCATGCATAGATATAACATCATCAGCTTCGACTATAGAAATCTTATCTCTATAACGTTTTGGTAATAGAGGTAAAATTTCTGATTTTTTACCTACAAGAATAGGAATGAAAAGTTTTTGTTTGAGAGCTTGGATACAACCGTCTATAATCGGCTTAGGACCGAAGTCCCCGCCCATTGCGTCAATAGCAATCTTTACCATTGACTATTTATACTCACCAGTTGTTGGGTTTATGTGGTGTGGAAGCTTATAAGTTCCATCTTTATCTTTAACTGGTTTAGCTAAAGTTATCTTATAGTGAGTTCTTCTCTTTGCTGAACGTGAATGAGAGACTCTTCTTTTTGGTACTGCCATAATATAATCCTTTCTATTTTATTTAAAACGTTTCTTCATAAGAAGCGTTGTTTGTCTTGCAATTTTCGCAGCTTTTGTAATCGCTTTTTATAAGTTCTATCTCCGAATTCATAAGCTCTTTAAGGTCTAGTGTAGAGCTTAGTGACTCAACAACATCTAAAAGTGTCTCTTCATTCTTCGTATAGATTCCATCAGAGATAAAAAATTCTATATCTTCATCTACTTCAAGTTTAAACTCATCAGCGCATACATCACAATCTACGTCAATTACCCCATTTAATCGTGCTTTTAGCAAAATTAATTTGTTGGCATCATACTGTAAAAAACCTTTAAAAGTTATTTCATCAGAAGTAACTTCAAAGTCAAGTGGAGTTTTGCCAACCTTAATCAGAGATATTTTCAAAATATCTACTTAAGAAATTTCTCTCTCAGAGAAAAAGAATGCTATTTCGATAGCTGCATTTTCTAAAGAATCACTTCCATGAACAGCATTTGCATCTATGTTTTCAGCAAAATCTGCACGAATAGTTCCAGCTTCAGCCTCTTTAGGATTTGTAGCGCCCATTAAGTTACGGTTTTTGATTAGTGCGCCTTCGCCTTCTAATACAGAAACAACTACTGGACCGCTAATCATAAAGTCAACTAAATCACCAAAGAAAGGTCTCTCAGCATGAACTGCATAAAAAGCTTCTGCATCTGCGCGAGAAAGTTGCATTTTTCTTGTTGCTGCAATTTTAAGACCATTGCTCTCAAAACGATCTAAAATCTTACCGACAACACCTTTTGCAACTGCATCTGGTTTTATTATTGATAGTGTGCGTTCCATCAAATCTCCTATAAATATATAAAAATTAGAGTGGAATTGTATCTAAAAAAGAATTTATTTTAAATTAAAAAGAGAAATTTGCAAGAAAGAAGGGGTTAAAGTGGAAGTTACAGAGCCAAAAAGCTCTGTAACTTTTTTTAAAAAATAGTTATTCTACTATAGCTTTGCCGATTCCACGCATGTCATCTGTTATATCCTCACGATGTGAAGGGCTCTCACCCACAGCATCCCAAGTAATACATCCTTCAGTTGGACATGCAGTAGCACATGCTGGCTCATCATGGTAACTAACACACTCTACACATTTATTAGCATATACGTAATAAATTTCTTCACCAGTTGGATTATCATCCTCATCAACAATTGCTTCTACTGGACACTCATCAATACAAGCGCCGCAGTTAATACATGTATCACCAATAATTACTGCCATTAGGATTCTCCTATTATTAATTTCGTGGTAAGTTTAACAAAAGATAATTAAAGATAGCTAAAACATCTTCCATAAAAACACAATTATATAAATTTGTTACACTTTTATATACTAAAAAATCTACTACTTAAAACTACCTGATTTTTAAATATTTTTGAATATCTTCAACTCTATCTGTAAGTTCCCATGTAAAGCCCTCTTCTTCTCTTCCAAAATGCCCATAAGCAGCAGTTTTTCTGTATATAGGACGAAGTAAATCTAAAGACTCTATAATACCTTTTGGAGATAAATCAAAAAGTTCTTTTATACACTCTTCGATTTTTTTCTCTTCAACAGTGCCTGTGCCGTGTGTATCTATCATAATAGAAACAGGTGAGGATATACCTATTGCGTAGGCTATTTGTATGGTAACTCTATCGCAAACTCCAGCAGCTACTAGATTTTTTGCAACATGGCGGCATGCATATGCAGCGCTTCTATCTACTTTTGTTGGGTCTTTTCCAGAGAAAGCGCCGCCACCATGAGGACAGCTTCCGCCATAAGTATCAACTATGATTTTTCTACCCGTCACGCCAGCATCACCTTGAGGTCCACCGATTACAAACTTTCCAGTTGGATTAATATGAAAAACAGTTGTATCACTCATCATCTCAGCTGGTATAACTTCTCTTATTACTTCTCTTATTACATCTTCACGTATCTTCTCTTGCGATACCTCTGGAGCGTGTTGTGTTGAGACAACTACTGCTTCAACGCTCACTGGTTTATTGCCAATATATTTGACACTTATTTGCGCTTTACCATCTGGACGTAGGTATGGAATAATTCCTTCTTTACGAACCTCAGCCAATCGCTTAGTTAAACGGTGCGC
>NZ_JAQVKA010000083.1 GCF_028694895.1 Sulfurimonas sp. | reverse complement strand
AGAGTTTGTCATAGATAAGGTCAACAGGGAAGTTGTCTTGGATGGTTATACGATTGATTTTACAAAAATAGAGTTTGAGATATTTATATTTTTAGTAGAGAACATGAACAAGATTTCTGCACGAGAGCAGATTATAAACGCAACTTCACTTGATGAAAATACAAAAAACAGAACAGTCGACACACATATAAGCAACATAAGAAACAAGATAGGCGATGACTCAAAAGAGCCAATGTTCATTAAGTCCGTATGGGGCATCGGCTATAAGTTTGTGAGCTGATATGTCAATTTTAAAAAAGATATCGATACTTTTTTTAACAAGTTTTATCCTTATGGGCGTTATAGGATTTTGGATAGATAGCATCAACTCCAAAAGAGTGGATGAACTTATAAAAGATAAATACCTAAAAATCTCAAATGAGATATTTCAAAACATAGACAATAGCGATAGAGTTGAGGAGCTAATCTCAAAGTACAACCTTGTAAGAGTAGAGGACAAAAAAGATAGAGAAGTCCTCTACTATGAAAAACATACTTTTGGCTTTATCTCTATCAAAAAAGCATCATTTGAAGATGAGTTTATTATAGAGATAAATTTTCTTGATGAGAGTTATATGCTAAAGACACCCAACGAAGAGAACATAAATGACAAACTTATGCTAAATATCCTTATTTTTTTAGATATTTTTGTTCTTTTGCTTATATTTTTATACCTTTTAAAACTTCTCTCTCCTCTTAAAAAAATTACAAAAGGGATTGAGAACTTCTCTAGTGGAGATTTCAAGAGCAGAATCAACATAAAATCAAATGATGAGATGCAAACGCTCTCCTCTGCCTTTAATACTATGGCCTCTTCTTTAGAGGAGCTTATAAAGAGTAGAGAGGCACTCCTAAGAGATATAGGACATGAACTCAGAACTCCTATAGCAAAGGGAAAGTTTGTTATACAAAAGATAGAAAATGCCCCGCAAAAAGAGCTTCTTCAAAAGATATTTCTAGACTTAGAATTTTTAACAAATGAGCTCTTAGAGCTAGAGAAGCTAAACTCTACAAAACTAAACCTCTCAATCTTTAGCGCAGAAACTCTAATAACAGAAGCCCTAAGCAAGCTCTATATAAGCGATGAGTCAAGCATAATCATCGAGATAGAGGATAATTTTAAAATAGAAGCGGATTTACACTATCTCTCAACTGCTCTTAAAAACCTTATAGACAATGCGCTAAAATATGCAACTGCGCTACCGATAACTCTTAGAGTCTCAGCTGAGAAGATATGTGTTATAAACGAAGGAAAAAGGCTCTCAAAAGAGCTTGAGTACTACTTACAACCTTTTACGCAAGAGCTATCTCAAAGAGATGGCTTTGGGCTTGGGCTAAGTATTGTAAATAAGATAGTTGCTAAACACAACTTCTCATTAAGTTACACTTATGAAGAGCAAAGTAATGTATTTTGTTTACATCTACTTTGAGTATTTTTATAAAATATAATCCACTATTTTTGACTCAAGAGTTACTGCTCTTATAAGCTCTACCACTTTTACATGCTCAGGATGGATAGCATAAACTGCCATATCTTCTTTTGTGTCAAACGTAGCGTATATTGATAGGTCAAACGCTCTCTCTGAGTCAGTAAAGTTAACACCAACTTCCATTTTTTTAAGCTCTGGAACAATCTCTACAAGGGCATTTAACCTCTTAGTTACTTCTGCAATATTTGCACTTTTATTTTCATCACGAAATTTAAATATAACTATATGAACAACCATTCTTTACCTCTTTTTTATGTTATTTTATCTACATGTTTATTAATTTAGATATGTTAATAACAACGTGAATTTATTACATACCTTCTAATACTCATTAATTAAAAAAATCTATGATATTACATTATAAATTATATAACTGCTTGTTCATAACAGAGATTTATCTCTATATACCCTTATTTACTTAACTTAAATCTTTAGTTATTATTTAAAAAGTCAGATACAAAACCATTTTCTCTGAGCACTTTCATAATACCTCGCAGTAGATAGTTATTTACAAATTTAATTGTATAAATCCTACCACCTTTAGTAACAGGTACAATAATATTTTTCTCTTTTAGTTTTCCCATAACAATTGATTTTTTCTTAGAGTCAGTAATACCAAGTGCGCTTAGTTCTTCTGATTTCATTGACATGTCATCTTTATTTATCAGATAATCTAGTATTTTAAACTCTAGATTATTAATCTGTTGAGCTTCTCGTGCTATTTGCAATGTAGGCAAAAGAAGGTGTTTTTTTACATACTCTTGATTTAGTAAAGAGTCTATCTTCTCTATCTCATTTTTTAATCCAAGAAGAAAATACTCACACCAAGATAAAATATCATCATCCTTTAAAGAATCTGCTTTAGACAACATGTCATAATATTTATCTCTATCTGTATAAAAAACAGATGAAGGGTTGATAATCCTTCCTGTTTTTACTTGAAAGCCTAGTTTTATCAAAAAGGCATAGTTGAGAAGCCTCCCCATTCTTCCATTTCCATTATCAAAAGGGTGGATAAACTCAAATCTATGATGCGCAACAGCAACCATTAAGAGTTGATACTGCTCTTTGTGCGCAAAGTTAATAAATTTAATGAACCCTTCAAACTGTTCTTTTAGAAGAAAATGTGTAGGTGGAGTATGCCCAGACTTTTTTATTTTAACATCATGTGTTCTAAGTTCACCCGCATTTCTCGAGCCTTCTCCTACTGGTGGCGGAGTCAAGTTGTTTGTGATAATTTTATGTATCTCTGAAATAAAAGCACGATTTATAGAAGTGTTTTCATCTGTATTTTCTTCAATAAAATCTATCGCATTTTCTAAGTTTCTGATTTCATCATTACTCTCATCTTTTATGCCATCTTCAATGATTTTTTCTACATATTCTGAGAGTGTTGTATTGTTTCCCTCTATCCTAGCAGAACCTAAAGTCTCTAAAATATGAAAAATATCTTTTAGCTGGAAGAAGATATGAGAAGGAACATCTCCACCTAGTCTCTTTGTTCTTAGTTTTTCTAAATCTAAAATAATGTTAGCAAGGTCACTACCCCAATATGGGTCTGGTATCTTTATATTTTCCATATTACTTCCATTTTTCTTTTTTACTACTTCCATAACATAAGCGTTTAAATCCGATTATAACGCAAGTTTTCTTTAATTTTATATTTTACTACTTCCATTTTAGTAAGTGCACTACTTCTATATTTATATATAATTTTCATATCTTTAAGAGTAGAGATTCCAAGGAGATTATCTCCAAAAAAGCTCAGCAATGATTACTACAAAAAATATACCTGCTAGATTTAGTAAAAATCCATACCTTAACATATCTTTTACACTAACAGCGCCACTGCTCATTGCTATGGCATTTGGAGGCGTGGCGATTGGGAGCATAAAAGCGTAACTAGCGCATACAGTTGCTACGACCATAAATAGTTTTACATCCATATTTGCTTGTATTGCTAGTGCATAGATTATGGGAAGCATAACTGAGATTAGAGCTGTGTTTGAAGTTATCTCAGTTGTAAATGTTATAAGAACAGCAATAGAGATAAGTATCAATATGGTGGAGAGGTTAGTTAAAGCTAGAAGATACGAAGCTACTTCATCTGCTAAACCACTCGAGCTAAAAGCAGCGGCAATAGAGAATCCAGCGCCAAAGAGGAACATAATTCTAAATGGAACTTTACTTTTATCATCCATCCAATCAAGAATAGAAAAAGGTGGTGCAAAAAGCAAAAGCCCCCCGCTAAGTAAAACAACACTCTCATTTAGTCCAAGACCACCCCAGAACGAGCCAAGTGGTGCGTTTAGTAAAAGAAGAAGAATAACTCCACCAAGTAATAAAAGTATCTTCTTTTGATTAGCATCTAGTGCTTTTTCCTCGTCATCCAAAGATATTTTAACATCACTAACTCCAACGCTAAGAAGAGATGCGACAACTATAAACATGATAAAAACCAAAGGAGTCATCATCCACATCCACTCTATAAAAGAGAAGGCCTCCATGCCTTTATCTTGCATAAACCCGAACAAAATAAGATTTGGCGGTGTTCCTATAGGAGTTAAGATACCGCCAACACTAGCACCATAAGCAACACCTAGAGCAAATCTCATCTTTAGTTTTACATCATCACTTATAAACAGAGCGATTGGTATAAGTAGTAGTGCAGTTGTTGTGTTTGACAAAAGAGAGCTTAGTATTCCTGAGGATATAGTTAGAGAAAATATAACTCCACGCGGAGTTGCTGGAAAAATGGAGAACATTTTATTTGCTATCCATTTATGCAAGCTGCTCTTCTCAACAGCAATGGCTATGAAAAAGCCTCCCAAAAATAGAAAAATGATGGGATTTGCATAATGTTGTGTTGTAAGTCCTGTAGATAAAATTCCAAAAGATGGAAACAAAACGATGGGAAGCAAAGAGACAACTCCAAGAGGCAAACCCTCATTTGTCCAAAGTACTACCAAAAAGGCTATTACTCCCACCAAGAGCGATTGAGTAAGCGTAAAAGGTATAAAAGATAGCAAAAAAGCTACAAGTGCAATTAAAATTGCAACAGTTATTTTTTTGCATGCAACTCTATCTATCATTTAACTCTCTTATATAAACTTTTTTATATTCTATCCTTTTGCTCCTAAATTAAAAAATATATAAAAATCACATCACTTAGATAATTCTATGTTATAATCATAATTATTTTATTTTATATAAAGGGTGTTATCATGAAAAAAATAGTTACTTTATCTTTAATTGTAGGTGCGCTATGCACTATGTTTGCTTCAGAGTCTGCAGAGGAACTTGCAACTAAAAAATGTGGGGAGTGTCATCTTATGGGTGAAATCACAAAAGAGAAACTTGACAACATGAAAGCACCTCCATATTGGGCGATTGCAAAAAAAGCAAGAGAACGTTATGAAAATGAAGAGGACAAAATCAAGTATATAATTGATTATGCACTAAATCCAAGTGAAGATAAAATGCTATTTCCAATAGAGACAAAAAAGAAGTTTGGGGTTATGCCTTCACTTGAGGGAAAAGTTACTGCAGAGGAGATTAAAATAATCTCAACTTACATCTTAGAGAAAAAGTTTTAAATACTCTAGTTAGATAAGAAGTTGCGAAGGCTTACGTGTGGGTCTAAGCCTTCTAACATAAGATAAACCTCTTTTGCTATTGGAAGGTACAAACCCTTCTCTGCAGCAATAGAGTTTAGTGCATATGTAGTACCTATTCCCTCTGCTACTTCTCCAAGCTCTTCTACTATCTGCTCTTTTGATTTACCCGCAGCTATCCCTAAACCAACACGAAAGTTTCTACTCATAGTTGATGATGCAGTTAAAAAAAGATCCCCCGCTCCGCTAAGTCCTATGAAACTCTCCTCTTTTGCACCATAAACTTTACCAAATCTCTGCATCTCAACCAAACCTCTTGAGATTAATGAAGCTGCTGCATTTTTTCCAAGGGCTAATCCCTCGCAAATGCCCGCTGCTATAGCTATAACATTTTTATATGCACCGGCTACTTCTGCACCTGCTATATCAGTGGATGTGTATGTTTTTATAAATGATGGGAAAAAACAGGCAAATTCTTTACTCAACTCTTCATTTGTAGAGTTTATAACTAGTGCTGTAGGGAGTGATTTCATAACCTCTGTCGCAAATGATGGACCTGAGAGAAAAGCTATATTTTGAGAAGGAACATAATCTTCATATATCTCATTTAAAAACTTCCCACTTGTTGCTTCTATCCCTTTTGCTGCGACCAATATTTTATGATTATTGTAGATAAAATGCTCTCTTAACCACGAAGAGACCTGTTGTGCTGGTATAGCTATCACTAAATACTCAAGCTTTAAAATCTCTTCTAAAGAGACAAAGTTTTTCATATTTCTAGGAGTTCTTGAAGTTATATAAACTTCACACTTCTCACTAAGCGCAAAAGCTAGAGCTGTTCCCCATTTTCCAGCTCCTATTACTCCTACTTTACTCATTTGCATCTCCTATTAATTTTTCAAACTTTATTATATCTATATCAAATCCAACAACGACAAATTGATCGCCATTTTTTATCTGTTGGTGTTTAGCTTTAGCAGAGTAGATAAACTCTGTCGCACCCTCTTTGTCTATAACTGAGAGAACTGTAACATTATACTCTTTACTCCAATTTATATCAGAAGCATAGAGTCCATTAAAATACTGAGCATTTTTTACCATAACTTGAGCAAT
>NZ_JAQVKA010000082.1 GCF_028694895.1 Sulfurimonas sp. | reverse complement strand
ACAAAGAGAAGAGAAAAAAGAGGAGTGGGCAATCAAGTTTTATAACATGGTTTCTACTTTTGAGGTGATGCTCGCAACTCCAACTCTAAGTAATGCAAGAACAACTAGACATCAACTAAGCTCTTGCTACATTGGTTCAACACCAGATAACATAGAGGGTATCTTTGACTCTTACTCTGAGATGGCAATGCTCTCAAAGTTTGGTGGAGGAATTGGTTGGGACTGGACAAATGTTCGCTCAATGGGTTCATACATAGATGGGCATAAAAATGCCGCTGGTGGAACTGTTCCATTTTTAAAAATCACAAACGATATAGCAGTAGCTGTTGATCAGTTGGGTACAAGAAAAGGTGCAATTGCCGTTTATATGGAACCTTGGCATATAGATATAAATGACTTTTTAGATTTGAAGAAAAACTCAGGTGAAGAGCGCCGCAGAGCACATGACCTTTTTCCAGCGCTTTGGTTGAATGACTTGTTTATGCAAAGAGTTGAAGAGGATGGAATCTGGACTCTCTTTGATCCATACGACTGTAGAGAACTTACTACACTTTATGGTGAAGAGTTTAATAAAAGATATAAAGAGCTGGAAAAAGATGAGAGCATTATAAAAGAGAAACTAAAAGCTAAAAACCTTTGGAAAAAGATACTTACTTCTTACTTTGAAACTGGTTCACCTTTTTTATGTTTTAAAGATAATGCAAACAGAGCTAATCCAAACTCTCACTCAGGTGTTATTAGAAGTTCTAACCTTTGTACAGAGATTTTTCAAAACACAAACCCTAACCACTATAAAATAAAGTTTATTTTTGAAAACGGTGATAGCGTTAGTCATGAAGAAGAAGAAATCATAGAGGTTGATAGCGGGCTAAAAAAACCTGCTAAAAAAGTAACTGCACTTGATTCAATCGGCGGTAGAGAAATTTATGTTGTAGAAAAAGAGAAAGTAAATGGTGACACAGCTGTTTGTAACCTAGCCTCTGTAAATCTATCACGCATAAATACAAAAGAGGATATAGACAGAATCGTGCCTATCGCGATTCGTGCTCTTGATAACGTGATTGATCTTAACTTCTACCCGATAGAAAAAGTAAAACGTACTAACTTAAAGACAAGAGCAATTGGGCTTGGTGTTATGGGTGAAGCTCAAATGTTAGCTCAAAAAGGCATCTCGTGGGGAACGCAGGAACACTTTGACAAGATAGATGAAGTTATGGAGAGTGTTAGTTTTAATGCTATCTCAGCTTCTAGTGATATCGCACTTGAAAAAGGCTCTTATAGCGAATACGAAGGCTCAAAATGGAGCAGAGGTATTATGCCTATGGATCATGCTACTGCTGATGTTAAAAACCTAGTTGATCGTGGAGGACTTTTTGCTTCATCATATGAGTGGGAAGGGCTTCGCGCAAAGGTTAAAAAGCAAGGTATGAGAAATGGTTATCTAATGGCTATCGCACCGACTAGCTCAATCTCTATATTAACAGGAACAACTCAAGCGATTGAGCCTGTGTTTAAGAGAAAGTGGTATGAAGAGAATCTATCAGGTCTTATTCCAGTTGTTGTACCTGAACTCTCCCCTGAAACTTGGGCGTACTATACTCCTGCTTATGATTTAAACCAAACAGTGCTTATTAAAGCAGCTGCAATTCGTCAAAAATGGTTAGATCAAGGTCAGAGTTTAAATATATTTATAACACTTGATAAAGCAAGCGGAAAGTACCTAAATGAGATTTACATGTTAGCTTGGAAGCTAGGTTTAAAATCTACATATTACTTACGTTCACAATCTCCAGAGATGGCAAGTGATGTTGAAGATAGAAGCTTGGAGTGTGTGGGTTGCCAATAACCAGCCCTCTTCCTCTTTCTAAAAACTCTCTTGAGGGCTTTTTAGAGCGATTTAACCACTTCAGAGACTCGGAGCTTCGCCAAATAGATATTATCTCTGCTACCCTTATTAAAATTACTCTAGCTACGCAAGATAGTGCAAGAGGATTTGACTGGGTAACAGTTACATTTGAATTTAACGGCGTTATTGACGCAAAAATCATTGAAGAGTCAAAACTTCCACATGTAGATTTAAGCCAAGGCATAACTCTTTTATATCAAGATGAGATGTTTGCTTTTATGGTTGGTGCTTATAACAAACTCTCAGATACCCAAAGTTCAATCTGTTATATAAAATCAACTTCCCTAAAATATCAAGAGGGTTCCTTTTAAAACCCTTACGTTAACCCTTCGTTAGCTCTTCATTATCACTTCATAAACCATTTAGTTATAATATTTGATATTAAAAAACAAAGGATTTAAGATGAAAAGGTTTTTTGTATTATCACTCTTAGCAATAACATTTCTTTATGCCAAGGGTAACGTTGAATTTAAATATGCACCACAAATCACAGAACGTGAGTATCCTACAAGCCAGAATAAAATACTCTCTTACAATAATGTTTTAGAAAATGTAAGAACAAGTATTGTCAATATCTCCATAAAAAAAGAGATTAGCACAGCTTCTTTAAACGCAAATCCATTTTATAATGACCCATTTTTTAGAGAATTTTTTAAAGGTTACGGTCAAGTCCCACAAGAGAGAATTGAGCAATCACTCGGCTCTGGAGTTGTTGTCTCTAAAGATGGTTATATCGTTACAAACAATCATGTAGTAGATGGTGCTAATGAGATAGTAGTAAGTATCGCTGGAGATAAAAAAGAGTATGCGGCAAAACTTATCGGTAAAGATGAAAAAAGTGATTTGGCAATTATAAAAATTGAAGCAAAAGGGTTAAACGCTGTAACCTTTTTTAACTCAGATGAGGTAAAAGTCGGTGATGTCGTTTTTGCTCTTGGAAACCCTTTTGGAGTTGGCGAGACAATCACACAGGGAATAGTCTCAGCAACAGGTAGAAGCGGCATGGGAATAGTCGAGTATGAGGACTTTATACAAACAGACGCTTCTATAAACCCAGGAAACTCTGGAGGAGCACTTATAAACTCAGCAGGACAGCTAATAGGAATCAACTCTGCTATTATCTCAAAATCAGGAGGAAATGTAGGCATCGGATTTGCAATTCCAACAAACATGGTAGCTATGGTTGCAACAAGCCTTATAGATAATGGAAAATATACACGAGCATTTCTAGGAGTAAATATAGCAGATCTAGATAGTGATATGAGCGCTTTATATAACAACAACTATGGAGCTTTGATAACTGGTGTAGAAGAGAACTCCCCAGCATCGAAAGCTGGTTTAAAGAGAGGCGACTTAATCATTGGAATTAATGATAAGAAAATCGCAAGTGCTAGTGAGCTTAAAAATACAATAGGCACATTTGCTCCATCAAAAGAGGTGAGTGTAAAATACTTAAGAGATAAAAAGACAAATACTCTAAAAGTAACTCTTGGTACAAATGAGAAGATAGTAGCTAATGGTGAGCTTGAGTATAAAGGTTTAAGACTAGGCGCAATAAATAAACTGCAAAAAGAGCAAGGCAATATCTCAATAAATGGTGTATCTGTAGTTGATGTAGATGAGAAAAGTGAAGCTTACAAAGCTGGTATAAGAAAAAATGACATAATTGTACAGATAGAAAATAGTGAGATTTTAACTTTAGAGGACTTTAAGAAGGCAACAGAATCTAAAGAGAAGAAGAGAGTATTTGTATATAGAAGAGGCGCAATATTTGCCGTCGCATTATAATAAAAAAAATAGGAGCAACAGATGAGAGTAGTTTGTCCACACTGTAAAAGCGTAAACAATGTTCCACAAAAAGATAGTTATACAAAAGCGAATTGTGGAAAGTGTAAAGAGTCACTTCTTGATACAAAACCTATAGAGTTAACAACTGTTAACTTTGACGAAGTTATCGTAAATAGCGATATTCCCGTCATAGTTGATTTTTGGGCACCATGGTGTGGCCCATGTAAAATGATGGCTCCAAACTTTGAGAAGAGCGCTAAAAACTTTCCACTTAAAGCTCTTTATGCAAAAGTAAACACTGAGAATGAGCAAAACCTCGGCGCTAGATTTGGCATACGAAGTATTCCTACTATTATTGTTTTTAAAAATGCTAAAGAAGTTCACAGAGTATCTGGCGCTCTTGATGAGAGCGCTCTAAATAAACTGGCTACACAATTTATATAGTATAATAATTTATAATTATATGAAGAGGTTAAAATGAGTAAAGACACAGTAACACTAACAAATAATCGCGATGGTAAAAGTTATGAATTTCCTATACTTGATGCAACAGTAGGGCCCTCTGTAATAGATATATCAACTCTATATAAAGAGACTAAAATGTTTACTTATGATGAGGGTTACACATCTACAGCACCGTGTAAGTCTGAAATAACATACATTGATGGTGAAGCTGGAAAACTTATGTATAGAGGTTATGATATAGCTTACCTAGCAAAAGAGAAAACTTTTTTAGATACTGCTTATCTTCTTTTAAATAGTGATCTTCCAACTAAAGAAGAGTTAGAAAATTTTGCCTTTGAGATGAAAAAACGCTCCTTTGTACATGAGGGCATTAAAAAACTCTTTGACTCTTTTCCTGATCATGCCCATCCAATGGCGATTCTCTCAGCTGGTGTTTCTGCGCTATCAACATTTTACTATAAACATTTAGAGATAAAAAATCAGCATGAATATACTGAGATGGCAAATAGAATTGTTGCTAAAATCCCTACACTTGCAGCTTTTTCGCACAGATATTCAAACGGCCTACCAATTATATACCCAGATATGGATAAAGGTTTTACAGAGAATTTTCTCTATATGTTAAGAGCTTATCCGCATAGTTATGTAGAACTAAAGCCCATCGAGATAAAAGCACTCGATACTATTTTTACCCTACACGCAGATCATGAACAAAACGCTTCAACAACCGCTGTTAGAAATTTAGCCTCAACTAACGCTCACCCTTATGCAGCTATTAGCGCTGGGATAGGCGCTTTATGGGGTAGAAGCCATGGCGGAGCTAACGAGGGTGTTATACGCCAGCTAGAGATGATAGGCAGTATTGATAGAGTAGATGAGTTTATAGCTCGCGCAAAAGATAAAGAGGATCCATTTAAGTTGATGGGTTTTGGACATCGTGTATATAAAAACTTTGATCCACGTGCAACAATTTTAAAAAATATACGAAATGAACTTATGGATGAGTTAGGCATTAGCAGTGAGCTTATAGAAGTCGCAAATAAGATAGAGCAGATTGCACTTAGTGATGAGTATTTTATAAGCCGTAATCTCTACCCAAATATAGACTTCTACTCAGGGCTAATACTCCAAGCACTAAAAATTCCAACAGAGATGTTTGCAGTTATATTTGTAATTGGTAGAGCACCAGGGTGGATTGCGCAGTGGAGTGAGCTAAACCAACAAAAAACGGTAAAAATTGCTAGACCAAGACAGTTATATAGAGGTCCAACGGAGAGAACTCCAGAGTATTAGAACTCTGTAGTTACTATTTTATATATGAGCAACAGTAATCTGTAACTGTTTTAATTTTTAAATCAAATGATGAGTTTGCAGGAACATTGAAACTCTCTGGAGTTTTAAGAGTTCTCCACTGCTCATTTGGAAGTTTGATATCAAGCTCTCCGCTCATCATCTCCATAATCTCAGCCTCTTTTGTATCAAAAGTGTACTCTCCAGGCATCATAATGCCAAGAGTTTTTTTAGTGCCATCTACAAACAGTATAGTTCTACTTGTAACTTTTCCACCATCATAAATATTTGCTTCTTTTACTACTGTTACATTTTCAAATTTACTCATTTTTGTCTCCTTTTTTGCGGATTATACCCTATTCCCAATCTAGCAATCTTTGCTGGCCCTCTAAGCTTCTTATGTGAGTAACATCTTGAGAAACCTCTATAACACCTTTATATGTTCCCTCGTCATCTCTGATTGCAAAGTAACGAATGTGAATAAATTTCCCCTTAAAAGTTATCCAAAACTCAGCTTCATCTCTACGCCCAGCTTTAAATTCACGTAAAATCATTAAAACTTGATCAACACTCTTTGGAGGATGGCAAAACTTTACCTCTCGCCCAATTATTCCCGCACTTCTTGGAAATACTCTATCATCACCGCGGTTATAAAATATAACAATATCATTCTCATCAACATAAGTAATATCAACAGGCATAAATTTAAGCAACCAGTTAATCTGCTCAGGCAACATATAACCCTCATCTAGCTTGATTCTGTTTTCAAGCGAGAATGGAAGTTTTCTTCTTTGTGTATCTTGTGATGGATGAATATACTGGCCCTCAACATGTGGAGGATAAGCAGCAGGAGCCACGTCAAACATCCAACCTATCTCCTCATCTCCT
>NZ_JAQVKA010000081.1 GCF_028694895.1 Sulfurimonas sp. | reverse complement strand
CGCTACAAACTTTACTCGTGACATTGTAAATAAAGCACCTCAAGAGATTAACCCTCAAACACTAGCTAACGTTGCAAAAGAGTTAGCAAAAAAGAATAACTTAGAGTGCACTATCTTAGATGAGAAAGCGCTAGAAAAAGAGAAGATGGGTGCGATGCTTGCAGTTGGGCGTGCTTCTGTTCATGAGAGCGCACTTATACACCTAGCATATAAACCAAAAAATCCTAAAAAAGTTATTACACTTGTTGGAAAAGGTTTAACATACGATAGCGGTGGACTTAGCCTAAAAGCTGCCACTTCTATGGTAACTATGAAGATGGATAAAGCTGGTGCATGTGCGGTTATGGGAATCATAAAAGCTGTAAGTGAATTAAAACTTGATGTTGAAGTTCACGCATTTATCGGCGCAGTTGAGAATATGATAGGTGGAAACGCATACAAGCCTGATGACGTTTTAGTCTCAAGAAGTAAAACTACTATCGAGGTTAGAAACACTGATGCTGAGGGGCGTTTGGTTTTAGCTGATGTTCTTGATTATGCACAAGATAGCGTTAAGGCAGACTATATCTTTGACTTTGCAACACTTACAGGTGCTTGTATGGTAGCCCTTGGTCAATATACAACAGGATTGATGGGACACTCTCATAAGTTAAAGCACGATATCTCTCGCGCTGGTAGTGAATCTGGGGAGCTCATAAGTTCACTTCCATTTAATAGCCATCTTAAAAAACTTCTCAAAAGCGAGATAGCAGATATAAGCAATACATCTTCAAAACCTTATGGAGGAGCAATTACTGCTGGATTGTTTTTAGATAAATTTATCCGCGAAGAGAACAAAAACAAGTGGATGCACTTTGACATAGCTGGAACAGCTTATACAGAAACTCCTTGGGATTGTAATGTTTATGGCGGAACTGGTGCAGGTGTGCGTCTTATGTGTGAGTTTATCAAAGAGATAAAATAGGTTTACTCTCTAAAGGCATAATTTACTTTTAAAATCATATAATCCATGCATGCATGGATTACCCTTTGAAACTATACTATTTGCCTTTATGCTCACCCTTTTGGCAGGGATGTCAACGTCCATAGGTGCCGTATTGGCATTTTTTTCAAAGAGTAAAAACTATACCATTTTATCACTAGGCTTAGGGTTTTCTGCTGGAGTTATGATATATGTCTCTTTTGTTGAGATTTTAGTAAAATCAAAAGAGTCATTTACACTTCTTTACTCAAATGAAATCACCGGTGAAGCTTTAAGCGTTTTATGTTTTTTTGCTGGTATTTTGTTAAGTGCCATCATTGATAGACTTATTCCTGATGATGTAAATCCACATGAAACTAAAAGCAACAGCGAACTTTTGGAATTAAAAGCTGATGCTAAAAATCAAAAGAGTAATTTAGCTTTAAAAAGAACAGGCTTGTTTACGGCACTAGCTATTGCAATACACAATTTTCCTGAAGGCTTTGCTACCTTTGTATCGGCACTTCATGATCCAACAGTTGGTATTAGCATAGCTTTTGCCATTGCTATTCATAATATACCAGAGGGGATGGCTGTATCTCTGCCTATATATCACGCAACTGGAGATAAGAAAAGCGCATTTTGGTATGCAACACTCTCAGGTTTAGCAGAGCCAGTAGGAGCACTGGTAGGCTTCTTTTTGCTCTTTCCGTTTATGGGAGGAGCAACACTTGGTATAACGTTTGGCCTTGTTGCAGGCATAATGATTTATATATCCTTTGACGAACTACTTCCAGCTGCTAGAGTTTATGGAAATGCCCACACAACTATAGTTGGAATATCTTTGGGAATGTTAGTTATGGCTATAAGTTTAATTGGTTTTAAGCTAGTATAAATCTAAGGGGACTCAGTTACATGTATGTTGATATAAACAAGCCTACCTTTTTTTTATTTACAGATGCAAGTGTAAATCCTCAAATGAGCATAGGATATGGAGCATCTCTACTCCTAAGTGAGTATGAGCTTGAAGTCCCCTACCCTGAAGATAGAATCAAAACAAAAAGATTTGAGGATGCAACTTCATCAAAACTTGAGTTACAAACCCTAGTATGGGCACTTGAGAGTATAAAGTTTAAAAAACGAAAGATTATCATCTATACAGATTCTCAAAATATTATCTCACTGCTTGAGAGACAAAATAAGCTTATTGAAAATAACTTCATGAACAAGAAAAATGAACCATTAAAGAATCACAAACTATATAAAAAATTTTATAAACTCATCACATATAATGAGTGTGATATTATAAAAATTAAAGGTCATAAGAAAAAAGAAGATAAAGATTATGTAGATAATCTTTTTACACTGGTGGATAGAGCCTCAAGGGACGCGCTAAGAGAAGAGTTACGAAATAAAGTATAGATACAAAAAACTCTCTCTTATGAGTCTCTATGCTAACTTTAGCTAAAATGCGAAACTAATTAATAATACAAAAGGTCAATTATGGGTTTAAGTATCGGTCTTGTAGGACTTCCAAACGTAGGTAAATCAACAACTTTCAACGCACTAACAAAAGCACAAAATGCAGAAGCGGCAAACTATCCGTTTTGTACAATAGAGCCAAACAAAGCAGTAGTTCCTGTTCCAGATAGCAGACTTCAAGAGCTTGCAAAGATTGTAAACCCTGAGAGAATTCAGTACTCAACACTAGACTTTGTAGATATCGCTGGTTTAGTTAAGGGTGCTAGTAAGGGTGAGGGTTTAGGAAATAAATTTTTATCAAATATTCGTGAGACAGAAGTTATTTTACATATCGTTAGATGTTTTGAAGATGATAACATAGTGCATACAGAAGCTACTATCGACCCTATAAGAGACGTTGAGATAATTGAGGGTGAACTTATCTTAGCAGATATCGAAGTTCTACAAAACAGAGCTGATAGACTTAAAAAACAAGCTAAAACAGACAAAACTGCGGCTGCCCTTTTAGTTTTGGCAGAAGAACTTTTAGAGTATTTGGCTGATGGCAATTTAGCAAGAAATTTTCCTAAATGCGAGAGCGAAGAGTACAAGCAACTAAACAATGAAGTAAGACTTCTAACTGGCAAAGAGATAATGTATGGTGCAAATGTTGATGAGGATGGCTTACTTGAAGATAGCGATTTTGTTATCAAACTAAAAGAGCACGCTGCAAGAAACAACTGTGAGCTAATCAAGCTTTGCGCAAAGATTGAAGAGGAGCTGATTAGTCTTAGTGATGAAGAAGCAGAAGAGTTTTTATCTTCACTTGGCGTTGAGGATTCAGGTCTTAGTCAAATCATACAAAAAGGGTTTGATAAACTGGGACTTATGAGCTACTTTACTGCTGGCGTTAAAGAGGTTCGTGCATGGACTATTCGTAAAAATACAACAGCACCAAAAGCAGCTGCCGTTATTCATAACGACTTTGAAAAAGGATTTATCCGAGCAGAGGTTATCGCATATAATGATTATATTACATGTGGTGGTGAAAACAAAGCTAAAGAGGCTGGAAAGATGCGTCTAGAGGGCAAAGAGTACATAGTTCAAGACGGCGATATAATGCACTTTAGATTTAATATCTAATAGATTTTAGTTTTAAAGTTTCTACTTTAAAACTGCTCTATTTCTACCAGCTTCTTTTGCCTCATATAAGGCGTCATCGACTCTTTTAAATATCTCTTTTGAATCTTCGCCTAAAATATACTTTGTAAAACCAAAAGAAGCTGTGAGCTTTATATCATTGTTAATGATAGAATTTTCTATGTTCGCTCTAATCTTCTCTACAATCACTTTTGCTTCATTGATAGTTGTATCTTTAAGCATGATTACAAACTCTTCTCCACCCCATCTAGCAACAAGATCATTATCTCTGAGTGAAGATTTAAGTGTATTTGCTACAGATATAAGTGCTTCATCTCCTACTTGGTGTCCATAAGTATCGTTTATAACTTTAAAATTATCAATATCAACAAGTACTAAAATAAATTCACTATCTGCTTTTCTTTGATTTTTAACAATTAAATTTATAGTTTCATCGAAATGAGCACGATTATATAGTTTTGTTAGAGAGTCTGTTATATAGAGTTCTGCTAGGAGTTTTTCATTGGTAATATCATGATAAACAGCATTAAACTCATGAACTTCTCCATGTATGTCTAAAATTGGCATCACTCTGGATTGGAACCATTTTGCTTGACCTTTTGAAGTTATGTATTTAAGCTCTCCATTCCAAGACTTTTTATTTTTTATAGTCGTCCAAAGTTCTTTATAGATAACATCTGACACATCATCTAATTTAAAGATAGATATATTTTGACCTAAAATCTCATCTCTATCAATGTTAAAAGAGTCACAAAAAAAGCTGCTTACATCTTTTATTATTCCATTTACAGAAGTTTTCATAATCATAATATTTTTATCAATTATCTCTTTTTCTGCTTCTAATTTTTCATTTAATTTATTTACTTTATTCATCTCTTTTTTAATCAATAGTTTCGTTTCAAAGAGTTCACTAATATCATAGATAGAGATCATAACTTTGTTCTCGGAGATAATATATGGAGAGATAGTTACTTGTTGTTGCATGAGTTGTAATGAAGAGGTTGTTACCTTATTGCGGTTTATAGATATAAATTTTTTACTACTGTTTGTATCATAAAATGTAGGAGTTCCTATGGTTAGGGCAGTTTTTATCTTTCTGTGAAGAACTTTATAGTTTATATCTGGATAAAAATCTTCTAAATTTTTACCTATGATATCCTCTTTGTCGATTTGAGTATTTATAGCTAGCCATCTATTCCAGTAACTAACTGTATAATTTTCATCGATTATCATATGCCCGTTTTCAAGTGAGTCTAGTAATATATCAGGATATTTAATCACATTCATCCATAAATCTCTTCTATTTTTCTATCAATCAAACCTCTTAAGCTCGCTATGGCTTCATCTTTAGTGAGTATATATACGTTACCTTTAATCTGCTTATCTTTAAAATCTAAAATTGTACTAATTATAATAATTTTTGAATACTCTCCAACATCCTCTTCACTCACGATAGAAGCAGCGTCTAAGAATTGCAATGATGGAACAAAAAATTGCACTTGAGTATTTAACTCTTGAGTTAGTCTGCTTACTATTGTTGAAGTTAGTATGTTTGTAAGCTCTATAACCGCGTCATTTACTTCATCAAAAGATGGATTTTCTATATCATATAGATGTCTTCCAAGATTTATTGATGAGTCTTCACTGATTACAAACATGCACTCTCCACCAAACTTACCGGTAAATAGCTGCTTTATAACAAAATACATAGACCTTATATCTATAGAATTTTGAATTTTATCTGCAAGCTCATCGCTGTTACAAATCTCTATTTTAGGAATATGCATCGTTCCAAAAGCATCTAGCAAGTTTGCCATGCTAGCAGTAGCTGCACCAATAGAGACATTCATAAACTCTCTTAGTGCGTCAATTTGATCTTCATTAAATTGTAAATTCAATACTTTGTGCCCCTATAACAATATGTCTTGTTCAAAAATTTGTACCATTATTTCAACATTGATCGGTTTTGGATACATATTTTTAGCGCCTGCTACCAAAACTCTTAACTTTGCTTCACTTTGAATATCTGCGCTCACAACAATAACTTGAGCCTCTTTATCTATCTCTTTTATCTTCTTTAGAGCCTCATAGCCGTCCATAACAGGCATAGTAAGGTCTAAAAAAACAACATCAGGCCTCTCTTTTTTATAAGACTCAACAGCTTCTAATCCATTTGTTGCTTGAATAAGTTCAGCATCAGGATGAACCACTTTGAGGCTTTTTATGACGCTCATTCTAGCTATTTTTGAATCATCTACAACCAAGATTTTCAATAGATACCCCTTCGTTATTTTTCTTTATTATGTACTCAATTGTATGCTATTTTCAATTAAGTAACCTTTATGACTACTTTAATTTTGCTATATTTTGAGCGTACTTAACATCTTCACCTGCTTTTACGCTAAGTTCTAACATCTCTTTTTGGGCCAATATAACTATGGTTGAACCCATCTCAAAACAGCCAAAATCATCACCTTTATTTAGATATAGATTTTCATAGTTATAAACACTACTTTTTTGCGCATCAGCATTTGTTTTTATCTTTGGCTCAAAAGAGACTTGCATAACACCAACATTTAAAGCACTCACTAGCACTATATAAAATCTCTTTTTTGAAGCACTCTCGCAAAGCAGAACAACTCTCTCATTTTCTATAAAAAGATTAACTCTTTTTTTAAGAGATGGTATGTTTACAGGGAAAAATTTCCCTGGTATATGAACAGCTTTTAAAACTTTTAGATTTGTCGGTATGTGATAACGGTGATAATCTTTTGGCGAGAGATAGAAGTTTATAAAAGTACCATTATTTATAAGCTCTTTCTCCTCTT
>NZ_JAQVKA010000080.1 GCF_028694895.1 Sulfurimonas sp. | reverse complement strand
GGTCGGCGCCACACCGCTCAAGGCCTTCGGCGAGGTCAGGCACGAACTGCCCATGCTGTCCCTGGGCAATGCCTTTTCCGATGACGAGGTGCACGACTTTGACCGCCGCGCCCGTGAAGGGCTGGACGTGGCCGAGGTGGAATAGACCATATAAAAATCATAAAAAAGTCTATCAAGAGTATGTTGAGTTAAACAAAGATGCTAGTGGAGCAAAATATCAAGCTGGAGTATTCTTTGCCTATGAAGCTTCTGGACTTGGGTTTAGAAAAGGTGGAGAAATCATAAACAATATGAGTAAATTTGTGGGACATGTTTTAGTATAAACATCCCCGCAAATATCTCTATATTTTTGATTGCAACTTATGTTTAAGTATAGCCTTACTTGCTTCAACACCTGGTTGATTGTACGCATCGATATACATAAACTTAGCACAAACAGAAGTAAGTAGTTCATACTCATACATAAGTGCCGCTATACTTCTCTCACTTACTCTCTCTATAGTTATAACATCACACGGAATATCACCTAGATTTCTTATAGACTCAATAGTCGCATCTGCTTGCTCATTTATGAGGTAAGCAAACTCTATATTATCTATGTAGTTTAACTCTTCAAGACCCTTTAGTTCTACTTGTGGGATTTTTAAATTATTTTCAAAGTCATTTACTTTTATCACTGTGATAGTTTTATCTCTTCTTCCCTCAACTATAAGTTGTAAAAAAGAGTGTTGATCTATTGGCCCAATGATGCCAATTGGAGTAAGTCCTTGTCTAGTAAAGTTTATATCAACTTTACCCAAACTCTCGCCCCAAAGCTGTATATACCAGTTATTAAAACCATCCAATCTTGATGAGTAAGAAAAAAGTACATTTATATTAAAATTATTTTTATACTCTACAAAAAATCTAGCTTTTTTAAGCACTCTCTCGTATATATCTTCTTTATTGAAAAAAGAGTCATACATAGTTTTTGCACCATATAAAAGTTCATCAATATCTATACCTACAATCGCTAAAGGTAGAAGACCAACAGCGCTAAAAACAGAGAATCTTCCACCTACATCTTTTGGTATCTCAAAACTTTTAATCTCATTTGCTTTTGCATACTCATTTAATTTTGAATCACTCTCTGTAATAACAAGAGTATTGTTTTTATCACACTTTATTAAAGAGTTGATATATTTAAAAATGGATACTGTCTCTATTGTAGTTCCAGATTTTGATATAACTATAAAAAGCGTATCATCAAGATCAATATTTTTTATTTTTGATTGTATATCAATAGGGTCTGTTGTTTCTAAGAAATAGAGTTTTTTACTTAAGTGCTTAGAGTATTTTAAAAATTTGTATATCGCATAAGTCCCAAGAGTACTTCCACCTATACCAATAATTACAATATTTTTTTGCTCTACTTTAGAAGCGTACTCCTTAAAGATAGATGTATCTTGATGCACAAGGTTATAGTAACCTATATGCTCTCTCTCAGTACTTATTTCATTAAAAACGTCTTCATCTGAAATAGAAGGGTTAAAATTGTGTTGATATTGCATCTCTATTCTTTAGCTTTATTGTAAAAAAAGTTTGTAGCTTCTACAAACCCATCTACACTCCCACAATCAAATCTCTTTCCTTTAAATTTATAAGCAATTACTCCACCACTTTTAGCCTGCGTTAAAAGTGCATCGGTGATTTGGATCTCTCCACCTTTTCCAGGTTTTGTCTCTTCTAGGATATCAAAAATATCAGGAGTTAAAATATATCTTCCAATAATTGCCAAGTTTGAAGGAGCATCTTTACTCTCTGGCTTTTCAACCATGTTTGTAACTCTAAGAACGCCCTCTTCCTCTTCATGCCCTGCAATAACTCCATACTTGTTACTATCTTTAAGAGGTATCTCTTCAACAGCTACGATAGAACATTTGTATTTTTCATATAATTTTACCATTTGTGTCAGAACAGAATCACCGTCGTTATCACACAAGTCATCTGCTAAAAGAACTGCAAAAGGTTCATCTCCGATAAGCGTTTTGCCTGTCCAAATAGCATGACCTAAGCCTTTCATCTCCCCTTGTCTTGTATAACTGAAAGTACAATTTTTAACAATATCACGAACATCTTTCATAAGGATCTCTTTAGAAGTTCCATTTATCTGATTCTCAAGTTCATATGATCTATCAAAGTGGTCTTCAATAGCACGTTTACCACGACCTGTTACTATCGCCATAGTATCCATTCCCGCTTCTCTAGCTTCTTCCACACCATATTGTAATAGTGGTTTTGTAAGGATAGGAAGCATCTCTTTTGGGATAGCCTTTGTAACTGGAAGAAATCTTGTTCCATAGCCTGCGGCAGGAAAGAGACACTTTTTAATCTTTGTTTTTTCTTTTAGCACTCTTGGGCCTCTGTAGTTAAATTTTTAGTTTATAAACTTTTGCGTGAGGAGTTAAAACAACCTCTTCAAACAGCATTTTATCATACTCTTGCAAAACTGATAACTGAATATATAGCGAGTTGTATGTTTTCTCATCAACAAGTAAAAAAGTATTATAGCTTGACATAAAAATTAGATTTAATTCGCCATTTAAATTTACTAGTTGCACATCTTTTGTAAACTTCATACTTTTATCATAAGCACTCTGTATAACCCTTTTTATAGGCACTTTAGTGCCATTTATATTTACGCTCAACTCTTTTAAATCAACTACAACCCCTTGTCCAAGGTTTAATATATTTTCTTCTTGTTTAAACTGCTTTGTAGCGTAAAAAAACGAACGATTATTCATCTCTCCATTCATTAAATTAAGGTTTGAGAACATCTCAACAGTTGGATATATATCTATCATTCGATATGGAAGATAGAAGTAGATATCTCTTGTCTTTTTAGGGAGTTCAACATCACCTTCAAGTGAGAGTAAAAAGTCATTTGTATCATTAAAACCATAATCTTTACTCATCTCTTCAATGTTTGAGAAAATGGTTAGATTTTTATCTCTAATCATCTGCTCATTATCTTTTATAAATCTAAATTTATTCTCACTATACTCAACATCAAGTCTTGCAAGTTTTGCTGATACATCTTGAGGATTTGTAAGCATAAAACTAACAGGAAAATTTACATCTCCGCCGTGTTTTCCGCCATCTATTAGGGTTTTGACATCACTGTAGTATCTTATAGGATAGCCATAATCCCACCATGCTATTACATAATCTTCTCTGTCTGCTTTGTTCTTAAGCATATCTAAGATTTTTACCTCATCGGCATTAAAAACAGTTGGGACTTTATACTCCTGAACATGAGCTATATTTGGAGCTAGTATAAGAAGTGTAAAAGTGAGCATAGACAAAACTTTTAGTCTTTGAGTTGGCATAAATCGAGACACTTCTGTAATTAAAAAAGCGACTCCAAAAGCCAGAACTGGAACTGCGTAAATAGTAAATCTAAGTCCGCCAACCGAAGCTAAAAACCCAAGTCCGATAAGTGGAAGTCCAAAGAGCATAATTTTGTGTCTATATGCCAAGTAGACATATCCAATAACTGACGCCAAAAATGTTATAACATGCCCACTGATACGATTTGCAAAGGTATCAAAAGGTATATGCCCAGCTTCTCTAACAGTTTGCATTACAGAATAAAAATGAAGTTTAAGCCCTTCCTCCCCAATATGTAGAGCATCTTTAAAGACATATCCTTTAAGTTGTGCCCAGATAGGATTAAAGCCACCAGAAGCAAAAAATAGAACCACCGATAAAGCTAAAATAAGATAAACATATCTATCATACTTCTCTTGTTTGTAGATATAAAAAGTAGCTAGAACAAAAATAGCCCTTATATAGCCATCAAAATTAACCATCGCTAGCATCATAATAGCTAGTAGTTTATAGTTATAGCTATTTTTTCTATCATATAAGAGGGTGTAAAGTAGAATAAGCCCAAAAAAAGCACTCTCAAGCGAGTAACTTTGTGGATACCACCATCTATAGATTAAGATATCAACTGCAGTGATAAGAAGATACTTATCTTGATTTGTTTTAATTGCCCAGATAATAGACCAGAGTAAAAACATAGGAAGAACTATGTTTAACATATCAGTATCATAGTAACCTATCATGGTTCTATTATAGTAACTATAAGCAATACTAGCTAGAAGTGCAGCAATGAAGCCCATTTCTAAATTATCTATACTTTTAGCGATTAATATTATGGGGATAACTATAAGTGAGCTGAGAAAAACAGGCATAAAGAGTATAACACTCTCAAAAGAAAATGGCAGAATTTTTATAAAAAAAGCGCTAAGTAGTGAAGCTGCAGAGTCAACTGGTGAGAGGTCAAACTCTTGATGTGTAAAGTTATTTAAAATATCTCTAGCACCCTCAGCCCAATAGTAGCCATCATTTGTGTTTATCATAAGCTGACCATTAAACCTAAAAGGCTCATACTCTGCAAACTGGTAAAACCAAATCATCCGAACTGCAACTGAAAAAAGAAATGCTAAAGCTATATAGAGCAGTGTAGTCTTTGTCTCTTTTGTTAATGTACTCACGCTCTTATCCTTAGTTAAATCTCGTTGTAAAGGCTATCTCTCTCAGTAGGTATAAATCCGCTGTTTTTAATGAGCGCTCTAAAATCATCAAGATTTAGGCCATTTGCACTTTTTGCCCCAGCTGCGGAGTTTATAGACTCTTTCTCAATTGTACCATCTAAATCATTTGCACCAAACTCTTGAGCTACAAGAGCAAGATTTACAGTAGAAGTTACCCAATAAGCTTTTAGATGTGGCACATTATCTAAGACTATACGGCTTATTGCCATAGTACGTAGTATCTCATTTGCTGTTATTGGCTCTTTTATGTTTAGATAGTTATTTTCAGTTTGATAAACAAGTGGAATAAAGCAGTTAAAACCGCCTGTAATGTCTTGAAGAGCTCGGATACGCATCATATGGTCTATTCGGTTTGCACGATTTTCCACATGACCAAAAAGCATAGTAACATTGCTTTTTTTGCCTTTCTCATGCCATTTTTTATGAATCTCAAACCATTGATCAGATGTAACTTTACCCTTACAGATAAAATCTCTTACTTTCTCATCAAAGATTTCAGCTCCACCGCCAGGCATTGAATCAACGCCATTCTCAACCATCAAATCAAGAACTTCATCATAAGTTTTGCCGTACTCACGTGAGAGAAAATCAACTTCTGCAGCAGTTAGTGCTTTTACATGAAGATGTGGATAAGTTGTCTTTATCTTTTTAAAGATATCTAAGTACCACTTTATCCCAGTATTTGGGTTGTGAGCTGAGACTATATGAACTTCTGTTGCACCGCGAGAATCTATGTCTTTTACTATCTCCATAATCTGCTCATGCGTCATTGTATACTGGTTTGGATTTTTTCTAGTTGCTGAGTATGCACAAAATTTGCATACGTCTGCACAGACATTTGTAGGATTTATATGACGGTTGATATTGTAGTAAGTTTTTTTTCCGTACTTTTTTTTGCGGATATTGTCTGCTAAATCTCCAAGTTCAAAAAAGTCCATCTCATAAAGAGAAAGAGCTTCATCAAAATTGATTCGCTCCCCTTTTAATATCTTATCTCTTAGACTCATAACTATCTTAATGCCTCAAATTTTGCAAGTTCGTCTAGTTTTTCCCATGGATAATCACTCTGGCCAACTTGTCCACGAGCTGCAACATCTGCGTAAAGGAAAGTCTCTTTAGAAGGATAATCAAGAGAAAATTTACGAGTAATCCAGTTTGGAGTTAGAGGAAAGTTTTGAAGTACAAACTCTGAGAGTTTATCATCATCAAGCCCATTTATAACCGTACCATAAGTATCAACTGCAACAGAAGTTGGACGAGCTACGCCTATGGCATAAGAGATTTGAACAAGTGCTTTTTTAGCAAGGCCCGCCGCAACTATATGTTTTGCAATGTAGCGCGCTGCGTAGAGTCCGCTTCTATCAACTTTTGTATAATCTTTTGAGCTTTGAGCTCCACCACCGATTGGTGCATATCCGCCAAAGCTATCAACTATAAGTTTTCTACCAGTTAGTCCTGAATCATGCAAAGATGAGTGAGAGACATATTTGCCAGTTGGATTTATGTGGATAATACAGTCGTCTTTGTTGTAAAGTTCCTTAGGAAGTCCTGCATCATCAATCAAACCTTGGATGAGTGTTCGAACAGTTTTTATATCCATTGTACTTACACATGGAGCAGAGACTACAATAGTGTGAATCTTTTGTGGGTTACAGTTTTCAAAATTCTCTTTTCTACCATAGTCCATAGTAACTTGAGTCTTAATATCAACACCCAATTTTGAAGGATTTGCTTTTGCAAAGTTATAAACTTTCTCCATCAAAACTCTTGCATAAGTTATAGCGCTTGGCATGTAGTTTTGTGTCTCTATGTCTGCATAACCAAACATAATCCCCTGATCACC
>NZ_JAQVKA010000079.1 GCF_028694895.1 Sulfurimonas sp. | reverse complement strand
CTGCAAGGTACTCATTTTTAACACAAAAAAAATACAAAGTAGGTCTTATTGTTCTTGATACTTACCGTATTGGAGCAGTTGAGCAACTGATGCAATACGCTAGAATGATGAAGTTAGCTATCGAGACAGTAGTAGATCCATCAGACTTTGCAAGTGCTCTTGATTCACTAAAATATTGTGATTATATTTTAATCGATACTATGGGTTCTAGCCCCTATGATAGAAATAAGATAGAGAAAATCTATGAATGCTTAGATGGAAATGATACAAAGTACAATATTGAAGTTGTTTTAGTAATGCCAAGCTCTATAAAATACGAAGACTTAAAAGCTACATATGAGAATTTCTCTAGTTTAAACATAGACACATTGATGTTTACAAAGCTTGATGAGACAAAAGGTTTTGGAAATATATTCTCTCTTGCATATGAGACAAAAAAACCAATAAGTTACTTCTCTGTTGGCCAAGAAGTGCCAGAAGATTTAGTTTGTGCAACTAGTGATTTCTTAGTAGAGTGCTTATTAAACGGCTTTAATAGGAGCAAAGCATGATAGGCAATCAAGCTCAAAAACTCCAAGAGTTAGTTTCATCAAACTCAACAAAAAAATCTAAAAAGACTCGTTTTATTGCTATAACAAGCGGTAAGGGCGGCGTTGGGAAGAGCACGATAAGCTCAAATTTAGCATATGTTCTCTCTCAAAGTGGATTAAATGTAGGAATATTTGACGCTGATATTGGTCTTGCTAACTTAGATGTAATGTTCAATGTAAAAATAAAGAAAAATATCCTCCACGTTTTAAAAGGTGAAGCAACTGTTTCTGATATATTGATACCAATTACAAGAAATCTAATTCTTATTCCAGGTGAGAGTGGTGATGAAATACTTAAGTATTCAGATAAAGCTCTGTTTGAGAGATTTATGAGTGAAGCTCAGATATTGGATAAGTTAGATATTATGATTATAGATACAGGCGCAGGTATTGGGGAACATATACAGATGTTTTTAGATGCGGCAGATGATGTGATAGTGGTTACTGTTCCAGATCCAGCCGCAATTACTGATGCTTATGCTACTATAAAAACAATTGCTACTTTGCGAAATGATATTGGTCTAATAATGAATCAGGTAAAAAATCAAAATGAGGCAACTGCTGTATATGAGAAGATAAAAAAAGTAGCACTTGCAAACATTGGAGATAAACTAAATTTGAAATTAATTGGAAAAATTGATAGCGATGTAAAAGTTTCATCATCAATAAAGCAAAGAGCACTCTTTAGTGTTTTACATGAAGGCTCTAATGTTCATAAAGATATCATCTCTATCGCAAATAATATAGTAAAAAATTTGGAACGAAATGTGCTAGTTTCTCCAAGTGAGAGTGGTTTGTCTGGGCTTTTTAAGCGCTTAGTAAAGCATTTTTAAATCAAGTAAGGCTAATAGATGTTAGGTGAAAATTTCGTATATTTTTTTACTGTCCAAGGTTTTTTTATTGGAATAGTTTTTGGTATATTAAAGTCATTTAATGCAGAAGGGCTACTTGTATACACATCTCTTATAACTGGTTTCTTTTATCTTTTTTCACATATCATTATTGCCTTTTATTATAGAACTACAATTGCTAAAAACTACTTTTTTCCAAAAGAAAGTCATGAAAAAAGACTTGATCAATTTGTAATTGAGATAAACAAAAGAGAAAAACTTATAGACTCTGCTATAAAAATTACAGATGCAGCGATTAAAGCAAATGCTAGAGATGTTGAGGTTCAAGCATGATACGTGCATATACCCAAGATTTAAAACACAAAGAAGATGAGTTAGCAATTCAATATCTTCCTGCTGTTAAAGCCATGGCATTTAGACTAAAAGAGAGACTTCCTAGCTCAGTTGATTATATGGACCTCTCAGCTATTGGTACAGAAGAGCTGATAAAGCTTGCAAGAAGATATGATGAGACTCTTAATGACTCATTTTGGGGTTATGCAAAGAAGCGTGTTTATGGGGCAATGCTCGATTATCTTAGAAGCCTAGATATAGTTAGTCGCTCAAGTAGAAAACTAATTAAAGCAATAGATTATGCTGTTGAAGAGTATAGAGTTCTACATGATGAAGAGCCAAGCGATGAAGAGTTGGTAACTATTTTAGGCGAAGATATTGAGAAGATTCATGAAGCAAGAATTGCCTCATCTATCTATACAGTTATGCCACTAGAGGATCAACTTCAAGTTGGGGATGAAGGCTTAGCACTTGTAAATATAGAAAAAGAAGAGTTGGTAGATGTTATTAAAGTTGTTCTTGAATCATACGCTGAGAGAGAGCAGATGATCATTCAATTATACTATTTTGAAGAACTCTCTTTAAAAGAGATAAGCGATGTTTTGGGCATAACAGAGTCAAGAATATCTCAAATCCATAAATCGGTCATTCATAAAATCAAAGAGAGTGTAGGAGCTTAAGATGGCAGACATACTTTCACAAGAAGAGATTGATGCGCTATTAGACGTAGTAGATGATGATGAGGCAGGTGAACTCTTTGATGGAATAGGAAATGATTCTCCCGCGTCAAATAGACAGGTAACGCTGTATGACTTTAAACGTCCAAATAGAGTATCTAAAGAACAGCTGCGCGCATTTAAGGGTATCCATGACAAGATGTCAAGATCTCTAGCCTCTCAAATATCTTCAATTATGCGCTCAATCGTTGAGATACAACTCCACTCGGTAGATCAGATGACATATGGTGAGTTTTTAATGTCACTTCCAAACCCAACAAGCTTTAATGTTTTTTCAATGAAACCACTAGAGGGAAGCGGTGTTATAGAAATAAATCCATCTATCGCATTTCCTATGCTTGATAGATTGTTGGGTGGAAAAGGCGAGCCATTTGATGCAAGTAGAGAGTTCTCAGATATAGAACTTAGCCTTTTTGAGACAATTTTAAGAGTTATGATGAGCACTCTAAAAGATGCTTGGGCACCAGTTATGGATATTTTTCCAAATATAGAGTCAAAAGAGTCTAGTCCTAATGTTGTACAAATTGTTGCTCAAAACGAGATTGTAGTTATGGTTGTAATGGAGATTATTATTGGTCAGAGTTCAGGTATGATGAATATCTGTTATCCAGTTATTGCACTTGAACCAATTTTGCCAAAGCTAGCAAGTAGAGATTTGATGCTTAATGAAACAAGTACAAAAAAGAGCCGAAATACTGAGCTTCATGTACTTCTTGGTGGTGCTAAAGTTGGTATTGAAGCAATGCTTGGCAACGCTGAACTAACATTAAGAGATGTTTTAGACCTTCAAGCTGGAGATATTGTAAGACTTACAAGCCCAGCTGATGACATTGTAACAGTTCGTGTTGATGGAAAAGATAGATTTCGTGGTAAGATTGGTCTTAGAAGATTTAGAAAATCGATACAAATAACTGAAATAATTGATACAGAAAGAGATGCAGTTAAGAGAGCATTAGAGAATTTCGAGTCAATTAGAAAAGAGAAGATATCAGGTGCAAAAGAGATTGTACTTGATGAAGAAGATAGATATGATGATGATGAGGAGTAGATAATGAGCAATTTTATGAAATTATTTGAGAGTGAAGCAATAGGTACTATCGAGGCTCTTATAGGTCAAGCTCCTTCTATGGAGCTAAAAGAGGAACAAGAGTTAAGTATCATCTCTAATATTGTGCCTCCTATCGTACTGCTTAATATCTCTGTTTCTGGAGATATTAATGCATCTGCTATGCTTGCACTAACTCCAAATTTAGTTACCTCTTTATCAGATATGATGATGGGTGAAGAACAAAGCAATAGAGATGATGTGAATGACGATGATTTAGACGCTGTAAAAGAGATATCATCAAATATTTTTGGAGCATTAAGTAATAGTCTTGGAGGACAAAAAGAGTTACCAAAACTTTCTTTTAATATAAACAATATAGAATATATTGGCGAAAATAAAGATATTTCTCTTGAAAATTATTCTAAGATGTTTGTTTATAACTTTAGCATAGGAGATACAGACTCTTTACTTATGCTGATAATAGATGAAAACATAAATAACATACTATTTAAAAGTGAGAACAGTTCAAGTGAAAATAGAAAAAGTGACTCAGGTAGAAGTGGCCCTAGTATTTCATTGAGTGGTGATGAGATGAGCAATATTTCTCTTATAATGGATGTAAAACTTCCTGTAAAAGTTAGAATTGGAAAGAAAAAAATGTTACTTAAAGATGTTTTAAACATGGATATAGGCTCTGTTATAGAACTTAATCAATTAGCAAATGACCCTCTTGATATCTTAGTAGATGATAATGTAATTGCAGAGGGCGAAGTTGTAATAGTTGATGGAAACTTTGGAGTACAGATTACTACGATTGGCACTAAAAGAGAGAGATTGAATCAGCTTAAATCGCTGTAAGGATACCGTTTGTGAAAAGATATAAAGATGATTTAGCAAGAAAATATGTTAAAGATATAAAATCAGCAGACGTTTGGAGTGTTTTTAGAATGCTTACTGACTTTGTAAAAGGCTTTGATGAGCTTGGGGAGCTTGGTCCAACCGTCACTATATTTGGAAGTGCTAAAGCAAAAAGAAGTCATAAATATTATAAATTAGCGCAAAAATTCTCTTCAATGCTTGCACAAAGAGGATTCAATATAATGACAGGCGGAGGGCCTGGAATTATGGAAGCCGCAAATAGAGGCGCATTTAAGTATAAAAACATAGAATCAATTGGTCTTAATATAGACCTTCCATTTGAGCAAATACCAAATAAATACACCACTACTGAACTAAGATTTGATTATTTTTTCTCAAGAAAAGTTATGCTTGTAAAGTACTCAATAGCATATGTTATTTTTCCAGGTGGATATGGAACATTAGATGAGTTTTTTGAGGCTTTAACACTTGTACAGACAAAAAAAATAACAGGTGTTAAAATATTTCTTGTAGGAACATCTTATTATAAGCCACTTATGAAGTTTCTGGAAAGTAAGTTGTATAAAGATGGCATGATAACTAAAGAGGATTTGGAGATTATAACTTTGACTGATGATTTAGAGCAGATATTAAAAGGTATAGAAGAGTCTTTATTAAATCAAATAAATATATTAAAAGAGTCTGGGCTTGGAGATACAAAGTATTGTAAATCTCTTAGTGATTTTTTTGTAGAAAAAGATATTGACAAAGCAGAATATAGAGATGTCTAAAAAAGTACTTCTTGGAATGAGTGGAGGGATTGATTCCACAGTTTCAGCCATGCTCTTAAAAGAGGATGGATATGAAGTTGAAGGACTTTATATGAAACTTCATTCAAGCCCAGGTTATCATGAAATACATGAAGCAAGAGCAAGAAAAGCTGCTGATTTTGTAGGTATAACGTTACATGTAATAGATTTGCAAGAGATATTTGATGAGAAAGTCTTTAAACCTTTTATTGATACTTACGCAAAGGGTAAAACGCCAAATCCATGTGCCCTTTGTAACAGAAGCCTGAAATTTGGAGAGATGGTAAAGTTTGCAGATACAATTGGAGCAGATTTTATAGCT
This sequence comes from Sulfurimonas sp., assembly GCF_028694895.1. Lineage (GTDB taxonomy): Bacteria > Campylobacterota > Campylobacteria > Campylobacterales > Sulfurimonadaceae > Sulfurimonas. The sequence goes on along the minus strand of NZ_JAQVKA010000079.1, from coordinate 930 downwards.
ACTGGACACTATATAAAAACTGATGGAAAATATTTCTACGAAGCAGATGACGATACTAAAGATCAGAGTTATTTTTTATTTTATGTAAATAAAGAGATATTACCAAGACTTCTATTTCCACTTGGAGAGAGAAAAAAAAGTGAAATTAAAGAGTTAGCAGCTTCAATTAGTGGATTAGAAACATTCGCTTCACAAAGAGAATCAAGCGAGATATGTTTTGTTGAGACTACATATACTGATCTGCTTCAAGATTATGTTGAAGTAGATAAAGCAGGAGAAGTTCTCGATATGAATGGTAATGTTGTAGGAGAGCATAAAGGATATATGCACTATACAATAGGAAAAAGAAAAGGGTTTAGTGTTAATGGAGCTCACGATCCGCACTATGTAGTAAGTATAGACCCAGAAAAAAATCAGATAATAGTAGGAAAAAAAGAAGACTTAGCCTGTAATAGTGTCGTTTTAGGCGATTTAAATCTTTATATAGACGCTAAAAGCTTTGATACAAGTGTAAAGTTAAGATATAGAACTAAAGCTGTACCTTGCCATGTAGAGATTGTAAATGATAAAGCTTATGTAACATTAAAAGAGAGTGTTTTTGGTGTAGCAACTGGGCAAGCTGCTGTTTTTTATGATGAAAATAGACTTCTTGGTGGCGGCTGGATAGAAGACAATTGAGTAAAAATATGAAAGCTAATTTATAAAGTAAAAAACATTCAAAATATAACCGCAATATTAAGCCCCTTCTAAGCAACCCTTCTCTATAATTCCCATCCACAAACACAGAGACCTAAAGTTTAGGTATCTAAGCTTCGAGTAGGGGCTTATAAGTGTAGTTTGAGATCATTGAAAACTAAGCAAGTAAATAGACTTTAATAACTAGAAAAAGTTATTATTAAAGTCGAGTAAGTTTACTTATAAAAACTAAAT
>NZ_JAQVKA010000078.1 GCF_028694895.1 Sulfurimonas sp. | reverse complement strand
TCGAGGCTATAAACGAATTAAAAAATTTAAATATAAAAGCCCTTATTATTGGACATACTATGGATAGCCATTATCTTCAAAAATTAAAACAAAGTGTTGAGGATTTAGGTTTAAAAGAGAAGATAATCTTTACAGGTTTTACAAAAGATGTAAATGAACATATAAAACTATGCGACGCTGTAGTACTTGCTACAAAAAAAGAGACTTTTGGACTTGTTATAGTTGAAGCTATGATAAACAAGGTATGTGCACTAGCAACAAATAACGGTGGCCCTATTGAAATAATAGATAACGAGATAAATGGTTTACTTTTTGAGCGAACAAGTAACGATTTGGCTCTAAAATTAGAATATCTGTATCATAACCCTCAAAAGAAGCTCTCTTTGGCCCAAGAAGGATATAAAAAAGCAAAAGAAGAATTTGATTATGATAAACAGATGCAAAAGTTATACGACCTAATAGAGAAGTGCTAAATACTGAAGGTTATGATTCTACTAACTTTTAAATCAGTTTGTAAAAAAAGGAAGGCCTCTATAAATGCTTAAGCTTATATCAAATAAATTTACAACTACCTACAACGACATCACTTTAAGTAAAACTATAAACTATGCAATTATTCTCCTTGCATTTTCAATCCCATTGTCTAAAGCGCTAACAAGCGGCGTTGAAGTACTTATTATTGTGCTATGGCTTTTTAATAAAAATATAAAAGAAAAAATAAATATAGCAAAGCGCAACAACCTTATATCTGCTATTGCTCTATTTTTAACCTTTAGTGCAATATCTCTATTATGGAGTAACGATACTTTGTATGCGCTCAATTATCTAAAAAAATATTGGCATTTCTTGCTTATTCCTATTATTTATACATCTTTTAAAAAAGAGTATCTCCATTATATATTTTCTGCTTTCTTAACATCCATGTTTATAAGTGAATTGATTTCTTATGGAATATTCTTTGAGCTTTTTAAATATAAAAATATATCGCCAATGGACCCAAGCCCATTTATGGGCCATACAGACTATAGCTCGTACCTAGCTTTTACTGCCTTTATTTTAATATATAGAATTCTAAGTTTCAGTTCTTTTATCTACAAAATACCGTACATCTTATTTTTAATATCATCAGTTTCAAACTTATTTATGAATGGAGGAAGAACTGGACAAGTAATATTTTTAATGTCTATATTGATAATAGGATTTTTGCATATAAAAAATAAAGCTAAAGCACTAGTTGGTATGTTTATTTTAATTGTTTTAATATTCATTACAGCATATAACACTAGCTCTGTTTTTTCCAAAAGAATGGACTATACTTTAAGTGATATAAATATGATGGTAAAAGAGGATAATTATACAAATTCTTTTTCTGCAAGAATTGCTCTTTGGGGTATCGGGGTTAAAAACTCCATGCATGAACCACTTTTTGGCACAGGTATAGGAGATGAAGCACTTCACTCAAGCCAAGATGTACAGAGCTACGGGTTAGGATACTTTATAAGTAAAAAAGATAATTTTAACTACGTAGATTATCACAATGCTTTTGTCCAATACTTAGTCCAACTTGGAATTATTGGATTTATTTTGCTTCTTAATATTTTTTATAGATTATATAAACTAAAAATTCAATCATATCCATATAGAGAATTAAAAATTTTATTTATATTTTTATATATTATGTGGAGTCTAATTGGATTAACTATACACCTAAACAATTCGCTACTCTTTTTTGTACTTTTTGTTTCAATATTTTTAGTGGTTAGTAAAGAAGAAACTTTACAAAAAAAGCCCTGCATAATCTTTTAAATTTTTAAAAAATGACTATTTTTAATAACTCTTATAAAATTTTATACAATAATAAAGTTCATAGACATATTTTTAATGGTAATATAGATTTATATGCAAAAGTTGAGTTAAAAATTAAAATTAATACTAAATTATCTTATTTTCATGCTATTTTCTGTAAAATCCAATATATAAATAACTACTTAGGTTTTAATGAAAATATGTATAGTAAAACTCTCGGCTATGGGAGATATTATTCACGCCATGGTTGCGTTGCAATTCATAAAAAAAGAGCTGCCAAACATCCAAATAGACTGGGTAGTTGAGAGCAGTTTTGCAGATGTGTTAAAAAACAATCCGCACATTGATAATATTTTAGAAGTAAATCTAAAATCTTTAAAGAAACAAAAAAGTAAAATATTTGCTCAGGTAAGCATCCTAAAAAGCTACTCAAAAAATAATTATGACCTTATAATTGACGCTCAAGGGCTCTTAAAGTCAGCGATAGTTTCAAGGATAATCGGAGCAAAAGTCATAGCTGGATTTGACAAAGAATCCATTCGCGAGGGAATTGCATCTATTTTTTATAATAAAAAAATCCATATTTCTTATGATGCAAATACTATAGATAGAAATGTAGCTGTACTTTGTGAACCTTTAAAGATAAAAGTATCAAAAGAGCAGATAATCGCTAAAAAAACGTTTTTATACTCGGATTCACATGTAGAAAATCTACCAGAATTTTTCAATATTTTTGTCATAGGTTCCACATGGGAGAGCAGAAACTACCCAAAAGAAAAGTTTGTAGAGATAGCAGAAGCTTTAAAGATAGATACATATATAGTCTGGGGAAGCGATGAAGAACATAAAAAAGTACTTTGGATGCAAGAACAATCAGAATATCTACATCTGCTACCTCGTGGCTCTTTGGATGAACTAAAGTATGTTATCTCTAAATGTTCCCTACTTATAGGTAATGATACAGGACCTACACATATGGCTTGGGGACTCAATATTCCTTCTATTACCATTTTTGGACCAACTCCAGTTAACCGTGTATATGTTACTCCTATAAACAAGGTAGTAAAATCTAAAAGTAAAGTTGATCACCAAAAACTCGATAAAAATGACTTCTCTATTTGTGAGATAGAATCAGATGAAATTATAAAAATAGCAAAGGAGCTTTTAGCTTGAATCTTCTAGTACTTACCTCCACAGATGGCTCATACAACAGCATTAGACCAGAAGCGGAGATATATATCTCACTTCTTAAATTTGGATATAACATAACTATAATGACTGAAAAAGACAGTGCATATGCAAAGAGATTTGAAGAAAACGGCATAAGAGTTATTGATGCGCATTATAAAAAGAAGATTTCACCCTCTACAATTAAAAAAATACGACAAACTATAAAAGAGCATGATATAGATGTTGTCTATGCCACAAACTCGAAATCTATCTCCAATGCAATCTTCGCATGTATCAGAACAAACGTAAAACTTGTGACATATAGGGGGACAACTGGAGGCCTTTACAGACATGATCCAAGCTCCTATTTAAATGCACTAAATCCAAGAGTTGATGGTGTTATCTGTGTCTCAAACGCTGTCAAAAAACATGTGCAAAAACAAATATTTGATAAATCGAAAAAAGTAGAAGCTATCTACAAAGGGCATGAGGTTTCATGGTATAAGACTACAAAAATAAGTCTTGAAGAGTTTGGAACAAATCAGCAGAACTTTAACGTGGCTTTCGTTGCTAACGTAAGAGCGCATAAAGGGCTTATATATCTACTAAAAGCAGCACATAAATTAGCTCCTTATAAAAATATACACATTATCTTAATTGGGCAAAATATCTCACAAGAGCCATATATATCTGAGATAGAAAATTGCGGCATGAAAGAGAGAATACATGTAACTGGATATAGAGATGATGCGCCACAAATAATAGCATCTTGCTCTGTTTTAGTTCAAGCTTCAACAAGAAAAGAGGGACTACCAAGAGTTGTCCTTGAATCTCTTGCTGCCAATATACCAGTAATTGCCTCTGCGATAGATGGAAACAAAGAAATAGTAGAAGATGGATTTAATGGCTACATAGTCCCTATAAAAGACTCAGATGCTATAGCACAAAAGATTATAGAGTTAAGCACTTCACCACAAAAGTTACAAGAATTTTCTGCTAACTGTACATATACGATTGAAAATAAAATGTCTCATACAATTACAGTTCTTGAGTATGATAAGTTTTTTAAATCAATTCTTGCTAAAGATAAAACATGAAGTTTGAAGTGATACAAAATAATTATAGTGAGCTTTTAAAAAATATACAAAGCTACTTTAAAAACTCACAAAACTCAATTCATAAAGCAAGAAATGAGATTAAAATTATAAATTTTAAAGAGAAGAGTTTTGTTGTTAAGTCTTTTAAAATCCCACATCTCCTAAACAAAATAATCTATACATTTTTTAAAGATTCAAAAGCCAAAAAATCATACAACAACAGCCTAAAGACTATAGAGTTTACACCAAAACCAATAGGCTATATAGAGTTTCAAGAATATGGTTTAATTGATGAAAGTTATTTTATAAGCGAACATTTTGACTATGATTTTACAATAAGAGAACCGCTTTTAAATGCGAATTTTGAGGAGAAAGAGGAAGTTTTTAAATCTTTTGCTCTCTTTACTCTCAAACTTCATGAAAATAACATCTTTCATCTTGACTACTCTCCAGGCAATATACTTGTAAAAAAAGAGGACGAGAGCTATATTTTTAAAATAGTAGATATAAACAGAATGGAGTTTAAATCTTTAAGCTTAGATGATAGACTACAAAACTTCTCAAAACTCTGGGCAAAAGATGATGATTTAAAAGTTATCATAAAAGAGTATGCAAGACTTATGAATGAAAATGAGAGTAACTGTATTAAAATAGCACTTAAATACTCTCAAGCACATAAAGATAAAAACAATGCAAAAAAAAGATTAAAAGGGATAGAAGTTGTTGACTAGTATTATGTATCACCATGTTAATAGTGACAGATGTAGTAACGAATTAAAGGTTTTTGAAGAGCATTTAAAATATATTTCACAAAACTACACCTCTTTATTTCCTGGTGAAGAGGTAACTTCAAAAAGTATATGCCTTACTTTTGATGATGCTTATGCAGACTTTTACTACTTTATCTTTCCGTTACTATTAAAATACGACTTAAAGGCTCTTTTGGCAGTTCCTACAAAATATATCTTAGATGATACAAGCTATACACAAGACGTCAGACTTGACTTTGAGCATAATGATCTGTTTAAAAACTATGAGAAGGCTACTTTTTGTACCTTTAAAGAGTTGCGTGAGATGGTTGATAGTGGCTTGGTGCAGATTGGTTCACACTCACACTCTCATGTTAATCTTCTTGAAGAGGGTGTTGATTTAGAAGAAGAGTTAGTAGTTTCTAAAAATATCTTAGAAGAAAAGCTTGGTATAAAAGTAGAAAGTTTTGTTTTTCCTTTTGGTAAATACAACGAAGGCATTGCAAAAGAAGCGCACAAACACTATCAATACCTCTTTAGAATAGGTAATGCAATTCACAAAGATTTCTCGGGTATCAAAGGGGTGATATATAGAGTTAATGGAGACAATCTAACCCAAGTTGATGAGCCCTTTTCATTTAAAAATAGAATGAAATACCGCTTTAAAGCTTTTATAAAAAGATTTTAGGATTACCATGAATATAAGTGTAATAGTACTCGTAAAAAACAACGAAAACACTCTGCCAAAAACTCTTGAGAGTTTAAAAGGTTTCAGTGATGTTGTGGTTTATGATAATGGCTCAACTGATAAAAGCATAGAGATTGCAAAGTCATTTTCAAATGTTCATCTAGTGCAAGGTGAATTTAAAGGTTTTGGTTGGACTAAAAACCAAGCGGCAAGTTTTGCCAAAAATGACTGGGTGCTTATTATCGATAGTGATGAAGTAGTAGATAGCGAACTTTTTGAAACATTAAGTACAACCAAACTCGATAAAGATACCGTCTATAAGCTTAACTTTAAAGCTTTTTATAAAGATATACAAGTCAAATACTGTGGCTGGAACAACCAAAAAATCAAACGACTTTACAATAAAACCGTTACACATAACAATAGTAACGATGTACATGAAGATATCATAAGCGATGGGTTAAAGATAAAAGAGCTCTCAGGTAATGTAGAACACTACAGCTATCATAGCATCTCGCAATTTATTATCAAAGCAGACCATTACTCCACACTTTTTGCAAAGAACAATGTTGGCAAAAAAAACTCATCTCCACTAAAAGCATTTTTTAATGGCATCTACTCTTTTATAAGAACATATATTTTTAAACGTGGATTTTTAGATGGATATGTGGGGCTGATTATTGCATATTCACACATGGTTACAAATTTTTACAAGTATATAAAACTTTATGAACTAAATAAAGAGAAAAAATGAATCAGCTAAGTTTTATACAAAAAATAAAAAATAAAATTAGAATTGATGGAAAGAATAATAAAATTTTAGTTGAAGGCTCCATAAAGATATCTAAAATAAAAATAGTTATCAAAGGATCAAATAACACATTACATATCAAAAGTGGGGCAAAAATAAATAGCTCATTTTTAGAGATAGTTGGTGATAACTGCTCTATCATTATAGGAAAAAATTCAATCATTGGAAATGGGTGTTATCTAAGTGCAAAAGAAAAAGACATAACTCTGAGCATTGGT
>NZ_JAQVKA010000016.1 GCF_028694895.1 Sulfurimonas sp. | reverse complement strand
ATGAGTCTGAACTCTCTCACTATAACGGGGTAAGAAATATATCTATAAACATTGCAAAGTCACATGATGGAAATGCAATAGAGCTTGTAAAGCGTGTACGCGCTCTTTTTAGCGAGCAAGAGAAGTTGCATCCAGAGCTTGAGTATAAGATATATGCTGATACTTCTATCTGGATAAAAAACCGCCTAAATACTGTTTTTGCAAACATAGCATTTGGCCTTATGTTCGTTTTTTTAGCGATGCTTATTTTTATAAATCGTGGTATTGCAATAGTTGTTGTTATAGGAATCCCCGTTAGTTTTATGATTGGACTCATCGCATCTGAACTTATGGGTGAGAGTTTAAATATGCTCTCTCTTCTTGGAGCACTCATAGCTCTTGGGATGCTAGTTGATGAGGCTATCGTTGTGGCTGAGAACATATACAGACACCTAGAGGAGGGTATGGAGCGAAGAGAAGCCGCTATTGTCGGTGCTCAAGAGATGTTCCCAGCAGTTTTAACAGCAACTCTTACCACTGTCTTTGCATTTTTACCTCTGCTTCTACTTAGTGGTGAAATGGGGATGTTTATAAAAATCATACCAATCATGATAACAGTACTGCTATTATCATCTCTTTTTGAAGCGTTTTACTTTTTGCCTCTGCATGCATATGATTTTTTGAAAGTTTCAAAAGAGGGTAGCCTTACAAAAAGAATTTGGGCAAAGATGACATCGTGGCACAACACTGTTTTACATCTTTTCTTTAAACGTAAACTTCTCTCTTTGATACTGATGGTAGTAACAATCCTCTCTTTAACGGCTATTATGGCAAAAAACGCAAAGTTTCAACTCTTTCCAGATTTTGATACAACACAGGTTTATGTTTATGGCAAAGTAAATGTAAATAATGAGCTTGAAGATACAGAAAAAATAGTAACAGAGCTAGAAAAAGAGCTTTTAAAACATATAAAAGGCGATGATATAGCTTCAATAACCTCTATCATTGGTTTTAAGCTTGATGCTAAAAATATAGCTGAGACGGGAGATCATCTTTTTCATATCTTCATAGATTTAACTGAGCGCGCACCAGATAATGCATTTGACAAATATATCAGCCCATATCTCTCTATCGAGTACGATAAAGATGCACTTATAAGACAAAAAGATGCAGTTGATATTGCAAAAGATGTAGAAAAAGTAATAGAGCCTTTTGTTGCTTTACAAAGGGGTGGTAATAAAGTTTTTGAAGAGTTAGTAGTTAAAGTTCCTGGCGCTGGAGTTGTAGCTTCTGATGTTGAGATTAGCATTATCGCTAATGATGAGCAAAAAATCCTCAAAGGTGTAAAAGAGTTAGAAGATGCTCTACGCGCAATAGATGGTGTAAATAATATCTCTAACGATGCAACGCTTGGCGAGAAAGAGTTGAAGCTACGCGTAAATGAGTATGGACAGCAACTAGGCTTTAATGAAGAGCTTATATCAAGAGAGCTCCGTGCTTACTATCTAAAGAGCGAATATGGAAAGATGTTTAACGATAATGGGCTTGTTAGAATAAAAATCGAGAGTATGATAAATCAAAGAATTGACTCAATTGATAGAATTGAAGTTCAAATACCATCTTCAGATAAGTTTGTTCTACTTAAAGATATAACTGATTTTGTAATGTCTCAAGGATTTGTAGCACTTCAAAAAGAGAATGGCACTAGAATAAGAACAGTTATGGCTTCACTTGATAAAAAGATAGTTACATCCTCTGAAACTATGAAAAGGTTAGAGTCTACGTTTGAGAGATTGAAGCAGAGTGGTTTTAGAATTGATATAAAGGGTGAAGAAAAAGAGAATGAAAAAAACAAAAAAGAGGTACTCCAATCAGCTCTTATCGCAATCTTTCTAATCTTCATTACTCTTGTTTGGCTGTTTGACTCTATCAAAAAATCTCTTATCATTGTTAGCACAATCCCTTTAGTCTTACTTGGTGTTTTATTCGGACATTTGGTTATGGGAGTAAACATAACTATGCCTGGTTTGATAGGTATAGTAGGGCTTGCAGGAGTGGTTGTAAATGATGGATTGCTAGTTGTTAGCTTTGTAAATAAGGCAAAAAATACAGAGGAGTTGATGAAGCAAGCACAATCAAGATTAAGACCAATTTTCTTAACATCTCTTACAACTATACTAGGACTCTCATCACTCATATTTTTTGCTTCAGGGCAAGCTATGATACTTCAACCAATGGCAATCTCACTTGGGTTTGGAATAGTATGGGCAACTGTGTTAAACCTTGTGTATGTGCCACTTTTGTATGCAGTAGTCTTTAAAATTAAAGATATAGAGCAATCAGAAAAATATAAGCTAGGCTAAAGTATAATTCCGACCTACAAAGCGTCAGCTTCTATAGAAACAGTGGGTTCTTAGCTCAGTTGGTTAGAGCCCTCCGCTCATAACGGAGTGGTCGAGTGTTCGAGTCACTCAGAACCCACCACTGTTAAACTCCCTATTTTATTAACTTTCATAATTTTAAAAATAAAAAAATAATTAAATTTTGCCTATATAACTGATATAATTACGCTTCTGCGTAAAGATAGTAATTTTAAGGAATATAATAAAATGATTTTAGATAAGAGAATATTAAACTTTTTGGTAATAATTATTCTCTCTTTAGCAACGTTTCTTTGGACATTTTTTATCTTTCATATACCTTTTGATATAACAGTTGCTCTTGGAGTTATAGCTGTTAGAATCCTCTCTTCTTTACTTATTTTTAAAGACTACTCACTCTCTTGGTCTAAAGCAACTCAAAAAACATTCCTCTTAAAAAGTATTGTTTATATCGCTGCATTTATAGTTTATCTGCCTATATATTATGGCAAGGTTAGATTTGCATTTTTAGCAAGTGAGCTATTTTTATATATATTTTCAATAAATTTTATTATGTATTTGTACTATTACTACATCAATAAAAGCTCAGTACAAAAGACAAAATCTTTAGTTATTTATGGTGCAGGGAAAGCTGGCCTAAAACTTAAAGAAGAGTATAGAGATAGTGAGTATAAGATAAAATATTTTGTAGATGATAATGTTGTTTTACAAAAAAGAAGTGTAGATGGAATAAAAATAATCTCAAAAGAGACTCTAAAGAAGTCACTATCAAATAACAAAGCTGATTTTTTAATGATAGCGATGCCCTCTGTAGATATTGAGAGGATAAAAGATATATATGATAAATTAAACCCATATTTTAAATCAATAAAAATATTGCCACCAATGAATGATATCTTAAGAGATAAAGATTTCTCTGCGCAATTAAAAGATATAAGTGTTGAGGATTTATTGGCTAGACATCCAAAAGACCTTGATAAGAGTGCTATACAAAACTTCTTAAAAGAAAAAGTGGTTCTTATAACTGGTGCTGGTGGAAGTATAGGAAGTGAGATAGCTAGACAAAGCGCTGCTTTTGGGGCAAAAAAATTGATTTTACTAGATCATAGTGAATATAATTTATATAAAATAAGTGAAGAGCTTAGTAGATATAAACCTATTATGATAATGCAATCAGTTATAAACAGAGAACTTTTAGATGAAACTTTTAAAAAATATAAGCCAGATATAGTTATACATGCGGCTGCATATAAGCATGTACCGCTTGTTGAAGAAAATATAACAGAGGCTATCTTAAACAATGTTATAGGAACTAAAAATGCAATAGATTGCGCCATAAAACATGGTGTGCAAAAGTTTGTTCTAATCTCAACAGATAAAGCAGTTCGCCCAACAAATGTTATGGGCACAACAAAGAGAATCTGTGAACTTTATGCACAAAACGTAGTTTCTTCAGAGAACAAAAAATTAAAAAATACAGAAGTTGTAACTGTTCGTTTTGGAAATGTTTTAGGAAGCAGTGGGAGTGTGATACCAAAGTTTAAATCTCAAATAGAGCAGGGCGGGCCTATAACGGTTACACATCCAGATATCACAAGGTACTTTATGCTTATACCTGAAGCATGTGAGCTTGTACTTCAAGCTGCAAGCATTGGCATGGGTGGAGAGATATTTATTCTTGATATGGGTGAACCTATAAAGATAGTAGATTTAGCTAAGCATATGATAGCACTAAGTGGCAGAGAAAATATTACTATAGAGTTTTGTGGACTTAGAAGTGGGGAGAAGCTTTATGAAGAGCTTTTAATCAGTGATAGTGATACAAAAACTGATTATGAATCTATCACAGTTGCTGGTAAAAATTTTTATGATATAACAAAGCTAAACCAAGATATTTCAGAGTTAATTACATCTGTTGATAAGCTCTCAAAATTAAAAGAGATAGTCCCAGAGTTTAACCATCAGCCAAATTAACTCTAATTAAAAGCGGGTATTATCCTATATCCTACGCCATAAACACTCTCTATGCAGTTTATAGATAATTTTTTTCTAAGTTTTGAGACAAGCTTTCTTATGTTTATATTGTCTAAGTGTTCATTCAAAGAGTTGTAATGTCCTGTAATATCATCGTTTGAGCATATTTTTCCAAGATTATCTGTAAGAATTTGTAGAAATATAATCTCATATTTTGTTATAGAAATCATAGAATTTTCTATTAGTAAAATATTTGTATCTTTATCAAATGTGCAAAACTCAGCTAATTTTATAAGTGAAGAGCTTGTAGAATGGTTTTTTTGTTCATGTTTTAAAAGTATCTTTTTAGTTGCCTTTTGAAGCACTTTTATCAGGTTTTGATAATCAATTGGTTTTTTTATAAACTGCTCAATTCCTAAGTTAATAAGGGGAAGTAAGTACTTTGAATCATCATAAGCAGATAATATAACAATAGTTTGATCTGGATTAATTGCATAAATATTTTCAACTAATTCAACGCCATTAAGGCGTGACATTTGTATATCTGAGAGAATAATGTCGTAGTATTTAGACTCTGTTTTATAAAAATCTCTATATTGTCTTAGTGCATCTTCGCCATTTTTTGAACCACCAACTTTATCAAAGAATTTTTTTAAAATTTCTTTTATGTTTTCTCTTAAATCATCATGATCTTCAACGTAAAGAATAGATAGTTGCTTTGTGCTGGTTAATAGCTCTTTTGAATTCAATTAAGACTCACTCTTTATATCTGTTTTGGTTTTATTATATCCGTTATTGATTCTATATTCAATAAAATAAGATATTATTGCTAAAAAAGAGTATATGATGAAACTTGTAATAAATGGCGAAATAAAAGAGTTTGAAGAGAAAATAACTTTAGAAAAACTATTAGATGCTTTAGAGCTTAAAGATAAGGTTATGGCTGCGGCTGTAAATATGGAGATAGTAAAGCAACATAGTTGGGATTCTCATCAACTTTGTGATATGGATAAAGTTGAGCTATTAGATTTTGTCGGTGGTGGTTGATTCAAGTGCTACGACAGCTATCGCGTACTCTCCATCATGTGTAATAGAGAGGCTACTACCAAGTATATTAAAATTTTCAATTACTCTTTGTGATAGCTTTAACTTTGGTGCACCACGAGATGATTTGAAGATAGTTATATCATGAAACCCACACTCAGCGCCAATACCAACACCAAGTGCTTTTGAACAAGCCTCTTTCGCCGCCCAAAAGCCAGAAGCTGTTTTATGATTTTTAACAAGCTCTATTTCGGCTTGGGTTAAAAATTTATTTAAGGCTTTGGAGCCAAAGCGTTCAATAAAGCGCTCCATGCGAGATATTTTTATAAGGTCTATGCCAATCATTTACTGAATAACAAACTCTGTAAAGTAGATACCTTTTACATTTCCATCACTTATCATAGAATTTAATGTATCCATGATTTGTTCTGATACTTTTTGCTTCCCTTTTTTAGAGGAGATCTCTTCTAATGTTTTAGAAGATAAAATTCTAATAATTCTATCTCTAATAACTGGGGACTTACTATCTAACTCCATACTTAACTCTTTACCATTTAACTCTAAAGATATTGTTGCTTTAAGGTAACGACGACCAGCATCACTTTTTAAATTAACAGTAAAAGTATCAAGAGGATATAGTATTCCAATCTGGCTAAGTTTTCTAGTATCCATCTCATCAGAATCTTCTCTAGATCTACTAGCGCTACCTCTTTGTTGAGTTTTTGTTATAGCCTGTTCAGCATTTTGTTGGGTTACTTGTTCTGCTTTATCATCACCCATTAAAAGGACTGTAGCCACAGCACCAGCTATTATTATAAGAAGTAATACAACAATAATAACTATAATCAATAGATTTTTTGATTTCTTACCCGCTGCAACTGCATCTTCTGTAGTCTCTTTATTTGCCATAACTGTTCCTTGAGTTTTATTTTGTTAGTATATCAAAATTTATATTTTTAACTAATTCTCTGTGTTTTAATTGCATATTTTAATATTTAAAGTTTTTATAATCTCTTCAAATATTTTTCCAACTTCACGGCCCGCATCATTATCGTACTCAATAACAACAACATTTTTATCTTTTGATATGTTGCATGTATATTGTTCTGGTTTTATTTTATATTTTGAAGTGATTTTATCAATAGTTGAACATACATATTTACCTTCTTCTTTTCCTTCATATGATATTGATATTTTAGAAAACTTCTCTTCACTTCTAACTTGAGCGTCCATACTATAACTTCCTTAGGGGATATTAAAATTTTAGAATTATACTATCAATAGGATAAAGTATGTTTGAATATACCAAATATCAGTACCATTCTAGTAGTTTTGTCACTTCATCAACTATAAAAGTTTTTATATTTGTTTTCTCAAGAGGTTTTTTACAAACTAAAGCTTTTGTTATGTTTTGCATGCTTGCCTCTTTTAGTCTTGCATCCATACCAAAAACCTCTCTTACATCTCCAACTAAAGAGACTTCTCCTATAAAGATAGTCTGTTTTGATATAGCGCGATTACGAAAACTACTAATAATAGCTGCAAGTATTGCAAGGTCTGCCGAAGTTTCACTTATCTTGATACCACCTGTAATGTTTATAAATACATCATATCCAGAAAGCGGAATTTCTAACTTTCTCTCCAAAAGAGCCAAGAGCATATTTAGTCTGTTTGTATCAAACCCTGTTGCTTGACGCTTTGAGTTTGCTGTATGAGACTCTGAAACTAGTGCTTGAACTTCAAGTATAATAGGGCGAGAGCCTTCCATGATGACAGTTAAAGCAGAGCCTGCTTGCTCTGAATTGCGATTGAAAAATCTTGAGCCTATGTCAGTTGCAGAGACTAAGCCATTACCTCTCATTTCAAAAACGCCTATCTCGCTTGTTGGGCCAAAACGATTTTTAAAACCTCTAAGGATACGAAGTTCTTGAGATGAGTCTCCCTCAAAATACAAAACCGTATCTACCATATGCTCTAACACTCTAGGCCCCGCTATTGAACCCTCTTTTGTTATATGCCCGATAATGAAAATCGCTATGTTTCTATCTTTTGCTATTCTCATAAGCTCAAATGTAATCTGTCTTACTTGAGTTACAGATCCAGGTGCTGATGAGATGTTCTCAGAGTAGAGAGTTTGAATGGAGTCTATGATTATAAAACTATAATCTCTATGTTCAAGCTCTATTAAAACTTGTTCTAGTCTTATCTCACTTAGCAAAAAAAGTGTATCTTGGTTTGAATCAAGGCGGTTTGAGCGAAGCTTTATTTGTGAGGTTGACTCTTCTCCAGTTACATAAAGAACATTTTGTCCGCTTGAAGCTATATCCCCGCCGACTTTTAAAAGTAGTGTAGACTTTCCAACCCCAGGACTTCCGCCAATAAGAGTGAGTGAACCAGGTACAATTCCACCACCAAGAACCATATCTAGTTCTTTGCTTTTTGAGCTAAACCTAAATATCTTCTCCTCTTTGATCTCATTTATACTAAGGGCTTTTGAGGATGAGGCTGTGGTGGATTTTGTCTTTTTTACTACATCTTGCTGATGTTCATTTAGCTCTATAAATGAGTCCCATGCACCACAATTTGTACATTTTCCCATCCATCTAGGAGTTGTTGATCCGCAGTGTTGACACTCAAAAAGAGTCTTTTTTTTGGACATATTTAAACCTTTTTGGATAATTTTAAAGATTATATAAAATTATGAGATAAAGTGGTAAAAATATGTCAAATTGACATATTTAATTTTCCTCTTCATATATAGCGTCAAGTAGGCCATCAACAAATTCATACTTATCAAATGGTGTTAGATTTTCTGGTTGTTCGCCTGTTCCAACATATAAAATAGGAAGATTTAACGCATAAGCAATGCTAAAGATGCTCCCACCCTTTGCTGTTCCATCAAGCTTTGTTATGATAATCCCATTAACGCCAATCATCTCATTAAACGCTTTTGCTTGAGCTATGGCAGAGTTTCCTTGTGTCCCATCAATTATAAGAGTAGTTCTATGAGGTGCGCCACTATGAGCTTTATCACAGATTCTATGAATCTTTTTTAATTCATTTGCTAGATTTGTTTGAGTGTGAAGTCTTCCTGCTGTATCTATTATGACGTAATCATAACCTTTTGATTTTGCGGATTCAATAGTGTCGTATGCTACAGCAGAACTATCATGCCCCTGTTTTGAAGCGACTATTGGAATGTCTAGCTTCTTAGCCCAAAGAGAGAGTTGCTCTATTGCAGCAGCGCGAAAAGTATCTCCAGCACCAAGCATAACTTTTTTACCCTCGTTTTTGTATCTTAGAGCTAACTTTGATATAGTTGTTGTTTTTCCAGCTCCATTTACTCCAACGATAAGCTCTACAAAAGGAGCGCTGAACTCTGGCTCTTTATATGAAGTATTTGCAAGAGTTGCAAGAAGTTTTGAGCGAAGGATTTCGCGAGTAATCTTGCTTTGATATAGTTCATTTAAAATTATCTCAACAAGAGCATATTCTACATCAGCCTCAAGTAAAATCTCTTCTATCTCATCTTTAGTAAATGATAGTTTCTTTTTTGGAACTACTGACTTTAACGCCTCAGCAGTTTTATCAAGAGATTTTTTTATAAATCCAAACATCTTTATTTGCCTAGAGTATTTCTTATATCACTATCTATAAATTCTTCTTCAGTTGCACCAACATAGTGGTTTATAAGTTTTGCATCTTTATACATTGCTAAAGTAGGTATAGGGTATCTTTCACCAAGCTCTAACTCTTTTACTATAGCATTACTAAGACGACGATTTTGATCTGAATTTACTAAAGTATAGTTTGCGTTGTATGTTGTTGAAAACTCTACAAGCTTCTCATTAGCAATATCTTCTTCAATTGTTATGCCGATAATGATTAAATCATCTTTATATTTTTCTTGAAGTGAACTGAGGTGTTGCGCAGCACCACGACATGGCGGACACCAAGTTGCAAAAATATCAAAAATAACTATTTTATCTTCTGCTCCATCAAGAATAAACCCTTGATCTACCTTTTTAACTACATATTGTTTATTATTTAAATCTGTAAGAACATATTCGCTTGTAGCTATCATTGAATTAGCGTCTTTTTTAGTTTTATCTTCAGAACAGCCTTGAAAAAGAAGAGTTGAGATTAAAGATAGAGTAAGAATCGATTTTTTAAACATTTGGTTACCTTATTTTCTGTTTTTTGAGTAAAATTGAGTGAAATTATATCCATAAAGATTTTAGATGGCTCTTACAAAAGCAATTTTTAGACAAAAATGTTTAGAGATGATAAAAAATAGTTCCAAACATAACCGTTTGTATAAAAATCAAAAGATTACTAATCAGTTGATTCAAGAACTTAAAAGATTTAAAAATAAGAAAATACTTTTTTATACATCACTTCCATTTGAGGCAGATACTGCAAAAATAATAAAACAAATTAGAAAAAATCATAAAATATTTGTTCCATTTATGCAAGGCGAAAGTTTTAAGATGGTACCATTTAGGCTACCGCTGAAGAAAAAAAATTTTGGTATTTATGAAGCGGGAAATAGTTTAAGAGATATAAGAAATATTGATGTAGCCATAGTACCAGTTGTTGGTGTAGATGGAAATCTACAAAGAGTTGGTTTTGGAAAAGGAATGTATGATCGTTTCTTTGAAAAGTTAAAAAAGAGACCATACACAATTTTTATACAATCAGAATTTTGCTTCACAAAAGAGTTTATTTGTGATGAATATGATATTACATGTGATTTAATAATTACGCCAAATGTTAAAGTACAAAACAAAAATATTGCAACCATGAGGAAATAAAATGTTAAACGAGATACTAAGTGGCGGCTCAGCAGCTGTCATTAGTGGACTTGTTGGATTTTTCATCTCTAAAAAAATAACTAATGCTAATTTTGATATATATGTCGAAAAAGCAAAAGCTCAAGCAGGCGCTATAGAAAATGAAGCACATATGCTTCTCTATAAAGCAAACATTAAATCTCAAGAGATAGAGCTAGAGGCTACAAAGTTGTATGAAAATGCAAAGGATAGAGCTAAAGCTGATCTTTTTCAAAGAGAAGATGATGTTAATAAAAAAGAGCAAACTTTTAAGCGTTATAAGCAGAACGAAGAGAGACGTCTACAAGATGAAGTCTCTACTTTAAGAGCAAGACAAGTTGATTTAAAAAGAAATGA
This sequence comes from Sulfurimonas sp., assembly GCF_028694895.1. Classification (GTDB taxonomy): domain Bacteria; phylum Campylobacterota; class Campylobacteria; order Campylobacterales; family Sulfurimonadaceae; genus Sulfurimonas. The sequence continues at coordinate 18,647 of NZ_JAQVKA010000016.1, read as the reverse complement.
AAAATCTTTAAGTTTACTAAAAAAAAGATATGAAGATAAGATTGATGAAGCACTAAACGCAATTGAACATTGTGCAGGTATGACAAAAGAAGAGGCAACAAGAGTGCTTCTTGAAAAAGTAGAAGAGAAGTCACGTGCTGAAATTGCTCATGTTGTTAGACGCTATGAAAACGAAGCAAAATCAGAAGCTAAAAAAAGAGCTAATTATATTTTAGCGCAAGCTACAAGCCGCTTTGCAGGAGAGTTTGCAGCTGAGCGCCTTACAAACTCAGTACATCTCAATGATGATGAGCTAAAGGGTAGGATTATTGGAAAAGAGGGTAGAAATATTAAAGCCCTTGAGACACTTTTAGGTGTTGATATAATAATCGATGATACTCCAAATGCTATTTTAGTAAGTAGCTTTAATCTTTATCGTAGAGCAATTGCTACAAAAACACTAGAGCTCCTTATACAAGATGGACGCATACAACCTGCACGTATAGAAGAGATATACAATAAAGTTTGTGAAGAGTTTGAAGCTGATACTCTACATGAAGGCGAAGAGATAATCATTAATCTTGACATTGGTGTTATGCACCCAGAACTGATAAAGCTTATCGGTAAACTTAGATATCGTGCTAGTTATGGGCAAAACGCTCTTGCACATACTTTAGAAGTTGCACACTTAGCTGGAATAATGGCTTCAGAAATGGGTGGAGATGCAAGGCTTGCAAAAAGAGCTGGACTTTTGCATGATATAGGCAAAGCGCTTACACATGAACATGAAGGTAGCCACGTTGATTTAGGCGCACAAATTTGTAATCGCTATAATGAACATAGTGTCGTTATAAATGCAATATATGCGCATCATGGTCAAGAAGAGATTAACTCTATTGAGTGTGGCGCAGTTTGTGCGGCAGATGCTCTCTCAGCAGCACGTCCTGGAGCTAGACGTGAAGTGCTAGAGAGTTTCCTAAAAAGAGTTACAGCTATAGAAGAGATAGCATCACAGCATAGCGGTGTCAAACAAGCTTACGCTATAAATGCGGGTAGAGAAGTAAGAGTTATAGTAAATGCATCTTTAGTTAATGATGATGAATCTATACTCTTAGCTAAGGAGATAGCTAGCGAGATAGAGCAAGGTGTTCAATATCCAGGTGAGATAAAAGTAAATGTAATTCGTGAGAGCAGGGCTGTAGAGTTTGCAAAATAACTCTAATAAGCATCTTCTACACTATTAATCTCTGAGTCATCATAGGGGTCCATATGCATAAGTATATGGACTTTTTTATCCGCAAAAAGCTTTCTAATTTTATCCTCTATTTTATCTGATACAAGATGCGCATCATATAAAGATATGCTAACATTAAAGACAATATGAACTGATATAAAAATATGTGAACCAGATATTCTTGTTCGTAAATCATGATAAGTAGTTACCGTTTTATCGTTATCTATAATAGCTTTTATTTTTTCTATATCTTCTTGGTTAAGAGCTACATCAAGAAGCATAAGCATCCCCTCTTTGATAATCGGTAGAGCAGAGTAAATCATGTAGATACTAATAAGTATTCCAAGAATTGGATCTATGATATTCTCACCCGTAAATGATACAAGACCAAGAGCAAGTAGAACAACTCCATTTGAGAAGATATCTGTTTTATAGTGAAGAGAGTCAGCTTTTATAACCATGTTTCCTGTTTTTTTAGCAACTTTATTTAAAAAAATAACAAGAAAGAAGGTTATGACAATAGAGATTAACATAACCACAATGCCTAAGCCGATAAAGTCCATCTCTCTAGGATGAGCAATTTTATCAATTGCTTCATAAAGTATAAAAAGTGCAGAAAACGATATGATTGTTCCCTCAATAACCGCGGCCAATGGCTCCATCTTGTTTCGCCCATAATTAAAAGCGTCATCAGGATCTTTTTCTGCATTATTAATAGCAAAATAGTTAAACATTGAGACTGTTAAATCTAGCATGGAGTCAATTGCTGAAGCTAAAATAGCAACTGAGCCACTTAGTATTCCAACACTCATCTTTATCACGACAAGAAGCATGGCTACTGATGTTGATACGACTGTTGCTCTTTTTTCTATTGTCATATTGGCTCCTATGCTTTTTAGGGTACAATTATAGTAAATTAAACATATTATAGTGATTAAAATGAATATAAACGAGTTAAGAGAAGAGCGACAAAAATGGATGAAGTGGAAAAATATTGCTCCACTTAGAGAAGCTATAGAATGCTTAAGCGATGGCGTATGGAGTGTAGAATTAGGTGATGCTATAACTATAAAAGGTGAGGCATTAGAAAGTATAGAAGATACTGCTAGGCTTATGATGCCTTGGCGAAAAGGTCCATTCAAGCTTTTTGATACATATATAGACTCCGAATGGAGAAGTAATATCAAATATAATCTTTTGCGTAAACATTTTAATTTAAAAGATAAGAGAGTTGCCGATATAGGATGCAACAATGGATATTATCTATTTAGGATGCAAGAAGATTTCCCAAAACTGCTTGTTGGTTTTGATCCATCTCCACTTTTTAAGACACAATTTGATTTTATAAATCATTTTGTAAAGAGTGATATAGTTTATGAACTCTTAGGTGTAGAACATCTGGAGTTTTACGGGGAGAAGTTTGATACGATATTTTGTTTAGGCGTGCTCTATCATAGAAGTGACCCTGTTGGGATGTTAAAGTCTTTATACAAGGGCTTAGATAAAGAGGGTGAGGTTATCCTCGATACATTTTATATCGAAGGCGATGAAGAGATTTGCCTCTCTCCTGCGTCGTCTTATTCAAAGATACCAAATATCTACTTTGTGCCCACTATTAACGCTTTGAAAAATTGGTGCCTAAGGGCTGGATTTAGTCATTTTGAAGTACTAGAGACTTCTTTGACTTCTTGTGAAGAGCAGAGAAAAACTTCGTGGATTGAGGGAGAGTCTTTGGAAGACTTTTTAGATAAAGATGATAATAGTAAAACGGTAGAGGGTTATCCAGCACCTTCTCGTGTATATGTTAGATTGAAAAAGGGGAAAAAGTGAAAGTATCAAAAGATAAAAAAGAGATTTTAGAAGATGATGAAGAGTTAGAAATAGATGAGTATAAAAAAGATGAAATCTTTTTAAAAACACATGAAAATATAAATCAAGATATATGCGGCGAAATTGAAAGTCTTGAATTTGGGTTTGTTAAACTAAAACTCGTTACTACTCATGAGATGATTGCTGATTCTATGAGTTTGATACATAGCGGATTTATTTTTAGCGCTGCTGATTATGCAGCAATGGCTGCTGTAAATGAGAGAAATGTTGTTTTAGTTGCAAGTGATTGTCAATTTTTATCTCCTGTAAAATTTGGAGATATAGTAAATTTTACGGCAAAAGTGCGTCATAAAGAGGGTAGAAAAAGAAATATACATGTAACAGGACATGTTTTAGAGATTAAAGTCTTCGAGGGTGAATTTAAAACTGTTGTAACAGAGAGACATGTTTTAAAACTCAAACTAGATAGCGAAGAGAGTGATGAAGATTAACAAATCTTTTAAAGATTTGCCATCCAATAATCGCTATAAAGTTGTTCTTGTTTGATAGTTGTAGTTCCACCGTGCCCTGGATATATTGTTTTATCATAAGGTATTTTTTTAAACTTTGCTAAAGATTCTTTCATCTGCACAGGTGAAGAGTATGGAAAATCAGTGCGCCCAATAGAGCGTTCAAATATAAAATCTCCGCTAAACATAGCATCACTTATCTCTATGGTTGAGCATCCTGGTGTATGTCCAGGAAAATGAGTAAATTTAACTTTAACTCCATTAAAATCAAACTCTTGATTAGCTTGCACTTCAACATCTGCACGAGATGGCGGTAGAGATGGCATCCATGAGCTATCAGATAGAAGCATAACATCCTCTTTTGGAGTATATAGTGGGATTTTTAGTCTCTTTTGCAACTCTGCATTACTCCACACATGATCAAAATGTCCATGAGTGTTTAGTATTGCCACAGGATTTGATACATTTTGTATTACCCACTCTGTTGCACCCATCCCCGGATCTATTATAAAATCCATATCATTAATATGTACTATATAGCAGTTAGTTTGATAATCACCCATTGGTTGAACTTTTATTTTCATAATTTTGCACTTTATCTTAATTTTTGTCAAAATTGTAACCTTAATATATAAATATAGCTTCATCTATTTTATTTTGCACATCGTTACAAAAACTTTGTTATAATCTTATTTGTTAAAGTTCCCTAAAGGTTGGCGATGAAAAAGTATGAGCTCATAACAGAGCATCTACTACATTTTTTAGATGATGAAGTCCATAAAACTGGGATTAAAAACGTTGTTTTAGGTCTTAGTGGTGGAGTCGATTCAGCTGTTGTTGCCATACTTGCACAAAGAGTTTTTGGTGATAATTTACTTTGTGTAAAAATGCCATCTCACTACTCATCAAAGAGTTCTGTTGATGATGCTGATGAGCTCTCTTTAGCGTTTAATCTTTGCTCTATCACCAGTTCGATTGAGCCTATGTTAAGAGCTTATGAAGAAGCAAATCCAGATATGGATAATCTCAGAAGAGGTAATCTCTCTGCACGACTTAGAATGAGTATTTTATTTGATATCTCTGCAAAACAGAGTGCTTTAGTTTTGGGTACAAGCAATAAAAGCGAACTATTGTTAGGATATGGGACACTTTATGGTGATTTGGCAAGTGCACTAAATCCTATAGGTGATCTTTATAAAAGTGAAGTATATGAACTAGCTGAGTATTTGGGTGTAACAAAGAGTATTATAAAAAAAGCTCCCTCGGCAGATTTATGGGCTGGACAGAGCGATGAGGCTGATTTAGGATATACATATGCACAGCTTGATGAAGTGCTTAAACTATATGTAGAAGAACACTTTAGTAGAGAGAAGATTTTAGAGATGGGATATGATGAGAAGATGCTTGATATGATAATTGAGAGAATTTTTCGCAATCATTTTAAAAGGAAGATGCCACTTATTGCTAAATTGACATCTAGAACTGTATATCACGATTTTAACTAGCCAAAAATATTAGATTATAAGGATTATATAATGAAAGTTTTATTTTGTAAGTATGAGAGTAGCAGAGAAGCACACTCAAATGTAAGTGATGTTTTAGATGGTGAAGATATAGACCAAGTAAAAGAGCTTGAAGATGAGTTTAAATCATATATCGGTGTGGATCACGCGCTAGCTACCTCACATGGTACTTCCGCACTTCATTTAGCAATGTTGGCACTTGATTTAAAACGTGGAGATAAGGTTGTATGCTCTGTTAATGCACATCCTAAAGTTCCAGAAGTTGTTCGCCACTTTGATGCTGAGCCTATTTTTATAGATATTGATCCAGATACATTTAACATAAACCTTGATAAATTAGAAGCGTATCTAGAGGACAACAGAGCTAAAAAACTAAAAGCTGTAATAGTTACACATATAGCTGGTCAATGCAGTGATTTGGATAGACTCTACTCAATGGCGACAATCTATGATGTAAAAATAGTAGAAGATGCAAGTGAAGCATTAGGAGCTATGTATAATGGCAAAAGAGTAGGTGCAACTGGCGCTGATATCACATGTTTCAACTTCTCTGCTCACCTTAAAAAAGATGTTTGTAATGGTGGTATGATTGTTTCAAACTCGCAAGAGATAATAGATCGTGCAAGACTTCTGAGCAAGCATGCTATGAGTAGAGACGAAGACTCGCTAGAGTATGTATATGATGTTACAGATATTGGTTTTGACTACTCTATGAGTCAACTAGATGCTGCTTATATCAGAGCTAAAGTTCAAGAACAAGATGATAATCTTAAAAGAATTAATGAGATAGCTCAAATGTATAATAAAGCTCTTGATGGAGTAGAACATATTTCTATTCCTACAGCTATTAGTAAAGAGCATCCTTACTCTCTTTACATCATAAAAGTAGATAAAAATAGAGATTCTTTTGCCCTAGAGTTAAAAAAGCATGGCGTTGAGGTTGGACTTCACTATATTCCACTTCACTTTTTATCTTATTACAAACATAAGTACTCTCTTAAGGTAAATAACTTCCCAGTAGCGCTTACAACATATCAAAAAGTTATGTCACTCCCTATATACGCAAGTATGAGTGATAAAGAAGTTAAGTATGTTATTGATAAGGTAAAAGCTGTAGCATCGACTAGAGTATAAGCTTTTGCATAAAAAATTAGTTTTTTGGGTTGAGGAGTATTTCTACAACCCAAGCTTCATTCAAAAAATCATCTCATTTGTTTTGCTTCCACTTAGTTGGATTTACTGTTTTTTCATGTATGTAAAGTTCAAGAGTAAAATAGCAGAAGATTTTGGTATCGATATCATAAGTATTGGAAATCTAAGTGTTGGAGGAAGTGGTAAAACTCCACTAGTAACGGCACTTGCATCAAGATATAAAAATGTAGCAATTATTCTTAGAGGATATGGACGTAAAAGTAGTGGACTTTATGTTGTAAGTAATGGTGCAAAGATATTATGCGGCGTGGAAGTTAGTGGTGATGAGGCTATGATATATGCACAAAAAGTTTCAGAGGCGATTGTAATAGTGAGTGAAAATAGAAAAAAAGGTATTTTAAAAGCTAAAGAGATGGGCGCAAAAATAGTTTTTTTAGATGATGCTTATTCAAAACATGATATAAAAAAACTAGATATTCTTATAGATGTAGAGAGTAAAAACTTATCTTGTCTTCCATCTGGGCCATTTAGAGAGAGACTTTGGAGTCAAAAAGAGGCTGTTGTTGTAAAAGAGGGAACTCATTTTAAAAGAGTAGTTGAACTTAAAAATAAAAGTGATAAAATGTCGCTATTAAGTGCCATAGCAAGACCGCAGAGACTTGATAAATATCTTCCAGAAGTTGTCAGTAAAAACTACTTTGAAGATCATCACTCTTTTAACAAAGATGAGGTTTTGGATATTTTAAGGCGAGATAATTCAAAGAGTCTGTTAGTTACATACAAAGATTTTGTAAAGCTAGAACAGTTTGGCCTGCCACTATCTCTGCTTGATTTACAGGTAGAAGTGGATGAGTATATTTTTAAAATTATAGATAATTATAGGGGAAAATAAGTGCAAAAAAAGATAGAAACAGTTCAAACGCTTCTTGAAGCTCTACCGTTTATAAAAGAGTTTAGAGGTAAAACAATAGTTATAAAATATGGTGGCTCAGCTCAAGAAACGCCTCAATTAAAAGAGAAATTTGCTGAGGATATCTTACTTATGTATCTTGTTGGAATTAAACCCGTCATAGTTCATGGTGGAGGACGACAGATAAATGAAATGCTAGATGCTCTACACATTGAGAGCAAGTTTATTGATGGACAAAGAGTTACATCAAAAGAGGTTATGAGAATTGTTGAGATGGTACTAAGTGGAGAGATAAACAAAGAGATAGTCTCAATTCTAAATTCTCACGGTGCAAAAGCTATAGGAATTAGTGGAAAAGATGCTCATTTTATCTCTGCAAAAGCAAAAGACTTTTCAAAATGGGGACTAACAGGAAACATTACAGATGTAAAAGCTGATGTTATCTCAAACCTTATAGCTGAAAAATTCATCCCAGTTATTGCTCCAATAGCAGCTGGAACTGAGATGGGTCATCCAGGATTTAATATAAATGCTGATTTATGTGCTTCATATGTTGCAAAAGCAATAGGTGCAAATAAAATTATATTTTTAACAGATACTGCAGGTGTTTTAAATAATAACAAAGAGCTATTTAGCACACTTACAAAAGCAGAAGTTGAGGCTTTAAAGGCAGATGGAACAATCCACGGCGGAATGGTACCAAAGGTAGATGCATGCCTAGAAGCAATAGAAGGCGGGGTTGCTAAAGCTCACATTATTGATGGAAGAATAGAGCATTCAATGCTTTTAGAACTCTTTACATCAGCAGGTGTAGGAACGCAGATAGTTATTTGATTTAACTCTCTCCTATCTCTTTTAATTCTCATTTTTTTAATCCTACGAAGTTATGATACAAATTGTAACAATATTGTAAAGCGTTTTAGAACAAATATTTAGATGTAGGCGTTAAAAATAAGTATAATGATTAATTATACTGCCAAATCCTCCCGATAGTTAATAAATTAAAGATTTATTAACTTATTATCTACTTGTAATTACCATACAAAAACTAAGCATTTAAAGAATAGGATTTTTTCTTGTGCACAAATTATATGATAAATTAATATAAACAAGGAGAACCAATGAATAGGAGAGACGCATTAAAGTTGGCCGGTATATCAGTGGCTACAACTGCAGTTTCAGCAAAAGAAACTGCTAAAAAAAGTGATTTATCTAATGTGAGAGTTATGAGTGCTGCTGCTAATCTTCCAAAAAATGGCAAAGGAGCAAAGATTGTTATTGTTGGTGGTGGATGGTCGGGACTATCTGTTGCAAAGAGATTAAAACAGTATATTCCTGATGCTGATGTTGTTTTGGTGGAACAAAACACAACTTTTATATCTTGTCCTATTAGTAACCTTTGGTTAGTTGGCGGAGTAGAGCTAGAGTTCATTACACATAGTTTCTTGGATGCGGCAAATAATAATGGTTACACATATTTCAATGCTAGCGTTTTTGATATTGATAGAAAAAAGCGTAAAGTTTACACAAATGAAGGGTATTTAGATTATGAATATCTAGTGTTAGCACCTGGAATTGATTATGATTATAGCGCGTGGACTAATGGTGATACAGCGCTTGAGTACGAGCTGAGCACAAAATATCCAGCAGGATTTAAAAATCATAGTGAGCATGATACTATTAGAAGAAAAATAGAAAATTTCAAAGAAGGAAATTTTCTATTAACAGTTCCTGGTGGTAATTATCGATGCCTACCAGCTCCTTATGAGAGAGCTTGTCTGATTGCTGATTATATGAAAAAGAACAAGATTAAAGGCAAAGTTGTACTAATGGATGAAAATCCTGATGTTACGATAAAGGCGGAAGGGTTTCATGCCGCATTTAACGAAATGTACAAAGATTATCTTGTCTACATGCCAAATGTAAAAATTGAGGAAATTGATCTAAAAAATAAAAAAGTAATGACTGAATTTGATGAAGTTTTATTTTCAGATGCAGCTTTTTATCCTCGTGTTAGAGGTAGTAAACTCTTGGAGATTGCAGGTGTTGCCAAAGATGCAATTAACAAGGGCGAAGCAAATATTGATCCTTTTACCTATCAAGTTATAGGTGATCCTCATGTGTATTGTTCTGGAGATTCAAGACCTATGGCATTTAGTAAGTCTGGAAATACATCAAATTCAGAAGGGTACATTGTTGCTAGAAGTATCAGAGATAAAATACTAGGTCAAAAAAATGTATGGAAATCCCCTCATACAGAGTGTTTCTCAGCGGTTGCACTCAACCCGATGCGAGCTATGTCTGTAAATACAGATTATCAATGGAGTGAATCTAATAAATCATTTACATTCTTTAATGTTGCAATGATGCAAAATTGGCATGACAAGAGTGGAACTGACGCAGGAAAGGGACTTATTGAGTGGGGAGATGCTATGTATAAAGATATGTTTTATTAATTACAAGACAATCTTTAAAAGTTATACCCAAGTTATTTACTCAAGAGATAGGCTTAAGTAGATACTTTAGTTCTTGCCATTTTATAAAAGAGTTTCTCATTTGAGAGCTCTTGGGGAACCTTTTTAGAGTCTAAAATCTCTTCACATAAAAGTTTAGCAAGCATAGGGGCTACTACAAAGCCTCTTGAGCCAAGAGCATTTATGATGTAGAGATTTTCAAAATATGTAAGTAATTCAGGCGGAATTTTTGTTCCGTTTTTTATAGATGGGTACTTCTTTAAACTTTGCTCATAATCTATAACTTTACCAATCACTGGAAAATAACTCTTAATCGTAGCTCTTGCACCTCTATATACTTTTGTTACTTTTACATCTTCAAGTTTAATCAACTCTCTTGCATCTTTTAATAACTCTTCAACTTGACCCTGTTCATTGTTGACATAAAAAGCACACTTATCACATGATGTCAGACACTCCATCTCAGATGTGTCATGCCTCTCTTTTGTAGCACCAATAGATATAGTAGAATCTTTTTTATTTGTTGAAACTGAGATAGATTTGTGTATATTAAAAGGTACTTTTGTTGTTGTTTTTACATCAATTTTAACTCCAAAAATAGGCGCTATTTTTATATATGGAGTCTCTACTATAGATTTTATAACACCTTGGGCAAGGATTATATTTTTTGCTTTAAAATCATCAAATATATAAAGTCCATCTTCATATTTTAACTCTTTTACATTGTAGTTATAAAAATCACACTCTTTTATAAGCTCTTGGCAAACCTCATGTGGATTTAAAATCGCTGCATTTTCATAAAAATATCCATCAATTTGAGTAAAGTTTTGTGAAATTTCTTGTAGCTCTTTAGCACTTATATAGTGATTCTTTATGCTATTTGTTTGGAGTTTTGCACTATTGAAATTATTATTTTCGACTCTAAGAACGCCTTTTTTTACAATTGAATTTGGAGTCATTTTTTCATAAAATTCTAAAGAGTATTCAAGTGCGCTGTTTATAAAGCGGTTATAGCTATTTTGTACTCCTGCAAGAGGCGATAAAAAGGCTCCAGCAGCGCCACTTCCACCACTCGCAACCCCCTCTTTATCGGCAATGGCGACACTAAGGCCTCTTTGTTGTAGATAATGAGCACAATTACACCCGCCACTACCTGCACCGATAATTAAAAAGTCATATATTTTCATCTTGAAATTATAGAAAAATATGACTTAATGTCAGGTGTTAAGGCACTATTATTTTTGTGGTGATATAATCGCCACAATATTATAAACAGGATATAAAATGTACGGATTATTTGAAGACGAAGATGATATATTTATGGGCTCGCCAAAGAGTAAACTTATGGATGTTTTGTTCAATGCTAACAATGATGTAGTTAGATATGAATTAGAAAAATTTATCGACAGAGCAGCTGCTATGGAGATGATGATGAGAGAGAAATGCAGTGATATCTTTAACGATGATGGCGATAAAATAGAAAAAGATATCAAATCTTATATCTTATTAAACAGAGATGAAGTTGATAATTTTTCAAAAAATCTCTACATTGAAATGATGGGCGCAATTTTATCACAAAGTGAATAGTTGAAAAATTTACTCCTCTTTTTTATTCTTATGGTGTTTAGTTGCACTATTGCATCTGCTGAGTATATACAAAAGAGAGAAGTTTTACTAAAAAAGGATGAGCAAAAGAATATTTTTGTAAAATACGCTGATAAAAAAAAGCTCTTTACTTTTAGATGGACTCTTTACACCGATGGCGCTCTTGTTATATTTAAAAGTTATGACAAAATTGTTGGACAAAATGTACTTCATTTAAGAAATAAAAATCAAACTTTTAGAGTAGAACTAATGCCAAAAGGTTCTAAGTTTGCTAGCAGAACTTATCTGCTTGTAAAATTCAAAGAGTTTAAAGAGGCTTCAAATGAGGTTCTTTTTGAGATTTTCTTATTTGATCATAAAAGATATATAAAGTTAGAAGAGTTAAAAAATAGCTAAAGAGAGATTGATGCAAAGAGTTGAGAGCGAAATAAAGAGGATAATCAAAGAGATTGATTATGAAGAAGTATCACGTCTTTTTGAGATGCTTCAAGGTGGAAAAAGGCTTAGAGCAAAACTAATTTTAAAGATAGCCCCGACTTCTACAACTGCTCCTCTTCTTGGCGCAATAGTTGAGTTAATTCATGCAGCTAGCTTGTTACATGATGATGTTATCGATGAGGCAACTCTTAGACGTGGAGTTGCTTCTGTAAACGCAACAGATGGAAGTAAAACGGCAGTAATGCTTGGTGATATACTATACTCAAAAGCTTTTAGTGAACTAGTGTCATTTGATAAAGAGATTGCTAAAATTGTCTCATCTTCTGTTACCTCTCTTAGTAAAGGCGAAATGATGGACGTTAAGATGGCACTGAGCTTTAATAGTGATGAAGATAAATATCTTCAAATGTTATATCTAAAAACCGCTACTCTCATTGAAGCATGTGCTCACGCCGCCGCACTACTTGCAAAAAAAGATCCACACTCACACGCTTTATATGGAAAAAATCTAGGACTCTCTTTTCAGATAATAGATGATATTTTAGATATAACCTCAGATGAGGCTACACTTGGAAAGCCTGCAATGAATGATTTTGTTGAGGGGAAATGCACACTACCTTACATCTATCTTTATCAGCTCTTAAGCCAAGAAGATAGACAAATACTGAGCTCTTTACATGCAAAGATACTTACTAAAGAAGAGTCTCTTTGGATAAGAGAAATGATGAAGCAACATAAAACAGTAGAAAAATCATTCTCTCTTGCTCAAAAGCTATCAAATGAGGCTATGAGCGCGATAAAAGATGATACAGAACTCATAGAAATTTTACAAACCATGATAAAAAGAAGCTACTAATGCACTATTTAAACATAAGTTTTTCACATAAAAATTCAACTCTTGATATTAGAGAAAAACTCTCATATAAAGACGATTACGCTACAAAAGGGTGTCTTACTAAGCTAAACTCTGGCGAAACAATACATGAGTCTATCTTAATATCTACATGTAATAGAATGGAAGTATTTTGTAGTTGTAGTGATTTAGCAACTGCTACAAAACATATATTTAATATGTTGGCTATGAGATCTGGAATCCCTATAGAAGAGCTTGAGGGTAGGGCAGATATTTTTGATGATAGCAGTGCAATTCACCATCTCTTTAGTGTTGCATCATCACTTGACTCTATGGTTGTTGGTGAGACACAAATAGCAGGTCAGCTAAAAGATGCCTTTAGATTCTCTTACGATAATGGATTTTGTTCTCAAAAATTAGCTCGTGCAATGCACCACGCTTTTAAGTGTGCAGCAAAGGTCAGAAATGCTACTGATATCTCATCTAAACCAGTCTCAATTGCTAGTGTTGCAGTTTCAAAGCTAAAATCAGTTATAGATAGTTTTGAGGGTAAAAAAGCCATTATTATTGGTGTTGGAGAGATGTCTGAGATAACAGCAAAGCATCTTATCTCAAGTGGCGCAGATGTTTATATAATAAATAGAACAAAACAAAAGGCTGAAAAATTAGCGCTTGAGTGTGGTGCAAAGGTTTTAGATTTTGAAGATTTACCAACGATTGTTAATGAATTTGAGATTTTATTTACAGCTACATCTTCACCTGAACCTATTATTACAGATGAGATAATAAAGCCTTGTGATTTTGAGAGATACTGGTTTGATATGGCGCTTCCTAGAGATATAAGCTATGACAAAGATGATAGAGTTAATTTATATGTTATAGATGATTTGAAAAACATAGTAGATGAAAATATCGGTTTGCGTGAAGATAGTGCAAGAAAAGCTCATACTATTATAGGACGAAGTACAGTTGAATTTTTTGAGTGGTTAAACACGCTAAATATTGAACCAATGATAAAAGAGATATATCAAAAAGCATTTGAAGCGGCGCGTATTGAGAGTGATAGAGCTATAAAAAAAGGATTTATTCCAAAAGAGTATGAAGAGCAAATCCGTAAAATGTCACAACAAGCGTTAAAGAGATTTTTACATCAGATGAGCTCAAAAATGCGCAGTGTATCAGAAGAATCAAAAGCAGATATGCTAACAAGTGCAGTACAGTTTTTGATAGAAAAAGATAAAAGCGATATACCAGACAAATATAAGTGCGAACACGCATTAAACATTATAGAAGGAAGATAAGTGAGAAGAAGTAGAGCGTTTATTCCAACTGCAAAAGAAGCGCCATCTGATGCAACATTACCTAGCCATAAATTTTTAATAAGAGGCGGTTTTATAAACCAACAAGGCGCTGGACTTTACAACTTTTTGCCACTTGGAAAGATAGTGCTTGAGAAAATCAGAGCTATTGTAAAAGAGGAACTTGATTGTGCCGGATGTTTAGAAGTTCAACTTAGTTTTGTAACTCCAATTAGCTTATGGGAGAGAAGTGGACGCTCTGAAGCTATGGGCAAAGAGATGCTAAGAATCAGAGATAGACATCAAAATGAGTTTGTACTTAGTCCTACAAATGAAGAGGCTATGGTTGAGCTAGTAAAAAATAGAGTTACAAGCTATAAAGATCTACCACTAAACTTGTATCAGATAAATACAAAGTTTCGTGATGAAGCAAGACCTAGATATGGGCTTATGCGTGGTAGAGAGTTTTTGATGAAAGATGGTTACTCTTTTCACTCAAGTACTGAAGATATGGTACGAGAGTTCAACCTAATGGAAGAGACTTATAAAAAAATCTTTACAAGACTTGGACTTGACTTTCGTGTTGTTGCAGCTGATAGCGGAGCAATCGGTGGAGATGGAAGTAAAGAGTTTCATGTTTTAGCTGATAGTGGAGAGGACACTCTTATAGTATGCGAAGCTTGTAATTATGGCGCAAACATTGAGACTATTGATGAGTTTAAAGACAAAATCGACGAGTTAAATGAGAAGAGTTATGAAGAACTTCTAAAGTTAAAGATAGATCAAAAGTGCTCTTGCGGAGCAAATCTTCACTTTAAAAAAGGGATAGAAGTTGGACATATCTTCCAACTTGGAACTAAGTACTCTCAAGCGTTAGAAGCAAACTTTAGTGATGAAAATGGAAGAAGCAAACCTTTTGAGATGGCAACATTTGGCATAGGGGTAAGCAGACTTGTAGCAGCTATTATAGAGCAAAATCATGATGAGAGTGGCTGTATTTGGACTAAAGAGAGTGCGCCATATCTCGTAAACGTTATGGTTTCAAATGTAAAAGATGAAGCACAAATGGCACTTGGCGATGAACTTTATGCAAAACTTAGAACTGCAAAAGTAGATGTTATTTTTGATGATACAAAAGAGAGATTTGGTTTTAAGATGAAAGATGCCGAGCTTATAGGCTTTCCTTACACTATAATTATCGGAAAAGAGCTAGAGAGTGGATTAGTTCAAATATTTGATAGAAAAACAAAAGAGAGTATATCAGTTGATACAAACAGTGCTTATAGTAAAATTATGGAATTGATTAAGTAATGATTTACTTCTTAATCTATCTATTTTTAGAGGTTTTAATTTCTGTTAACATTTCATCAGTAATAGGTGGACTTGGAACTTTTTTTGAGATACTTCTGAGTGCGTTTTTTGGTATATTTATTCTTATGAATTTTCGCTCAACATTTAAAGAAAATGTTATGGCAGTTTCATATAGATGTATAAATTTAGAAGAGTTTCAAAGACTTAATCTATTTAGTATTTTTGGAGCTATTCTACTTATCTTACCTGGCTTTTTAACAGATATTATAGGGATTTTATTACAGTTTGGTGTAATAACAACTATGCTTGTTAATCGTTATAATGTAAAATCAAAGTGCAAAACAGATTATGAAAAATATAAAAATGAGAAGGATATTGATGTCATTGATGTTGAAATTATTAGCGATAACACTCGTACTAAGTAGTATATTAAGAGCAGAAGCTTCTAACCAAGATATAGAGAATTTTTTAAAAAAGATGTTTGCATCAAATCAAAATATAAAGTCACTTAACGTTAAAGTCACTAATGTAACAGAAGTTCAAGGCCATGATGATTGGTATGCTTATTATGTTGAGTTAGATGCTCTTTTAGTAAAAGACAAACGTCAAGTTGTTCAAAAGATGGTTTGGTTTTCAGATGGAAAAGTTATAACAAAAGAGATTTTTGATATAGAAAAAGTAAGAGATATGAATGAGCTAGTCTCTTTACCTTTTGAAGATAAAAATTATAAAAAAGAGAATTTGATTTATGGAAATACAAATGCAAAGCATAAAGTAGCAATCTTCTCAGACCCACTTTGCCCGTTTTGTAAAACATTTGTTCCTGAGGCACTTGAATATATGAAAAGTAGACCAAATGAATTTGCAGTTTACTACTACCATTTTCCGCTTGAGTCACTTCATCCAGCTTCTGTAGAGTTAGTAAAAGCTGCTGTAGCACTTGAACTTCAAGGAAAAAAAGATGTGATACTAAACTTATATAAAGTAAAAGTAGATCCAAAAGAAAAATCAAACGATAAGATATTAGCAGAGTTTAACAAAGTTATGGGTTCAAATATAAAAATGTTTGATCTTCTCTCAAAAGAGGTAGGCCAACATCTAAAGAGTGATTTAGCAATTGCTGATTCAATGATGGTAAATGGGACTCCTACAATGTTTTTTGATGGTGTTTTAGATAGAACAAAAATGAAATATAAAGAGGCAAAATAGATGAAAAAATTAGTAATAGCAACAAGAGGCTCTCAACTTGCACTTTGGCAGTCAAATCATATAAAAGCTATTTTAGAAGAGCAAAATCCAGGCCTTGAAGTTGAGCTAAATGTAATAGTTACAACTGGAGACAGGATTCAAGATAAAGCACTCTCTAAGATAGGTGGAAAAGGACTGTTTTTAAAAGAGCTAGAAGAGGCAATGCTCCAAGGAGAGGCTCAGATCGCAGTTCACTCTCTAAAAGATGTTCCAACTGTTATGCCTGATGGACTCCTCTTAGCAGCAATTACAGATAGAGAAGATTCAAGAGATGCACTTTTATCAGAAAAATATCCAAATATTGATGCTCTTCCACAAGGTGCAATTGTTGGTACATCTTCTCTTCGCCGTCGTATGCAGATACAAAAGCTTCGTCCAGATTTAATCATAAAAGATTTAAGAGGTAATGTTGATACTAGAATTAAAAAGCTAAAAAAAGGTGACTTTGATGCAATTATTTTAGCAGCAGCTGGGATAAATAGACTCTCACTACTTGACGCTGTAAAACATGTATATCCTATATCTCTTGAAGAGATGATTCCTTCAATGGGGCAGGGCGCACTGGGGATAGAGTCTGTAAATAATGCCCAAGTTCTTAAAATAGTTGCAAGACTTGAAGATGAATACAGCAGAATGGAGACTACTATAGAGAGAGCCTTTGTTGATGAGTTAGATGGCGGTTGTCAAGTTCCAATAGGTGTTAATGCATCTGTTTTAGAAGATGGAACTATTAGTATAAAAGCAGTACTTGGTCTTCCTGATGGAACAGAGATGCTTAGTGATTCAAAAATAACATCTAAAAAAGATTATGAAAACATTGGTAGAGAGATGGCTGCAGAGTTTATACAAAAAGGTGCTAAGGAGCTCCTTCTTCGTGCTGAAGCAATGATGGAAAATAAATAATAATGCAAAAAACCATTGAGTTATTAAAGAGTAACGGTGAGTTAAGAGTAATTGAGCAAGAGCTTGATATTTATCTAGAAATACCCCATTTAGCATATGCAGAGGTTAAGAAAAAAGATGGCGGAATGGCACTTCTTTTTACAAATGTAGTTGATAAGAAAAGTGGTAGAAAATTTGATGAAGATGTTCTAATGAATATCTTTGGCTCGTATAAACGTTGTGAGCTTCTCTTTGGCAGAACTATTGAGTCTATTGCAGATGAGATAACAAAACTACTTCATATGAAACCTCCAAGTGGCTTTTTAAATAAGATTTCAATGGCTGGAGAGCTTTTTTCACTTAAAAATATATTTCCAAAAAAACTCTCAAAAGAGGGTGAGTGCCAAAAGATAAAATATCTAGAAGATGAGATAGACCTTTATAAAATTCCAGTTTTAACTACTTGGGAACAAGATGGTGGCCCTTTTATCACAATGGCTCAAGTTTATACTCAAAGTTTTGATGGTGAGATGGTAAATGTCGGCATGTACAGACTACAAGTTTACGATAAAAATCATCTAGGGATGCACTGGCAGATTCACAAAGACTCTTCACACTTTTTTGATCAGTATCAAAAAGCTGGTAAAAAAATGCCAGTAACCATTGCTATTGGTGGTGATCCACTATATACTTGGTGCGCTACTGCTCCTCTTCCTTATGGTGTAAATGAGCTACTTATGTATGGACTTATAAAAAAAGAGAGTGCTAAACTTGTAAAATCTTTAACAAATCCACTCTATATCCCACATGATGTTGATTATGTTATAGAGGGATGGGTTGATACTAAGGATATGAGAATTGAGGGACCATTTGGGGACCACACTGGATACTATACTCTAGAAGATCCATATCCAGTAATGGAAGTTAGTGCCATTACCACAAATAAAAAACCTACATATTTAGCTACAGTCGTAGGTAAACCACCTCTTGAAGATAAATATATGGGTTGGGCTACTGGGAAGATATTTTTCCCTCTACTAAAAACAACAGCACCAGATTTACTTGACTATCATATGCCAGAGAATGGTGGTTTTCATAACTTAATACTAGCAAAAATGCAGCCTCACTATAAAGGACATGCAAAACAATTTATGCACGCTTTTTGGGGTGCCGGACAGATGAGTTTTGTTAAACATGCAATTTTTTTAGATGAAAAAGCACCAAAGTTAGATAGTTATGAGGCGGTAACAACTTATATACTTGATAGATTTACCCCAAAATCTCTTTTTATATCAGAGGGAATTTTAGATGCACTAGATCACTCATCAGATGAGGCTTTAGTAGGTGGTAAGTTAGGAGTTGACGTAACAGCAGCCAATAGAGTAGAAGCTCCGCTACTTT
>NZ_JAQVKA010000015.1 GCF_028694895.1 Sulfurimonas sp. | reverse complement strand
CTCTTTTGTACAACTTTAACGTTATTAAGCCCAAGATCAGCTTTGATAAACTGTAAAAAACTCGCTCTCTTTGCTAAAGGATCTACAAGTGTTACTTCAACGTCAGGAAGTCCCATCGCTAAAATAAGTCCTGGAAAACCAGCACCCGTTCCAATATCTAAAAGATTTTTACATTTTGGCAAAAAAGTTATAGGGTAGATGGCATCATAAATAAACTCATCTATTGTTTTCTCATCTTTAGCACCAGTTAGATTATGTATCTTATTCCATTTAAAAAGATGCTCTTTGTATTTTTGAATATGATGAAAAAATGTGTCAGGCAACTCAGCATTAAGCTCCACAAGGGCAGTTTTTAAGTTCAAAAATTTCCTTTAAAGTTGTTTGTTACTACTTAAAGTAGATGACCCATGCCTTCTTTTTTTACATTTAAGTAAGCTTCGTTATGAGGGTTTGACTTCATTATAATCGGCACGCGCTCTACGACTTCAATACCACTTAATGAGCTAACTTTTTTTGGATTATTTGTAAGAAGTTTTATCTTTTTGATTCCAAAACCCTCAAGAATAAGAGGAACTATTTCATAAGTTCTCTCATCTGTATCAAATCCTAATTGATGATTTGCTTCTATTGTGTTTAACCCTTGATCTTGAAGGGCATAAGCGTTTATCTTGTTTAAAAGTCCAATGTTTCGCCCTTCTTGTCTTAGGTAAATGACCATACCATTTGTTTTTGAAGCAAGAAGTAGAGCGTGCTCTAACTGATCTCTACAATCACACTTTAGACTTCCTATAGCGTCCCCTGTTAAACACTCAGAGTGAACTCTAACTATAGGAATCTCACTAAGTGGTTCTTTAAAAATAACTAAATGTTCTTTGCAACCAACCTTAAAGACTTTGACCTTAAAATCACCAAATCTTGATGGTAAATTCGCTATTTCAGAGATCTCGATATCCAATAAATTGTCCTAACTTTAACTTTAAAAAGGTAAAATATTTTTTTAAAAATTATAGCTAAAAAAAGGTTTAATAATGTTTCAAAGATTTCGCAGAACTCGCCTAAATAGTCATCTTCGTTCACTAGTGCGCCAAACTCATGTAAGAGTAGATGATTTTATCTATCCACTCTTTGTTCGCTCTGGAGAGGGAATTAAAACAGAAGTCTCATCTATGCCTGGGGTGTTTCAGATGAGTATAGATGAAGTTTTAAAAGAGTGCGTAGAGCTTAAGAAATTAGGACTTTATTCAATAATCCTTTTTGGAATACCTGACGTAAAAGACTCTATTGGCTCAGATTCACTATGTGAACATGGAATCATTGCTAAAGCTATAAGAGCTATAAAAGAGGCTCACCCAGATATGTTTGTAGTAACAGACTTATGTTTTTGTGAATATACAGATCATGGACACTGTGGAATCATTGATGAAAAAAACCAAACAGTGGATAATGATGCGACACTTAAGATTTCAGCACAACAAGCGATAGTTCATGCAAAAGCTGGGGCAGATATGATAGCACCATCTGGCATGATGGATGGCATAATCGCAACTCTAAGAGAAGCATTAGATAGTGCAGGTTATGAAAATCTCCCTATCATGAGTTACTCTACAAAGTTTGCCTCAGGATATTATGGGCCATTTCGCGAAGTAGCAGAATCAACTCCAAGTTTTGGTGATCGTGCATCATATCAAATGGATCCTGCAAACAGAAGAGAAGCGATTGCTGAGAGTATATCTGATGAGGCACAGGGGGCAGATATCTTGATGGTAAAACCTGCACTTGCTTATTTGGACATAGTAAGAGAGATAAAAGATGCGACGTCTCTTCCAATGGCTGTTTATAACGTGAGTGGTGAGTATGCCATGATAAAGTTTGCTGGGATGCAAGGATTAATCGATTATGATAGAGTTGTTATGGAGACTATGGTTAGTTTTAAGCGCGCTGGTGCCGATATCATCATCTCTTATCATGCAAAAGAGGTAGCGCGGATGTTACAAAAGTAACCTTTTATCTCTCTCTTGTGTGCTTGATATTGCTTAAAGAAGCATACTTAAAGGGAATTGTTATAAACTTAACGCTTATTTTATATTTTTGGGGAAATTATTGAGACACTTTTTAACACTAAGAGATTTTAGTAAAGATGAGATTTTAGAGATTATAAAGATAGGTTTAGAGATAAAGAAGAACCTAAAAAATGGTACTTATAAACATGAACTAAAAAATCAAACACTTGCTATGATCTTTGAGAAAAGCTCAACAAGAACTCGTGTTAGCTTTGAAGCCGGAATGTTTCAGCTAGGCGGACATGCACTTTTCTTATCAAACAGAGATATCCACCTTGGCCGTGGCGAGCCTATAAAAGATACAGCAAGAGTGATTTCTAGCATGTGCGATATGGTTATGATTAGAACATTCGAGCATACACGTATAGAGGAGTTTGCCTCTTACTCTAAAGTACCGGTAATTAATGGTCTAACTGACTCTTATCATCCTGTTCAACTACTCGCTGATTATATGACTTTAGTTGAGTATGGTATGGAAAAAAATATAGTTGCGGCTTATGTAGGCGATGGAAACAACATGACTCACTCGTGGATTATGTTAGCTGCAAAACTAGGCTTTGAGCTAAGAGTTGCAACTCCTATAGGATACGAAGTTGATGAGAAAATCCTCCAAGAAGCCCTTATTATCGCTAAAGAGAGTGGAGCAGTTATAAAAGTTATGAATGATCCAGCCGAAGCTATAAAAGGTGCAACAGTTGTTACAACTGACACTTGGACTTCTATGGGGCAAGAGGAAGAAAAAGAGGCTCGTATCAAAATCTTTAGTGGATTTATGGTTGATGAGAAGATGATGTCATTAGCAAGTAGTGATGCAAGGTTTCTCCACTGTCTGCCAGCTTATAGAGGCTTAGAGGTTAGTGAAGAGGTTTTTGAGGCGCACTCAGAGATAATCTTCAATGAAGCAGAAAACAGACTCCACGCTCAAAAAGGGTTAATGGTTTGGCTAAATAAACAGAGATAATAACTTTATTTTAATATTTTATACCAGTTACACTTCTTATCTTCTCTATGATAGGAAGTGCTGCCTCTTTAGCACGTTTTGCCCCCATATCTAAAATCTCTCTTACTTCATCTTGATGAGCTTCAAAGTACTCTCTTTTTTGTCTAAACTCTTTAAAATACTCCCACATAACCTCTGCTAGATACATCTTAAAATGCCCATGCCCTTCGCCACCACTTTTATATCTCTCTTGAAGTGCTATGAGGTTATCTCCTTGTAAAAAGAGTTTTGCCATATTGTAAACATTACAACTTGCGTACTCTTTTGGCTCTTCCATCGCTACATTTTCAGTTACGATTTTTTTTATAGCTTTTAGTTGACTCTTCTCTTGCCCAAAAATATTTACTATGTTTCCATAGCTCTTTGACATCTTTTGTCCATCAGTCCCAGGTACAGTTTGAACCTCTTCTTGAATTCTAAACTCTGGAATAGTAAGGATATCTCCATATTGGTTATTGAACTTTATAGCTATATCTCTTGCAATCTCAACATGCTGAATCTGATCTTTTCCAACGGGAACAATTTCAGAGCCAAAAATCAAAATATCCGCCGCCATTAAAACAGGGTATGAGAAGAGTGAGTGATTTGCTGCGATTCCTTTTGCAGTTTTATCTTTATAGCTGTGAGCACGCTCTAGTAGTCCCATCGGAGTATATGAAGATAAAATCCAGTAAAGTTCTAAAACTTCTTTTACATCTGACTGAACCCAAAAAACAGATTTCTTAGGATCTATTCCAAGTGCTAAAAAGTCTGTTGCGCACTGCATAGTTAGCCTTGCGAGATCTTTGCCTCCGCTAGTCATTGCATGATAGTTTGCGATAAAAGCAAATGTCTCGCTACTCTCTTGTGCATCTACCATCTGCTTAATCGAACCAAAATAGTTACCTATATGCAAATCACCAGATGGCTGAATACCTGTTAAAACTCTCATCCTAAAACTCCAAAATTGTATAAATTTTCATTACGTTATTATACATTTTTTAGCTTTATTTCGCTAACATTGGGCTTATATATGGCACCTAAAGCTATGAACATAAAGGATAAAAGATGAATGTACAAATTCATGCAAAAGATGTAGCTCTACATGCAAATACAAGAGCTCATATAGAGACGGCAGTAGAAGCATTTAAAAAATATTCACTTGATATCATCACAGTAAATGTGACTCTAAAAAAAGAGAAAAAAGGTGTTTCAGTAGAGTTTGATGTTCATATAGCACATGCACAACCAGTAGTTATTGGCCAAAGTGATGAAGATTTGGACACTGCTATTGATTTGGCAATAGATAGAGCAGCAACAGCTCTATGGCGTTTACATGAAAAAGTTATTCAAAAGCAAGCAACTTCTATCAAAGATTTAGAACCAATGGATGCTTAAAACATGCCAATCACCTTGGCATGTAACTACTCCTCTTGCTAAAATATCTAAGTGGACTCCTCTTGCTAAAATATATATTTTTATTTTTTTTATTAGTAACTACTATTTTTGCTGATGAAGAGTACACTTTACGTCTTGGCGCGGGTGTTGCAAAAGACAGTAGTTATGGTGAGATACTTATGGGTAGATCTCAAGAATACAAGGGAAACCCGAGAGTATATGCCATTGATGGTGGATATCTTTTGAA
The DNA here is from genome assembly GCF_028694895.1 of Sulfurimonas sp. GTDB lineage: Bacteria > Campylobacterota > Campylobacteria > Campylobacterales > Sulfurimonadaceae > Sulfurimonas. Next base: position 24,721 of record NZ_JAQVKA010000015.1, on the reverse strand, counting down.
AAAAAATATCTTTGAGTTACCTTTGGATTTATATGTTTATGGTGGACTTGCTTATTTTGATGAGGGAAGCTTAGGAAAAGATGTTTATGAGGCAACCTTGTATTTGAAGTTGTATTATAATTTCTTTGATGAGTATTTTCGTTTTGGATTTGGTGAGGGTGGCTCTTATACAAGTGGAATTTTATTTAGCGAGTATGAATCAGCAAGAGATAGAGGGGATAATACCTCGCACTATCTTAACTATCTCGATACAACGATAGATTTTAATCTAGGCAAAGTAATAAAAAATAAGTTTTTTAATAAAATGTATGTGGGTTTTTTGATTAAACACCGCTCAGGTATTTTTGGACTAGTGAACAATGTAAAAAAAGGTGGTTCTAACTACAATTGTTTTTATATTGAGAAGAAATTTTAAGGAAGTTATTTATGTATAGTTGGATTGTTTGGTTTCATATTCTCTCTTTTATATCATGGTATGCAGTTTTGTTTTACCTACCAAGGCTCTTTGTTTATCATGCAGAAAATGCTGATAATGAGGGGTTTGTAAAAGTTGTAAAAGTTATGGAGATGAAAATATATAAGTATATAGGTATCCCTGCTATGTGGGCAACACTACTGAGTGGGACTTACCTAGCAATTGAGTTAGGTTTTAGTGGTAATGCTTGGTTACATGCAAAGATTCTTTTTGTAGTTATTTTAGTTGCATACTTTTTTTCACTTGGATATTTTAGAGAGAAATTTTTAAAAGATGAGTGTGATAAGAGTGGAAAGTTTTTTAGAATGTATAATGAAGTTCCGACTATCTTGCTTCTTATAATAGTGGCAATGGTTATAATAAAACCATTCTAACTATTTTGTACTCACTAAAGGGAATTACTTCCCTTTATTTCTCGCCTCTTTTTTTAGCTTTAAAGAGAACTGGTGTTCCAGTAAAGTTAAAAGCCTCTCTTAATTTATTTGTCAAATATCTTCTATATGTAAAGTGAAGACCGCGAGGTTTGTTCATAACTATAGCTATCTTTGGTGGTCTTGTTTCATACTGAGTTGCATAGTAGATTCTAATAATCTGACCACGCATACTTGGGAGTTGATGACGACGAAGTGCTTTTTCTAGTACAACATTTAACTCTGACGTTTTTACATGTTGAGAGTAGTTGTCATTTATCTCTAAAATCATATCAAAGAGCTTATCAACACGTCTATGTGATTTTGCAGATAGCGTTATGATAGGAGCGTAAGCTAGGAACTTAAATCTATCACGTACTTCTTGAATAATCTTGTCATAATCTTCTCTAGGTGCGATATCCCATTTGTTTAAAACAATGATACAAGCAAGGCGGTTACTATCAACCAAACCTGCAATCTTCTCATCCAAATCTAAAAATGGCTCACTTCCATCAAGTACAACAAGAGCCATGTTTGAGTTCTCTAGCATCTCTTTAGTTCGCATAAGTGCAAATTTCTCAATACCTACAATCTTACCGCGACGACGAAGACCTGCTGTATCTACAAATGTAAGTTGTTTGCCTTTGTACTCCATACTCTCATCTATCGGGTCAATTGTAGTTCCTGCAACGCTACTTACAACAGAGCGTTCTTCACCAAGAAGAGCATTTAAGAGTGAGCTTTTTCCAACATTTGTACGCCCAATGATAGAGATTTTTATATGATTTACATCAGTTTCATCAAACTCTTTGATTCTATCGTTTTGAGCAAAGATAGAGTCATCTTCAAACTCCTCATCCTCTTCGTTATCATCAGGATAGAAGAAGTTATCATCCTCTTCCTCTTCATTGTACTCTTTATCGTCAAACTCAAACTCTTCATCGTCTTCTTCTACAACATTTACATCATCTTCTTCATCTTCGTTTTTGATGATATCTTCGTCTGGCAATCTATCATAAATCCACTCTAAAAGAGCGTTTACGCTTCTGTTGTGCGAAACAGATACTCCAAAAATAGCGTCCGTTCCAAACTCATAGAAATCCCAAAGATTATCTTTCATCTTGTCGTTGTCTATCTTGTTTACAACAAGTGCAACCTCTTTACCAAGAGTTTGAAGCTCATAAAATAGTTTCTTATCGCTATCTTCTGGAATACTTTTTCCATCAACCATATAGAGGATGATATCTGCTTTTTTTGCAGCTTCTAAAGACTTCTCTTTGATCTTGTCAAAAAGTTCACACCCTTGATCAAGTCCGCCGGTATCAAGAAGAAGAGCTTGTTTGTTTAAAATAACAACATGTCGTCTTTTTACATCTCTTGTCGTTCCAGCAATGTCAGAGGTAATAGCATCTCTTTTTTTTACAAGTCTGTTAAAGAGTGAGCTTTTGCCAACATTTGGGCGACCGATAATGGCGATTTTTTTCATATGAGAGTACCTTAGTTTTATTGGATGGAATTATAGCTAAATAAAGAAGTGGTTTTTTTTTAGTTTTTACTTATGTGAGTCTTCTCTTTTGGTATAGGAGATCCATAAGCACTAAAGAAAAAGGAGCTTAAACACTCATTTTTTGCTTTTGTTTTAGGACATCTTTTTAGGAAACTATTTACATTTTTGCCTGAGAGTATCTGATGGTTTGAATGTTCTATATTTAGTTGATCTATCCTTGGGCTACCTTGAATATTGTGGATAAAATGAACAGTTCCATCATCATCAACTTCTGTAACAATGCCAATATGTGTGATATTAAAGGAGCCTATTACTCTCTTGTTTTTTTGAAGAGTATCTGAGAAGAAGACGATATCTCCTATTTTTGGAAGGATGTCAGTTACTAGTCTATTTTCATCTTTAAGCATATTGAAAATAGCTTTTGCGCGACTTGTATTGTCAAAATATTTATATAGTTCTTCTGATTTGTAAAGAGTTTCATTAGTCTCTCTATTTACCAAGGCTATAAACCCTGAGCAATCCTCAGAGCTACTTTTATTTAGATGTTTTAGAGCGCTGTGTATAATGGCCATACGAGTAGATAGCTCTTGTTCGTCTTGAATATTAGATATAGATTGGGATTTTGGCTGAACAACGACTTCTTTTTGAGAACATCCTGTTAAAAAAAGCAGAAGTAGAGTAAGCCCAAATACTATATTTTTCATTCTCCAGAGAACTCTTTTTCAAGATCTTCTAGAGCATTTTTAGCTTTGAACTGTTGCCAAAGAGCATTATCATTTTTAAAACTTGTTTTGATGTTATCTCTAATTTGCTCATTAGTAGAATCTTTAGAAACTGTTACAAGCATATAAATAGCGCCAGAAGGTGCGTTCCACATATCTACTGCTTTTGAACCGCTTAAGTTTACTTTTGCAACTTGCTTAGTTACGCTCTCAGTCGTTTTATCTACTGTCTCACTAGCAGCAATACCAGTTGTACCAGTATATAGACTTACTTTGTCTTTTACTAATGTTTGTATCTGTTGCGCTAAATCGGAGCGACCATTTGCCATTGCTACTCTTCTCATATGATCCATTCCAGCAGCGCTCTTCTCAGCAATGCCAACTCCGGCATAATGTCCAGCTACTTCAGGGATACAAGTCCATTTTGGAGCATCAACATTTTCTTGTTTACAAGAAAAATCTACGCTTCTATTCTCCGGTTCAACATCCTTTGAACAACCTGTAATAATGGCACTAAGCAGAACTGCAAGTGCAATAGATGAAATAGTTTTGATCATTTGGTGATCTCCTTTGTTTTATTGTGGTGATTGTAGCAGTTTTCATCTTAAAGATATTTTACTAATTCATACCACAATGCTTTGTTTTAAGTGCCTCATTTAGAGGCTTTTTTAGAGTTTTTATGTACAATTCATTTTATGAAATATTATAGTTATGAAAATTTTAAAGATGACACAAATAAGTTACTGCTTTTACTTAAAGAGCATAACTTTGAAGCTATTGTAACAATAGCAAGAGGTGGCTTTACACTAGCTCATGCAGTCTCTCAAGGTTTAGATATAAGAGATGTTCAAAGCATTAGAACTGAACTATATGACAAGAATAACAAAAGAGAGAAAATTACACTCTTTCAAAAATGCAGCTTTGAAGATGTAAAGAGGGTTTTAGTCATTGATGATATATCTGATAGCGGTGAAACTCTCAGCGCTGTTATGAACTATCTTAATGAAGAGTTTAAAGAGATAGAGTTTAAATCAGCAACACTTTTTTATAAAAAAACATCTATTTATGAGCCAGATTTTTGGATAAATGAAGCAGATGATTGGATAGATTTTTTTTGGGAGAGAGATTTTTTATAGGATAAAACTATCTCTTAGGATGAGTTTTTCCTTCCTCTAAAAAATCTGTCTCATAGATATAAGCGCTAATACTCTTTAGCGCATCATCATCAAAGCCTAACTCCGGCATTAGGCCGTGTTTTTTGATAGCATCATGCATAAGCGAGCCTTCATAAGAGGGTTTTTTAACCCACGCAGACATATAAGATACAAACTCCTCTTTAGAAAAAAATGCATCTCTATATCTTTGTCTAAGTTCACTTGTAGAAGGTGCGGAGATAGTTTTTGTTTCATGATGACATGTAAGGCAGTTGCCGTGAAAAAGAAGTGAGCCCATGTCCTCAGCGTATATAAATGACGCTAGTATAAAAGAGAGAAAAAAGCCTCTCATACTTTAGGCTCTCTTCTCTTTTATCATCTCGTATGCTTGATTTATCTCTTGAGTTTTTGCCGTTGCTTCTTGCATGTAAGCTTCACTTTTGCCTTGAGATTTTATGATGTCTGGATGAAATTCACGAACTAGTTTTCTATATGCCTTTTTGATTGTATCCATGTCATCGCTGGGCTTCACTCCTAGAAGTTTATAAGCATCTTCTATAGTTGCCTTAGGAGTGATGTTACTCATCATCTTCTCAAACCTGTCAAACATTGCGTGGTAGAGGTTTACATCAAACTCAAGAGCCTCAGCAATCTCAGCTAAAATTATCTCTTCGCTCTTACTTAACTCTCCATCAACAAAAGCGAGTTGAATCAAAAAGCCCATAAATTGTTGCTGTTTTGCTCTATCTCTTTTTATTGCTCTAGCTAGTGTTTGGGCGATACTTTGAACATTGTCTCTTTTTTCTTTCTCTTCGTTAAATATCTCTTTAAAAATATCTTTTGTTTTTTGAGGCTCTGGAAAAATTGCTGAAATATCATCAAACATGATACCGATAAGTTCGGCTTCAAGCGCATCTACTCTTCCATCAGCTTTTGCAACTTTAGCGACAAGTGCTATGAAAAGACCAAGTTCACTGTTTTGCAGAGACTCTTTGTTGATTGAGAAGTTCTTAAAGGCCTTCTTTGAGTAAGCACTATATTTTGCATAACTTTTAAAAATTGAGTAAAAAAACCAGCCTAAAATTGCAAAAACAATTATATTTCCCATAACACTCCTTTATAAATCGCATAATTATAAGAAATAGAAGTTAATAAATAGATATATTTTTACTAACGTGTTATCTTAGTTAGTAACTTTGTGATGAACTCTTTTTGCACTGATTTTCCCAATCCAAAAAAGATCATCCATATAAGCCTCTTTTAACATCCCATCACTATCAAGTGCAACTAAAACATCAACTATACTATCACTTTTTTCAAAAGGTTCAACATTGAGATTGTAGAGATAATCACTTCTTTGTAAAGAGCTTATCTCTGAGCCTTTGTTTTTATCTAAACATGAGACTAAAATGCTGTTTTTATCGTTATTTGCACCAATAGCATATAGTTGGTACTCTCTTTTTAGATGATTAAAATAGTATGTTTGAGTTCTTGATCTCTTTGTCGTCTCTTTTGTTTTTATAAACACGTCAGGTACATATCTTCCATCTATGATTTTGCCTTTGCTGGTAAATGTTTCAGTTCTATGTTTTAGAAGAGTTGCGGCTGCACCAATTGTAGTTGCTATAAGTTTTATCTCATAATTTTGGCCATCTTCTATAAAGAGTACATCAGCATAACCAACCTTTTTAAAAAGTGTTACTTCTACTTCATAACGGCTAGAAAATGTTTGTGCGCAAAGTGAACTTACAATGAATAACGATATTAAAAAGTACCTAATTTTCATATTTTTAGCCCCTATATTAGTTTATATTTCCAAAATAAAAATCAAGGTTAAATTGTAGTATATAATTTGGCTCGTAATTATACTCTCTATGAAAACTTACAATAGGTTGTATTTCATAAGTAATCCATTTGCGAAAGATATTTTGACGCCATGAAAATTGTGTTGCATAGTTGCTAATGCCTGAGTATTGTTCTGGGTGTATTTCACAACTATACTTGGAGTTTCCCCAAAATAGTTGTGAGACTGCAAAACCTTTTTTGTGTGATGGTGTTAAGTAGTAAGAGAACGAGAGCGCATAGTCAAATCCATCTACATGTGCTTGAGTTGAACGATGAAGTGTAGTTCTAAATAGAGATCTCTCATCTAAAGCTCGGTCAAAATAGATATTTGTCTCTTCACTCCAGTCTGATTTAAATGAGTATTTAAATTGTTGAGTGGGCTGAATAAGCCACTTGTTTGCTTTAAAATCTTTGGAGTATCTCGCTTTTGCATAAGGAGTTAGGCTACTGATTCCTATGGAGTATTTTGATTTTATATCTTTATAAATTGGTGCGAAGTAGTTAACTCCGACTTGCGTGCTTGTGTTCTTTTTTAGGGCTAATACATCTGTATCTATATGATTGTCTTCAATATCACTAATAAAAAGCTGAAAGCTTTTCTTGGTCCTACTTAGTGGTATCTGGGCTCTTATTTTATAGTTAAAGTCTATTGACTCTTTTGACTGAAGTGTTGTGCCAAGACGAAGCCTTATAAAGCTTGACTCAAGGTCTTCAATAAACTTTTTATCTTTAAAAAACTCATCAACAGAGCTTAGCGTTTGATTCTCTATGGTTTCATTATTGTCTGTATCTTTAACCCAATAACTTATGCTATTATCCACTCCGCTAAAAAAATCAACAACATAGTTTGAAAACTCTTTATGACTCTCATCTACATACTTATTAAATGTGTGCTGTGTTGTATTATTTTCCGCAATAAGATTGATAGATAAAGATAGATATAAAATAAGAGCAATAAAGTACTGTTTCATCATATCTCCACTTGCTTGTACTATCAATTATAACCTATGTTTTTGCAAGTGTTCCTAAAAAAGATTGGTATACTTGCGTCTATGAAACAAATTAAAGAGCTAAATAACGGTATAAAATATATGCTCATCGCCTCGCTGCTTTTTGCAGTTATGGGTGCTTTTGCAAAACTAGCTTCAGAGCATATGAGCTCACTAGAAGTTGTTTTTTTTAGAAATATTTTTGGTGTTATTTTTATAGGATATGCTCTTTATAAAAGCCCTATGAAGAGTAAAGGTGGAAAGCCATTTCTGCTTTTTTTTAGAGGATTAATGGGTTTTTTGGCTCTTCTTGCCTATTTTTATAATATAGCAAATATACCGCTTGGTGACGCTGTAACCTACTCAAAAACAGCGCCTATCTTTACGGCTATTTTTGCATGGCTATTTTTAAATGAAAAACTATCGCTTAGTGCTTGGATTGCCGTATTTATCGGCTTTTGTGGAATTGTTTTGATTGCACAACCAAGTGGATTTGGGTTTAGCAAATATGACATATTGGGAATCTTTAGCGGTATAGGTGCCGCTCTTGCATACACTTCGATTAGGGAGCTAAAAGACTATTACGATACAAGAATGATAGTTTTATCCTTTACTTTAGTTGGAACAGTTGGTCCGATTTTACTCTTTATACTCTCACGCTATTTTTATATAGCTGAACTTGATTTTATGATGGGAGAGTTTATTATTCCTAGCGGAGTTGTTTGGGTTTATATTGTAGGGCTAGGTGTGCTAGGAACCTTCTCTCAATACTTTATGACTAAAGCATATGGAGAGACAAAAGCCGGAATAGTTGGGGCAGTGAGTTATACAAATATAGTTTTTGCTATTTTTGTAGGGATGCTCCTTGGAGACGCTCTGCCAAACTTTATAACTACATGTGGAATTGTTCTTATAGTCATTGCCGGAATTATGGTTGTAAAATCAAAATAATTCTACATTAAACCCAATATGATATAATCACTTTCTATTTTTTAAAAGGTAAACATATGAAATTACTCGCTGGACCTTGCGTTATTGAGAGTGAAAAAAACATTTTTAAAATTGCAAAAGAGTTAGAAATTTATCAAAATGATAAAACAATCGATTTTTATTTTAAATCCTCTTTTGATAAAGCAAATCGTACATCATTAGAGAGTTTTCGCGGGCTTGGCATTGATGAGGGACTTAGGATTTTGCAAAAAGTAAAAGATGACTTTGGCTACAAAGTAGTAACTGATGTTCATGAATCATGCCAAGTTGCACAGGTTGCTGAAGTTGTAGATATGCTTCAAATCCCTGCATTTTTATGCCGTCAAACAGACTTGCTTGTTGCATGTGCTAAAACTACAAAAGAGGTAAATATCAAAAAAGGGCAGTTTATAAATCCCCCAGATATGAAATACTCAGTAGCAAAAGTACTAAAGACACGTGGTTGTGATGAGGTAAGTTATGAGGCTTCAAAAAAACATGGCGTATATCTTTGTGAGAGAGGAAGCTCTTTTGGATATGGAAATATCGTCGTAGATATGCGCTCACTTGTAATCATGAGAGAGTTTGCACCAACTATTTTTGATGCAACGCACTCAGTTCAAGCTCCCGGTGCGCTTGGTGGAAAAACAGGCGGAGATAGAGAGATGGTTCCATATCTAGCAAGTGCAGCAGCGGCCGTTGGAGTTGATGGTTTCTTTTTTGAGACACATTTTGACCCAAGCTGTGCACTAAGTGATGGGCCAAATATGATAAAGTTAGATGAGTTAGAACGTATAATAAATAAAATTAAAAAGATACAGGAGATATAAAAAATGAAGTTAATTGAAGGCAAATTAAAAGTAGTAAACGGCAAGAAAATTGCTATTGTTAGTACAAGATGGAACCATTTTATTGTTGATAGATTAGTTGAGGGTGCAAAAGATGCTTTTGCTCGTCATGGCGGGGATGAAGCAGATTTGACACATGTTTTAGTTCCGGGGGCATTTGAACTTCCTATGATAGTTGATCAACTGCTAGCTAGTAAAAAGTATGACGCTATTTGCGCACTTGGTGCTGTTATTCGCGGGGCTACTCCACACTTTGATTATGTCTCTGCTGAGGCTACAAAGGGAATCGCAACTATGAGTCTTAAGTATCAAAAACCAGTCTCATTTGGACTCTTAACTACTGATACGATTGAGCAAGCAATAGAGAGAGCTGGAACAAAAGCTGGAAACAAAGGTTTTGAAGCGATGACTGTTGTTATTGAGATGCTTGATTTGTATGAGAATCTCTAAGCATGGCAACTAGACATCAAGCCAGAATGGCAGTTGTAAGCCTGCTGTACGCATTTGATTTGGGTAATGGAAACATTGCTGAACATACAGATGAGATTTTAGAAGAGAAGAAGATTCGAAACAAACAAAAAGATTTTGCACTTACTCTTTATGAGGGTGTTATGGCAAACATAACTCCAGTTGACATAGCAATTGTAAAGCATCTTAAAGATTGGGATTTTGAACGTCTTGGAGCTATCGAGAGAGCTACTCTTAGACTGGCAACTTATGAGATACTTTTTGGTGAACTTGACTCTGCAGTTGTTATAAATGAAGCAGTTGAGATTACAAAAGCGTTTGGAACTGAGCAATCACCAAAGTTTATAAACGGTGTGCTTGACGCGATTTCTAAAGATAAAGAAGTTATATAAGTGAGTAAGAAACTTTTTCTTATCTTGATATGTTTAGTAAGTTTAAATGCAAATGATATCAATATAATACAGAGTAAATACTCTGTCTCAGAGACTACACAAAAGATAAAAGAGATAGTTATATCCAAAGGTTTTGAAGTATTTACAATCATCGATCATAAACAAAATGCTAAGAATGTTAATATGGAGATGGCTGAAGCAAAAGTCATACTCTTTGGAAACCCAAAGGCTGGCACAAAACTTATGCAAGAAAATATATTAAGTGCACTTGATTTGCCTTTGCGTGTTTTGATTTTTAAAGATTCTACAGCTAATGTAAAAGTTGCATTTAGAGATGTAAGTGCGCTTAAAGTAGATTTTAAATTAAGTAACAAAGAAGAGTTAGAGGCAATGGATAAAGGTCTAAGTGCTATCATTGCTAAAGCAACGAACTAAAGAGAGAATTATGAATAGACTAAGCAAAAAAGAGGCGTTAGAGCTTATAAAATATGCAGACTTAAAAGAGCTTGGACGTATGGCAAGTGCTCGAAAAAAAGAGCTTCATCCAGAGGGAATTACTACTTTTGTAGTGGATAGAAATATAAACTATACAAATATCTGCTGGGTTGATTGTAAATTTTGTGCATTTTACAGACATGAAAAAGATGAAGATGCTTATGTTTTAACATTTGATGAGATAGACACTAAGATAGATGAGCTTTTAGAAATCGGTGGAACGCAGATACTTTTTCAAGGTGGAGTTCATCCGAAACTAAAGATAGAGTGGTATGAAGATTTGGTTGAGCATATCCATACTAAATACCCGACAATTACGATTCATGGCTTTTCTTCCATAGAGCTTGATTTTATTGCAAAAGTCTCACGCATAACTATACAAGAAGTTTTACAGAGACTAAAAGTTAAAGGTCTAGCTTCAATCCCTGGAGCAGGTGCAGAGATACTAAGTGATAAAGTTCGTGATATTATCGCTCCTAAGAAAATAGATAGTGAAGTTTGGGTTGATGTGCACCGTCAAGCGCATAAACTAGACATCATGTCAACTGCAACCATGATGTATGGAACTGTTGAGAGTGATGAAGAGATAATAGAGCACTTTGATATGGTAAGAAGACTTCAAGATGAGACTGGCGGTTTTCGTGCCTTTATCATGTGGAGTTTTCAAGGTCAAAATACTGAACTTTTAAAGCTTATTCCAGATATGGAAAAACCATCTTCAAACCGCTACTTAAGACTTTTAGCAGTTGCTAGACTCTACCTTGATAATGTGCCAAATATTCAAAGCTCATGGGTTACGCAAGGGCCTTATATAGGGCAGATGGCTCTTAGATTTGGGGCAAATGACTTGGGTTCAACCATGATGGAAGAAAATGTTGTAAGCTCTGCAGGTGCCGCATACAAGATGGCAAAAGAGGAGATGATACATCTCATAAAAGATATGGGTGAAATACCAGCAAAGAGAAATACTGCTTATGAGATTTTAGAGAAATTTGCATAGATGAATAGAATAATTTTAACACTACTGATTTTAGGAAATATAATAATGGCAACAACAATAGATGAGATAAAAACAAAAGATGTAAATGTACCTCTTATTTTTGAACAAGACAAAAGATTGCCACTAATAACTATGCAACTTGTCTTTAAAAACAGTGGAAGCATATCAGATACAAAAAAAGCTGGTTTAGCTAAATTTAGTGCAAAATTTATGAACGAAGGGACTAAAAAGCTAGGCTCAAGCGCATTCGCAGAGGCATTAGAGAGTAAAGCTATTCATATATCTGCTTCAAGCGGTAAGGAGACTTTTGTTATAGAGCTAGGATGCCTAAAAGAGGAGTTTGATGAAGGTTTAAAATACCTTCATATGCTACTAAGTGATCCAAACCTCACGCCAGAAGTTATAAAAAAAATCAAAACATCAACACTTGGCTCTTTGGCAAACAAAGAGAACGACTTTGATTATATAGCTGCAAATGAACTCAAAGCGCTTCTTTTTGAGGGCAGCGTACTTGCGCAACCATCTTCTGGAACGGTGGCTAGTGTTAAAAGCATAGAGCTTGATGATGTAAAGAATTTCATAAAAGAAAACCTTGTCTCTTCAAAACTCATTGTAGTTGTTGGCGGCGATACAGATATAAAAGAGATAAAGCCTAAAGTTATAAAAATAATAGACTCTTTAAGTGTTGGTAAGAGTAGTGAAGTCATAAAGTACGAAATAACAAAAGAGCCTAAAGAGAAGGTGATAAAAAAAGATACACAACAAGCCTATGTTTATTTTGGCTCACCTTATCATATCTCGGTAGATTCTGATGATTATTATAAAGCAAGAGTTGCTACTTTCATTCTAGGAGCTGGCGGTTTTGGCTCAAGACTTATGGAAGAGATTAGAGTAAAACGAGGACTTGCCTATTCTGCTTATGCAAGACTTGATGCTACAAAATCAAGCTGCAGTATGAATGGACATCTACAAACAAAGTTAGGCTCTCTTGAAGAAGCAAAAAAAAGTGTTAAAGATATAGTAGAAGATTTTGTAAAAAACGGTGTTAAAAAAAGCGAGCTAGAGCAGACTAAAAAGTTTTTACTAGGAAGCGAGCCTCTTAGAGTAGAGACTATGAGTCAAAGACTAAACCGTACTTTTATGGAGTACTACAATGGGCATAAACTTGGGCACTCAGATAGAGAGTTAGAGCTTATTAAAAATCTTGAGCTTAAAGAGTTGAACAAATTCATCAAAGAGCATACTGAGATTTTAGAGATGAGTTTTGCGATAGTTACTAAGTAACGCATTTCTTTAATCAAATAAATATTGCAAAACGCAATATTTTTATACTTAGTTCATAAGAAAAGATAGTATTTGATACTAAGGATTTAAGATGGACATTACAAAAGAGCAACATGATAAGTTTAAAAAGCTAGGTATCACTAGCTATTCTGAACTCTCCTTGTTTGTTCCTTCTCTTTATGAAGATTTACGACTTAGCTCTAAACTTCAACCTCACTCCATGCAACTCATTGATGCCACTGTTGAGGCTGTATATAGGTCTGCTAACTCACTTCAAATCACTTTTTTTGCCCATAACTTCTCACATGTAGTTATGGGTGTTATATTTCATCCAAAACCATATATGATGCATCAATTTAAAGTCGGTGAGAGAGACTATTACTATGGGATGATTGAGTGCAAAGGTGGGGCGTGTAGTATAAGTATGCCAAAAAAAGTCACAACTATTGGCGCTATAACTCCAAAGTACAAATCAGCTCTTAGAAGTGATGTAATGCTGCGTCTTATACAAAGTACCTTAAATAAAGAAAATTTGCTCTTAGAGGGGCTTAGAGAAGATATAGCAGATGAACTTTTAAAACTGCATTTTCCACAAAACGTAATACCAAATCTAAGAGAGGTAGATGAGAATATATTAAAAGCTCTTAAATATACAGAACTTTTTATTTACATGAGAGAATTGACAAATAAGAGACGCTACTATCCTTCACTCTCCTCCTCGCCAAGTAACTACAAAGCATGGGCAAAGAGCTTACCATTTGTACTAACAAGCGAGCAAATAGAGACGATAGATGATATAAAAGCCGATTTTAAAAATGGATATGCTGCTAGAAGGATGATAGTTGGAGATGTTGGAAGCGGAAAAACTATGGTTATCTTAGCCTCAGCGCTTATGAACTATCCTAATCGCTCAATACTCATGGCACCAACTACTATACTTGCAAACCAGATATATGAAGAGGCAAAAAAATATCTCCCGATGATGAGAATTGCATTATTTACAAGTAAAAATAAAAGTATGGAACTAGATGAGTATGACTTTATCATCGGTACACATGCTCTTTTATATAGAGAACTACCAAAGGCTACTCTTGTTATGGTGGATGAGCAGCACCGTTTTGGAACAGCGCAGAGAAATTTACTAGAAAAATTGGTAAGTCAACAAAATAATGGTATCAAAAATTCAGATGCAAAACCACACTTTTTACAGTTCTCAGCAACGCCAATTCCAAGAACACAAGCTATGATAGAGACAGCTCATATTGATGTTTCACTTATCACTTCAACACCTTTTAAAAAAGACATTGCAAGTAAAGTTATACATAAGAGTGATTTTAAAGAGCTATTAGAACATATAAAGAATGAGATTACTCTTGGCAATCAAGTGCTTCTTGTATATCCGCTTGTAGAGCAAAGTGAAGTTTTAGAGTATCAAAGTATTGATGAGGCAAGAGGCTTTTGGGAAGATAGATTTGAGAATGTTTATGTAACTCATGGTAAAGACAGAGATAAAGAAGAGGTACTAAGAGAGTTCGATAAAAAAGGAGATATTCTTATCGCTACAACAGTTGTTGAAGTTGGTATATCGTTATCTCGTCTTAGCACTGTAGTGATAGTTGGTGCAGAGAGATTAGGTCTTTCAACTTTGCATCAACTTCGTGGAAGGGTTAGTAGAACAGGACTGAAGGGATACTGCTTTTTATATACAAACCAGCAGACATCTGAGCGTCTTGATAAGTTTGTACAGACTACAAGTGGGTTTGATATAGCAAATCTTGATCTAAAATTCAGAAAAGGTGGAGATTTATTAAGAGGGCATAACCAAAGTGGAAATCAGTTTAAATGGATTGATTTAGCAGAAGACGTAGAAATAGTAAAAATGGTAAAAGATGATTTAAAGAATTTAAAAGTGGAGTAAAAGGAATTGCTTCCTTTTACCAGATTGTTAGTAAAGTCCGAATCTACCGTCATTTCTTTTGTATAGCACTCTTGTTTTACCATCATTGTCTATGAAGATTTCAAAGAGTTTTTTGTTCTCTTTTATATCATTTAAAACATCTTCAACTTCGCGAGGTTTATAAAGAGTTAGCTCTACTGGAATGATTTCATCTTCCATAGCTTCACTCTCTTCATTTAAGTTTATAGAAGTGTTAGCTTGGATTTTTGCTTCGTTTATTCCCTCTTTATAATGCTCATTTTCTCTGTTTTGTATACGGTGTATAGCTTTTTGTGCTCTTGCGATTGCTAAATCTATAGCAGCATAAAGGTCTTGGTCACTCTGCTCAATAACGATTGAGTTTTTGCGCGCTAAATTTATTAGAAACTCAACAACTGAGCGATCTTTGCCTTTTTTTATTTGAGTTGAAGCTACAACGCTCACAGAAATAATGTCCATATTGTATTTTTCAAGCGTTTGTATTGAAGTGCGCATATGCGTTTTGATAGCATCTGTTAGCTCAATATTACGTCCAGTTAATGTTATATTCATCTTTAATCCTTTAGTCTCTAAATATAAAAGATTATAACATTAAATAGTTTAGAATCTTTACAATTTAGAGTTTTTGGATGGTTCGCCTAAAGTAGCGTATAGGCTCTGTAGAAATGTTTTGAGCTGTGTTTACACTTACTGTTATATCCATCAAAACTGAGCCGTTTTGGTCCGGTGTTGTTATGTTAAAATAGTCATTGCAAGCACCAACAGTTGCAGTATAAATATAACGCATAGAAATATTTACATCATAAATACCATCAAGTGTAGTATTTAGGTTATTTGTGCAACCATTTTTAGCAATCTCTAGCATCGCTAATTCAGCCGCACTTTTAGCATGTAGAGCAACTTGTTCATATATATACATATCTACAGTTCTTTTGCTTGTTTGAGCTGTTAGAGATAGTGAGAGAGTCATAATAGTAGCTATTATGATGATAACTATTATAGCTGCTATCATGGCAAAGCCTGAACGTTTTGAGGAAGCGTTTTTTATTATGAGAGAGTTCAACTCTAAAATACTGTTTTTTCTTTGCATAAAGAGTAATCCTCCATCAAATCAGAATTTACACACACTTCTATTTTTAAGATAGAACCAGCTGCCATAAATCTAAATGTACTGACATTGTCCATAAGTTTTACAGCAGTTCCATTTGCTAAATAGGTTTCACCTCTCCATGGCTGATAGTTATAATATAGCATCAGCGTACCAGTGTTTGTAGTTGCGTTATAGTCTCTTATACCAACAGCATAAGCAGTCCATGCGAGTTGATAATACTCATAAATATCAGCACCATTAAAATTATTATCAACACCAGTAGCACCATTTATAGGTATAAAACGGTTCTCTTCGCCAGCTACGACGCTTCTTCTTATAGGGTGCATCGCTTCGTTTTGTGTTGCAACTGCAGCACCGTTCCATCCATATCCAGTTTGTATATCACTATCTGAACCGATAAAATATAGAGCAGCATTGTCTATACCACTGCCAGCATTAGAAAGTGCAGAGATAAGAGTTTGCAACTCAGCCGTATTTGTAGATGGAGATACAAGAGTATTTGTGTTTGATAAATCCATATCAATAATCCCACTCCATAGAGGCAGTATAGGTGCAGCTGCACTATCTCCGCGAAGAGCATCTATGTCATAACCGACCCACTGCAAAATTGGAGCAGTTAAATCAGTGTTTCCTGCAAGTGCTTGGAAGTTTCCATCTGTTTGTCTAGCTATAACAGAGTCTTTTATACGGTACTGTAACCTTGCTGCTATAGTTTCAACAGCCATTGCACTGTTTGCTTGAAGGGAGTTATTTATTTTTGTAAAGATAAAACTTTTATACGCCTTAGATAACAATTCAACGCCATAATTTGCAAGAAAGCCCATAATAACTATAACAAAGATAAGCTCTAAGAGTGTAAAGGCAGCTCTACGCATCAAAATCTCCTCTTATAGTATTCTACTTCGCCTACGTTTGCACTGTAGATTCGTAGTCTAGTTAAGAGTACTGGAGTTGTGTCAAAAACTGATACAGTTAATACTTTTACGTTATTACTTGCTAAGCCATTTATATCTAAACCTTGAGTTATGCCCATTAAGCTTGTATAGTTTTGTTTATAACCTGCTGCTTCAGCGTCTGGACTATCAAACATAGTTTCATCACCATGAACACTTCTGTTTAGTCCAAACGTTGCATTATCTTCGGTTGTGTAATTTACTCCACCAGCAGCACTACTATCAAGACATCTTCTGTTTATATGTCCAAGTCTTTGTCTATCAGCATTACAGTCTCCATCAACATCAACAACTCTAGAATATTTACTTAAGTTGAAATCTTCAGTAGATCTTCCGTCCCAGTAGTATGTAGTAGCGCCCATAAGTTCAGCAGAAGCAGCAAAGATGGCTTCTTGAACTATTCCTCTTTCAACTCCATCGGAATTAATTTGCATCATCATAGGTAGAGATACTATGGCTATAGACATAATAATAATTGCAAATATAAGCTCTATAAGAGTAAAAGCCGCTCTGTGGAGAGCTTTTCTAGTTCTTACCAAATTACTCTCCTATTTGTAGTTGTTCCTGAACGGTTTTTAGTTGTTGTATTTGTATCATGCGCTCCACTCCATCCACTAGAACTGTCAAACTCAACTTGAAACTCATTTCTAGTAGCTGTTGGGTCATTTTCATTATATATCAGCCAAGACGATGCTTCATTTTGCATAGTTGTTTTATATGGGTATCCACTGCTTCCATCATAGTTAAGCGTAGTAACAGATGGATTTCCAAGAGGATTGTCTGTTGCATCTACCTTATCAGCCGCAACATTTGCCCCACCTCTTTGTAAAACTATTCCTACAGACCCATCATTGGTTATGTCATGATTTTCATTCATATACCATCTTGCATCATTAATTCTTTTTGAATTAATTCCGTTTGGAAGTAGTGATTTGTTGCATGTATTACCTCCAACTGTACCAAAACAGTAAACTTCAAAGTAAATATTTGCAGGGCCTGTATTTCCATCATATCTCTGTTTTGAAGCGTGTGTACGGCCGTAATAATGTTTAAGTGATATCCTAGTATTAGGTATATCAGTTCTATTTAAATCACGGTAGCCACCTGTTTCGTAGTCTAATTTTAAATCAGCACTCATCCTACAGTTCGCTGGTGTAGTACAGTTTGCATTATAAGTTGAAAAGATTAACACTTCTGGATTCATTACAATTGTAATATTTCTATCGAAGTTTAAATTTTGTGTAATTTGGATCGAGCCAGTCATATCTTTATCAAATGAAGTAACAGGAACTGGCCAAAAGTTTTGTACACTATCGTTCATATCTTGTATCCATGGTACAGGTACTGCAGATACTAAATTGCTAACGCCAAATTGGTCAAAGCTATTGAATGTTGACTGGTAGGCGACGGCACCTGAAATAGATGATTTATTGATAGTTAAATTTATTGGTTGAGCATAGCAATCTTCAACAAAGTTACTAAGTGTTGCATTATTTTCACCAAGCGCACTTACAAATCCATATAAATGAAATGCCATATCATCATTTATAAATAAATCAGACATATAAATAGATGAATTTGCATCAAATGTTTTGTTATCATCTACTCCTCTAGAGACGTTAATAGCTCTCATATCAAACCAATACGGATGAAATGTAAGATCATGATCTTTATATGTACGACCGCCTCCATCACTTCCATGATTGGTACTTATCGTACATCCATATCTTCCTCCAGCTAAAGCCGATGATGTAGAGTTTAAGATACAATCCTCTCCAGCAGAAAAAGCACCACTTACGCTTGTATCGTGGTGAGACATATTTGACGAATCTACTGCCGTCCAAGAGTTATCAATTAAGTTTAGTCTATATTCTCCAACTTCTGAATGGAAACGCTCTTCATTTTGCATTATTCCGTTTGCAACATAAAAAGGGATATCTTCTCTATTAGAAGTGCTATTACATCCAGTTTTAGGTGATTGTGGATCCCAAAACAAAGTTGCCTTATACTCAGGGGCTCCATTAAAGTAGCGTGTGTAACCAGGTACTGCAGAGATTCCATTATGTCCTGTAGCTGTAATGTCAAATCGGTAATTATATCCAGCTGCTATGCTCATTCTTGAAGAAGGAGAAGTTAGTGGAGAGTAACCATATTGAGTTGTAAGGTCTATCTTTGTTGTGTTCTTTAGATTTGATGGATCTGTCTTTATATTATAATCAGGGAGTTTTTTATTCACATCAAAAATTCTTAAATCATATGATTCAGGACGAATAGAGAAGTTGTCTCTTGAGCATAATGGTTGAGCGTAGTTTGCTTTTATGCAGTTAAAACAGTTAACAGATGTAGAGTCGCTACAAGAAGTTGCGCAATAAGCATGAGTAGCACTATTATATAAATTTGAAATACCAGAGAGAGTTTTGTTGTTGTTTAAAGTAGCAGCACTCCAATCTTGAATTAACGACCCATTGCTATCATTAAAATACCATACGCGAAAGGCTGCATTTTTCACAGCAAAGTTATAATAATCTGCATCTTGTGAAGGTACATTAGCTTGATAATTTCCAGGGGTAAAATTAATGGGAACAAATATAGGCGTTGATAGACTTGAATCTGGATTTGAACAAGATGCATTGATATCTCCAAATGAATCAATGTCGATTATTTCAACTAATACGGTTGTAGCTATATCTGAAGCTGGAGCTTGATTATTTCCAGTTGAAGGAGTTGAGTCAAAGACAACAGCCACATCAAATGGATTTCTAGATATTTGTGTGTTTAGATTATTTTTTATATCATCATTATCTTGACCACTTTTTACAACATTAAACTGCCCCCATGTAGGTGTGTATGAGCCTGTAGGTGGGCATAATGGAATGTTTACTCCGCCAAGTAGATAGTCAGGATATACAATCTTATTTCCTCCGGCAGTTATATAATATCTTAAGGATAAACCAAGAGGCTCATCAATCTCTCCTAAGCCACTTACATTCTTAGGACTAAGTTTGTATTTTGTATAAATATACTGTCCCGCATCTAAAGAACCGTTGCCTTTTCTTATATCATGACCGTTTGTGCACCCATTATTTGCTAATGAGTTGTCTCCATTTTCATCATAATCACAAAGAAGAGTAGTTAGAGTTGGCGCTCCTCTGTCAATAAGCGAAGAACCATTCACATTTGAAGTATAGATATTCCCTATCTGATCAAAAATAGTGTCATTAACATCTGCTTTAAGTGCTATCCCCTCTGCGGCTATGTCGGCCTCTATATTTTTAAGATAAACTACAATTTCTAAGTCCGAATCTGATACGGTAGAGTCTAGTCTAGCTACTGGATAAGCATCTCTATCAACATCAAGGTAACGCCCATCTTGTCTTATTGAGTAGTCATAACACATTTGCGGGAGGTAGAGTTCTGCGGAAAATACAATTAGTGATGGAAAATATGTATCTTGGGTCGAAGTAAATTGAAATTTTGCGCCTGTTTCGTTGTTTGTAATAATATTTTTTGCTCCACTAGTAGTGCCTACATCGTATTTGTGGATATCAATACCATTATTGTTAGTCAAGTTAGGACTTCTTACTCCATCTACATTAACCCTAGAATCAAAAGCGTTACTTCCATTTAAATCTTGCAGAGTTGTGTTGTAAGTTGCTCCTGCCATTTTCAGACGGTCGCCAGTTATATATTTATCACCTTCTGCTGCAAAGACATAAGCTTTAGAGTCAACAGGACCTGCTCTTGGACTTAAAAAACCGCTAACTGATACGTCAATACTACCAATATCTTTTGTTATTTGTTTATAGCCATCAAAAATAGTTATATTTCTTGCACTTGTCTCATTAGGATCTTTATAGATTACAACAAGAACCCATGCACCGTAAGCTCCCAAGCCATCGCTTGTATCTCCAGTTAATGTATAAAAGTTTGCTGCATCTATATAATATGTTCCGCTTCCATTAACAACGCTTGAAGCATCTGCGCTTGCTGAATATATAGGTATATTACTTGTTGTGTCAAAATCTTTTATATCAGCACTCAGAGAGCTAAAGGCCCCAGTGCTACCTTTTCTGAGGCCTATAGTCCCAGCTGCTGCTTTAGAAGCAGCGTCCCATGAGCTACTTTCGGCTTTACGTCCTTGCCAGTATATACGAGCGTACTCTACAGTTGCATTTGCATCAAGAGTAAGAGTAGAGTAAGAAACAGGTGCTTTTTGAAGATTTGTATCAGCATTTGAGTCTGTAATAGAAGTTGGCTCTACACATGAGCCACTGCTCAAAATACACAATACGGTATTACCTATTACTCTTACATCTCCAAAAAGATTCTCTTGAGTTCGTTGTGTAAAGTCTCTTCCACCTATTGTTTCCGTTAAAGGTGGAGAAACCGTAATAGTAAAGTTATCAGTAGTTGACTCACCATCATTGTCTACGGCTATTATGCTAAAAGCCACCGGCAGGGCAACTGCTGTAGGCGTACCACTAAATACTCCTGTTGTAGTATTAAACGAGAGCCAAGCAGGTAGAGTCCCAGTTAATTTATAGGCAATAACAGGATCACCATCAGTCAAAGTTACATAATCACTAGCTTTAAGAGAAATAGGAGTTCCAACTCTTGCTGTATGATCTGGAATATCATTCATTATAGGAGGATTTTGAGGCGCTATAGTAAAAGTCATAGGGAGGCTATAAGTTGTAGTTTTATTATCTATTTCACGTTTAATTCGTATATAAATTGTTTGTGCTGATGTAACTGTAATATTTGTATTTGAATAACTTGTCCCATTATTTAAGACTCTGTTGTCTCCGCATGAAACATTTGAAATGTATAAATCTGTTGAATAATTTGAGGTGTAGCTGATACTTAATTTCCCAGCAACCCCTGGTTTAAAATAGTAGTAATCGTTATCATCATCAGTACCAGCACCATCGTATAAGGTTCCTGACTCCGTACGACTTATTGTAGAAGAGATAGAATGCAGTTCACTAATTTGTTCACCGTTACAGCTATCGTTTGATCCGCCATCTCCAAATAAAATAGAAGAAAAAAAGAGCAACAGTGTAAAAAGAGGAATAAGTCGTGAAAAGTACTTTACAGTTTTCATATAATCTCCAAATAAGTAACTATTAGTTTATAATCTTACATTATACATATAAGTACACTTAATAATTGCTTATTATAGTTTATATTAAATAAAAACTCACTTTTTCAAATAAAGAGAAATTTTTTCAGCAACTCCATATTTTGTAGATTCTGAGAGAACTATTTGCGCGGCTCTTTTGTTGTCCGTATTAAAGACCATTGGACCAATAAAGTTTACAACAGAGTCTTCCACTGGAGTTTGAATTATGATGATATTTAAAATAAGTATGTTTGATTTTTCATCTACTTCTAACAATGCTTGAGTTGCATCTGAAATCTCAAAATCGTACTCTCTTAGCACAAAAGGGTTTATAAGTGTGAAAGATATATGTTCTTCGGTAGTGGATTGCATGCGCATAAAAGCGTCATCAATTTTTTCCAAAGTCACTTCTTTCACATTTTCAAAGCCTAAAATAGGTACACAAATATCAAATCTCATAAAAACCCTTGCTGTTAATTTTGTTAATTGTAACACTTAAAGCATAAAATATACCTAGTTTAATAAGCGTTATATATGTTTTAGATAAAATAACATCCTATTTACAATCAGGATAATATTTGATGATATCAAAAAACTATACACTAATCGCTTTTGCCTCGCTTGTGCTACTCTTTAATGGCTGCTCTAAAAATATAGAAGAGTATAACAAACCGGCTATGTATTGGTACTCTAAGATAGTTGAACAAGTCTCTAGCGGAGATTTAGAACATGCGGATAACTACTACAGTTCGCTCCAAGGCGAGCATATAGGCTCACCACTTCTTCCTGAAGCAACGATGATGCTAGCTATCGCACATATGCAACAAGAAGAGTATCTACTTAGTGAGCATTTTTTAGATGAGTATATAAAAAGATATGCAACGCCAAATGAGAAAGAAGATGCAGAATTTTTAAAAATAAAAGCAAAATACAAAGCACTTCCACATCCAAGACGAGATCAAGTTTTAATCGATGAAGCGATAGCGCAAGGTGAACTCTTTAAACAAACATATCCTGATTCTATGTATTATGAAGTAGTAAATACTATGCTTACTCGTCTTTACCTTGCACAGTTTGTATTAAACGAAGAGATATCAGACCTATATGATAGGCTAGATAAGCCAAAAGCAGCTGCTTATTATAGAGCAGTAAATCCTCAGCCATGGATAATCTTAGATGAGATAGATAGAGCTAATGCTTCTTGGTATCGTGCTTGGTTTGAAGGGGATGGAACTTCGAGTTGGTATAATTTTATGATACCAGATACAAAAAGTGTAGTATCTAGAAATTCTATCTCTGAAGAAGAAGAGATAGTAGAAGCTGTTGAGCCAGAAGTACAACAGGTAGAGCCAGAAGTAGAAGACACCTCTAGTTGGTATGATATGTTTAACCCATTCTCAAGCAATGCAGTAGAAACGGTTGAACCAGAAATAGAAAAGGTAGAAGTAAAAGAAGAAGACAGTTCTAGCTGGTATGATTTCATGATACCAGGAACAACGAGCGCAGAAGCTAGTGATGCTGTAGTTGAAGTACAAAAAGTAGAACCAGAAGCAGAAAAGGTAGAAGTAAAAGAAGAAGATACTTCAAGTTGGTATGATATGTTTAACCCATTCTCAAGCGATACATTAGAAACAGTTGAACCAGAAGTGCAAAAGGTAGAACCAAAAGAAGAAGACAGTTCTAGTTGGTATGATTTCATGATACCATGGACAACAAGCGCAACAGCTAGTGATGCTGCAGTTGAAGTACAAAAAGTAGAACCAGAAGTAGAAGACACCTCTAGTTGGTACGATATTTTCAATCCATTTTCAAGCAATGCAGTAGAAACAGTTGAGCCGGAAATGGAAAAAATAGAGCCAAAAGAAGAAGACAGTTCTAGCTGGTACGATATTTTTAATCCATTCTCAAGTAACAGCGATTTAAAAAAGGAAATAAAAAGTAATGAAGCTTAGCGATTATAGTAATTTACCTGCAAATATACCAGTTATTGCAGAAGATGAAATTTTCTTATACCCATTTATGATAGCACCACTTTTTTTAAGTGATGAGAGTAATATAAAAGCAGCAACAAAAGCTATGGAAGAGGGCTCATTAGTAATAGTTTGTCCTACAAAACCTTCACATGAAGGAGAGAGAGGCTTTGAAGCTCTTTATGATGCTGGAGTTGTTGGTTCTATCATGCGTAAAGTAGCTCTGCCAGATGGAAGAGTAAAAGTTCTTTTTCAAGGACTAGCACGTGCAAAAACTTTTGCTAAGATAAGCGAAAACCCTCTAATAGCAACGGTTGATGTTATAGAGGCAAATAATATAAACTCTTTAAAGATTGATGCAATACTTGAGATTTTACGTGAGAAAGTTAGAAAACTAGCAGCTGTTAGTAACTATTTTCCTCCAGATTTACTAAGAACTATAGAGGAAAATCATGATTATAATCGCATAATTGATCTAATTTGTAGCACTATAAAGTTAAAAAAAGAGCAAGCATATGCACTTTTTGTCGAAGCAAATACAGAAAAAAGATTTTTAGATTTAATAGAGCATATAATTGATGAAATTGAAGCAAATAAACTTCAAAAAGAGATTCGCTCAAAAGTTCATACACATATAGAGAAGGTAAATAAAGAGTACTTTTTAAAAGAGCAGTTAAAGCAAATTCAAAAAGAACTTGGAAGTGATACTTCAAGAGATGAAGAGTTAGAAGAGTATAGAAAAAAGCTTGAAGCCAAAAAAGAGAAGATGAGTGCAGAAGCTTATAAAGAAGTAAATAAGCAACTAGAGAGATTCTCTAGAATGCATCCAGACTCATCTGATGCTTCTATGACTCAGACATATCTTGACTGGGCGTTAGAGATTCCTTTTGGCGAGGAGAGCAAAAAAAAGCTAAAGATTAGTGAAGTAGAAGCCCAGCTTGATAAAGATCACTTCTCACTAGAGAAACCAAAAACAAGAATTGCAGAATTTTTTGCAGTTAAAGAACTTATGGAATTAAGAGGCATAAAGAGTGATTCAGGAGCAATCATCTGCTTTAACGGACCTCCTGG
>NZ_JAQVKA010000077.1 GCF_028694895.1 Sulfurimonas sp. | reverse complement strand
GATGAGTTTTGTTAAACATGCAATTTTTTTAGATGAAAAAGCACCAAAGTTAGATAGTTATGAGGCGGTAACAACTTATATACTTGATAGATTTACCACAAAATCTCTTTTTATATCAGAGGGAATTTTAGATGCACTAGATCACTCATCAGATGAGGCTTTAGTAGGTGGTAAGTTAGGAGTTGACGTAACAGCAGCCAATAGAGTAGAAGCTCCGCTACTTTTAGGTGATGAGGAACTTTTAGTAAGAGTAAAAGAGCTTATTCCCGATGCCATAAACTTACATCAGTTTATGAGAAGAACAAAAAATCCAATTACAGTTATATCTGTAGATAAATCAAAAAATGCAAAAAGTTACTTTGAAGCACTAATACCATTAAGTATGCACTTAAGAGTTGTAGTTTTTGTAGATGCTCATAAAAATGACATATTTAATGCCTATATGCTTGTTTGGAGAGTTACAAACAATATGGATGCTCTAAGAGATATATATATTTCTGGGTTAATGGTTGCAATCGATGGAACAAACAAGAACTCACTAGATGGTTTTGATAGAAGATGGCCTGATGATGTTGATTGTACGCAAAGTGTTGTAGAGTCTCTTAAGCTCAAGGGTGTGTGGGATTTAAGTGAAAAATTGTATGAAAAGTTTCAATTATCGTGATTTAGTATCTTTTTTATTTATTATAAGGTTCATATAATAAATTGTAATGTAACATAGGCAATTATAATAGGGGTTTATTAAATGAGTAAGTTTTTAATTTTTATTTTGTCTATATCTATTTTTGCATCAGTTACTCTTAATGCCGCTGTCTACAAGGGACAAAAAGAGTTCGTAAAAAAATGTGTAAAATGCCATAAAGCTGGTCAAGTTTTTGTATCTACTAAGAAAAAAAGAGAGTGGAATGTCTTTATGAAAAACAAAGGCGAAAAATTAGCAGAAATTCATATGGAGAGTAAAGATGAAGCTGCTGAAGCATCACGTGAATATTTTCAAAGTAGAGCTTTTACTAAAAATTCAAAACACCTAAAAGATTTTCTATTTGAGTACGCTGGCGACAGCGGAAATGTTCCAGCTTGTAACTAACCCATTCTATACCTTTTTTTAAGATAGAAATTTTCTATCTTAAGCCCCTTAACGTTTTGTAAAATCACTTAATTTAGTTAAAATACCAAACTTTTTAATATTGGAGAAATTATGGACAAAATGTGGTCAGGTCGTTTTTCTGCATCAGCATCAAGCCTACTAGATCAGTTTAATGCATCTATTATGTTTGATAGAAAACTTTATCGTGAAGATATTGAAGGCTCTTTAGCACACGCTACAATGCTTGCAAAACAGGGCATATTAACCGCTGATGAGCTATCTCAAATAAGTAAAGGTCTCTCACAAGTAAAAGATGAGATTGAATCTGGAGTATTTGAGTGGAAGATATCTGATGAAGATCTTCACATGGGAATCGAAAAACGTCTTACTGCAATAATTGGTGATGCTGGTAAAAAGTTACATACTGCAAGAAGTAGAAATGATCAAGTAGCAGTAGATTTTCGTCGTTATGTTCTTCGTAAAAATCTAGAGATAGTTGAAGCGCTTAAACTTCTTATGAATGAAATTTTAGTGATTGCATCAAAGCATACAGAGACACTTTTACCAGGTATGACACACCTCCAACATGCACAACCTATAAACTTTGCTTTTCATCTAGGCGCATACCTATCAATGTTTAAGCGCGATATTGAGAGATTTGAAAGCTCACACAAACGAAACAATATCTCTCCATTAGGTTGCGCAGCACTCGCTGGAACTCCGCATAAGATAGATAGAGATATGACAGCAGAACTTTTAGGCTTTGAGAGTGCTAGCATAAACTGTTTGGATACGGTAAGTGATAGAGACTTTGCTCTGGAGATTTTGTTTAATATCTCTACTATGATGATGCATATATCCCGTCTTAGTGAAGAGCTTGTTATGTGGTCGAGCTATGAGTTTAGATTTGTTGAGCTTAGTGATGAGTACTCGACTGGTTCATCAATTATGCCACAAAAGAAAAACCCAGATGTTCCTGAGCTTCTTCGTGGTAAAACAGGTAGAGTTTATGGCTCTTTAATGGGGCTTTTAACAGTTATGAAAGGTCTTCCACTAGCTTATAACAAAGATACACAAGAGGATAAAGAGGGTGTTTTTGATGCAGTTGAGACCGCTGAAATCTCATTAGAGATTTTAAAAGAGGCTATGAAAACTATGCAGATAAAGCCACAAAATATGAGAAGTGCTTGTAAAATAGGGCATTTAAGCGCTACAGATTTGGCTGATTATCTAGTTCAAAAATGTGATATCCCTTTTAGAGAAGCGCATTTTATAACAGGTAAAGCTGTTGCTAAGAGCGAAGAATTAAAAATAGATTTGAGTGATATAGAGCTAAAATATCTTAAAGAGATAGATGAGAGAATAAATGAGGATGTTTTAAAGTTTTTAACAATTGAAAACTCGATGAACGCAAGAACTTCTGCTGGAGGAACTTCTACACAAAGAACTAAAGAGCAGTTGAAATATTTTGAAAATTTCTTAAAGGCAGAGTAGATGAAAATTAGCATATCACATTTAAATGAGATGAAATTTGAGGCAAAAACAGAAAAAAATAGTTTTATAATTAACTGTCCAGAGATAAGTCCTTTGGAGTACTTTTTATCAGGAGTTATCTCTTGTAGTGCAACTGATATGATTTTATTACCAAAAAATCAAGGAAAAACAGTTTCAAATTTAGTAATAGATGGTGAAGCTATTAGAAATGATGATTTTCCTAAAAAAATCAACACTCTTCATCTTGATTATAGTTTTAACTCAGACGCTGATGATACTGCTGCTGCTCGCTATGTAATGGCATCATTAGAGACGTACTGCTCTGCGATAAACACAATAAGAACAGACGTAGCAATCTCCTACTCAATAACACATAATGGTATAAAAATAAGAGAAAACGAGAAGATGATTTCAGGTCAGAGCAAGATAGATATGGGCGCTATAGAGAGCTGCCCTTCATAAACTAAATCATATTTCTTGGGTCTGCATCGCTTAGGTGTGACCAAGCAAGCTTAGCACCGCCAAGGATATGAAAGTGAAGATGTTTAACCTCTTGGGCTCCATTTTCTCCTACATTTGTTACAACTCTATAACCACTCTTGTTAACACCAACTTCTTTTGCAACATTTTGCATAAATGTAGTCATTTTTTTCATAGTTTCTGGAGACACTTCATTGAAACTCTCAACATGTATTTTTGGTATAGCTAGTATATGAATAGGAGCTTTTGGATTTATATCATGAAATGCAAGAAAGTCTTCATTTTCTAAGACAATATTTGAGGGAATTTCATTATTTATTATTTTGCAAAATATGCACATCTTAACCCTTTTTTTTATTTATTGTAGCACACAAGTTGACAAATGAAGCTGTATGTAAATTATTTTTGACTATAATCTATTCTAAAATTTAAGAGGTTTTTTCCTCTAATATGGGTGAATTGATTGAAACATTGGTATGATGCAATAGCAAAGGCACAAAGTGT
Source organism: Sulfurimonas sp. (assembly GCF_028694895.1). Classification (GTDB taxonomy): domain Bacteria; phylum Campylobacterota; class Campylobacteria; order Campylobacterales; family Sulfurimonadaceae; genus Sulfurimonas. The sequence goes on along the minus strand of NZ_JAQVKA010000077.1, from coordinate 3,299 downwards.
CGATAAAATTGAAGAAATTCGAATATCTTTATTTGGTAAAAAAGGGGTTTTAGCAGCTGAGTTTGCTAAGATGAAAGAAGCGTCAGATGAAGAAAAATCAAAAATTGCACAAGAGTTAAATATACATAAAAATACTTTAATGAATGAACTTGTGCAAAGAAAAATTGTTCTTCAAACACTAGAACTTCAAGAACAAATGAAGGCCGAAGCGATAGATGTAACTATGTTTAGTGCCTCTTCAGAATCAGGCGCGCTTCATCCAGTTATGGAGACTATGGACAGAATTGTAGAGTACTTCTCATCGATGAATTTTGCAGTTAAAACTGGCACAATGGTTGAAGACGATTTTAATAATTTTGAAGCATTAAACCTACCTAAATACCACCCAGCTCGTGATATGCAAGATACGTTTTATTTTAAAGATGAGATGCTTCTTCGCACTCACACTTCACCTGTTCAAATTAGAACTATGATGAGTTCAAAGCCACCTATTCGCATGATAGCTCCAGGTGCTGTTTTTAGAAGAGATTATGATATTACTCATACACCTATGTTTCATCAGGTTGAGGGGTTATTGGTAGATAAAGAGGGCACTGTATCTTTTGCAAATTTAAAGTTTATATTAGAAGATTTTTTAAAACATATGTTTGGTGATGTAGAAGTTCGTTTTCGCCCTAGCTTTTTCCCTTTTACAGAGCCTTCGGCTGAAGTTGATATCTCATGCGTTTTTTGTAAAGGTAGTGGTTGCAGAGTCTGTTCTAAAACAGGTTGGCTCGAAGTTTTGGGTTGTGGTATAGTAGATTCAAATGTTTTTGAGGCTGTAAAGTATGAAAATGTAAGCGGATATGCTTTTGGACTTGGGGTTGAGCGCTTTGCAATGCTAATTCATCACATAGGAGATCTTCGTTCACTTTTTGAGGGAGATATAAAGTTGTTGGAGCAGTTTAGATGATAGTTACAAGAAGTTGGTTAAACGAGTGGATAGATATAAGTTCAATATCTACCGATAAATTATTAAAAACACTGAATTCTATAGGTTTGGAAGTAGATAGTATCCATTCATATAAAGTGCCCCAAAAGATTGTTTTTGGCAGAGTTTTAGAGTGTAAAAAACACCCAGATGCAGATAAGTTAAATATTTGTCAAGTAGATATTGGAACTAGTACACGTCAAATTGTTTGTGGAGCTTCAAATGTAAGGGCTGGTCTTGATGTTGTCGTTGCAACTATTGGCGCAGTTTTGCCAGATGGTACGCTTATCAAACCAGTTACTCTTCGTGGTGTTGAATCTGATGGGATGATATGTTCTGCTAAAGAGATAGGGCTAGGTGACTTTAGTGAAGGCATCATTGAACTTGATAGTAGTGTCGGAAAATACAAAATAGGCCAAGAAGTATCTCAAAATCCTATATTTAGTGATGATATTATAGAAGTTGAATTAACTGCTAATAGAGGGGATTGTTTAAGTATCAGAGGAGTAGCAAGAGATTTAAGTGCAGCTTTTGATAAACCTCTAAGAGAGAGAAAAGTTCAAGAAGATGAAGATAAGAGACTTGGAATAGGGCGTATCTTATCACTATCTCAAGAGAATAATTTAGACGTAAATATTAGATATAAAGCAGTTGATTTTAAAAATCTAACTCTTCCTTTTATAGTAAGACTTAGATTATTGCAAATAGATGATAAAAAAGACTCAGATGTAGACTCTTTGATGCTTTATACAACACATAGCAGTGGGGTTATATTAAGAGCGTATGATTACTCTCTTTTTTGTACAAAAGATGAACCAGTTGCAAAAATATCTCTAAGTAAAGACAAAAAAGGTTTTGCCTCGATTATGCTAAAAGATAAAGTAGTTTCTATAGTTGGTATTATGCAAGATGACTTCTTTAAAGTTACTCACAGCGATGGTGTAGTTTTAATTGAGGCAACATATATTCCTCCAGATATTATTTCTAAAAAACTACAAGAGAACAAGATTCCCACGGGGCCTAGTTACTATAGAGCTTCAAGAGGAAGTGAGCCAGATTTAAATCAAGGACTAGATTATTGTATTAGTATAATTGAGGCTAACTCTGAGTCAACTGTTTATGGCGGAACAATTGAGATTGATGAGCCGCATGAAGAAAAAATTATTACTATTAGTAAAAAAGAGATTGATGACATAATCGGTGCAAATATTGATAAGGCAAAGATAACAAAAATACTGAAAAACTTAGGATTTGATACAACAAAATCTTTGGCTGATAACTTTGCTATTATTGTTCCAAGATATAGACATGATATAGTAAATAAGCAAGATATTGTTGAAGAGGTAGTCCGCCTTGTTGGGATAGATAATATCCCATCTAAACCATTTACGTTTACTGAGACAAATAGTTTTAGCAGTGATTATTATGATTACAAAAAAAGAGGTACATATAGACATAAAGCTGCATTTAGTGGCTTTTTTGAATCTGTACATTTTGTTTTTGATGAGAGAAAAGTTCTACAAGAGTATGGATTTGAAACTCTTGATGAGAGTAAAGAGTTACTAAATCCTATCGTAAATACGTTAGATACGCTTAGAACTACTCTTCTTTGTGGGCTTCTTAGAGCAGCGTCTAACAACGTTAAAAATGGCTACTCTTCTGTTAAGCTTTTTGAAGTTGGTTCTGTTTTTAACTCCAAGAGGGAAGAGTCTTTAAAGATGGCGTTTATTTTTTCAGGTGATAGAGAAGCTGAAAATTTAGCAAATAGTGGAAAACCTGCAAAAGTTGATTTTGCTTTCTTTGTACAAAAAATTTCAAATATTATTGGTGAGTTTGAGCTTCGTGAGTATAAGACTAAACATACACTCTCTCATCCATATCAGTGTGCTGAGATATTTGTTGCTAATGAGAGCATAGGTGAGATATTTCGTCTTCATCCAGATGTGCAAGAGAGTTATGATTTGGATGTTACTTTTATGTGTGAGTTAGAGTTTACAAAGCTCCCTTGTAGTTTAAAAGCAGCAAAGCAATCTTCAAAGTATCAAGCGTCTTTTAGGGATTTGAGTATAGTTATGCCAAAAGAGATGGCTTACGAAAGAGTCAAAAAAGTTATAAGTCAGTCTGCTACAAAAGAGGTTGTACGTTTTTATGTAGTTGATAAGTATAGTGATGAATCACTTGGTAAAAATATGAGTCTCTCTATACGTTTTGTACTTCAATCATTTGATAAAACATTAGAAGAAGAAGAGATTACAAACACAATGAACACTATCTTAGACGCACTCAAAGAAGAGCTTGGAATCGGAATAAGATGAATAGTGTAAAAGTT
>NZ_JAQVKA010000076.1 GCF_028694895.1 Sulfurimonas sp. | reverse complement strand
ATATTGCTGCTGTATATAAACATATAAAAAACTATTTAGGTGAGATTGTAAAATGAGTATTTTAATAGAGATAATTCAAGGTATTGGTTCAATTGCGATTGGGATTATAAATGTATATATATGGGTAGTAATCATTGCAGCACTTCTTAGTTTTGTAAACCCTGATCCATTTAACCCTATAGTTCAGTTTTTGTACAGAATTACAAACCCTGCGTATGCGCTAGTTAGAAGATATATCAAGACAACTATTGGTGGTTTAGATTTAGCACCGCTGATTATTGTTATTGGGCTGCAAGTAGTTATAGTTTTACTTAGTTCTTTACTACACGCTCTATAATTTTAGACTATTGGTCTTTTTCATATTTTAGAACTACAGCAGATGAAGACTCATTGTCTTCGATGAAGAGATCTAGTAATTCTTCTTGCTCAAAAGCTACCAAATATGAGTTAGTCCAGTCATTTCTTCTATCTATTAGATGCGAGAACTGATTCTCTAGAGGGAGTTTTTCTATTTTTAGTGGAAGTTTTGAATTTAGAGTGAGTTTTAAATCACTATGCGTAGTGCTATTTGGATTATAAAGCTCTTTTGCTTCTTTAAGATATAAAAAAACTAAGAAATATTCATATCCGTTAAATGATTCAGGGTAGACTTCATTGAGGTAAATAGAAGAAAAAACCCCTCTAATCTCGCCCTCTTTTGAGATTATTTTAGTGCTTTGAAGGCTTGATGCGCTTAGTTCTTTTTTTCTGTCCATTTTAAAAGCATAAAAGGCATTTTTGCTAGAACATCCGCCAAAAAATAGTATAAAAGTTAAAAATAATAAAATAATTTTCATTCAAATCCCCAAAAACAATGTGAGAATTATATCTTATTAAACAACCTTTTAAAGACTATTTTGTATAATCACTTAATTTTAAAGAGGGTTGGTATTTTGAAAAAAAGATTAGCGGTTGCATTTACGGGCCCATCAAATAGTGGTAAAACTACGCTCATACTAAAAGTTGCAAGAAAGCTTATACATGACTACAAAATGGATGTAGCCATTATAAAGCATGACCCAAAAGATAAGGCTCGTTTTGACGTTGAGGGTAAAGATAGTTATAAATTTGCAGATACTGGCGCAGAAGTTATAGTAACGTCGCCAAACCGCACGACATACTTCTCTCAAAGAAACAAAGAGCTTGATGAGATGATTAGACTCTTTGATAAATTTGATATTTTACTAGTTGAAGGGCTTAAAAACCTTCCTCTTCCTAGAATTAGTGTTTTTAGAGATTCACTAGACGATACTTATTTTCCATATATGGATGCTTTAGCAACTGATGGTAGTATCGATATGAGTAACTATGATTTTCCAAAAAATGTAGCCATATTAGATATAAACAGTTGCCAAGATATAATAGAGTGGATATTAAAAAATGCAAAGGAAGTTTAAATAGATGACTGATATATTTAGCGCGATACAAAGAACAGCCATAAGAATAAAAGATGCAATAGATACCAAAGATATAGGCTATTCTCAACAAGAAAACAGCTCAGGAGAGACACAACTTCAACTCGATATAAAATGCGATATGATTATTGAAGAAGAATTTTCGCATGTTAATTCCATTCATACAATTGCAAGCGAAGAAAAAGAGAGAGAGGTACTTTTACATAAAGATGGCAAGTATTTTATCGCTTACGACCCTCTTGATGGCTCATCTTTAATAGATGTAAACCTTAGTGTAGGCTCGATTTTTGGGATATACGAGGGCGCATTTGGGGCAAAAAATATGGTTGCATCATGTTATGTTGTTTTTGGTCCTCGTGTTGAGATGGTATTTGCACATAACAAAACAAAACTCCACCTTCTTCAAGGTAAAGAGTTTGAGTTTGTAAAAGAGATTCGCCTAAATGAAAAAGGCAAACTAAATGCGCCTGGTGGAACTCAACAAAACTGGAAACCTTATCATAAAGAGATGGTTGATAGTTTCTTTAATGAGGGTTATCGCTTAAGATACTCTGGCGGAATGGTTCCAGATTTACACCAAATTTTGCTAAAAGGTGGCGGTCTGTTTAGCTATCCAAACACTTCAGACAAACCAGATGGAAAGCTTCGTAAACTCTTTGAAGTTTTTCCATTTGCTTTTATCTTTAAAACTGCCGGTGGGGAAGCTATTGATGGTAGTGTTGATTTGATGGAACTTGAATATGCACATATACATGATACTTCAGCATGCTTCTTTGGCTCTAAATATGAGATACAAAGAGTAAGAGAAGTTTATGCAAAAAACAAATACTAAAGAGTTAGATAAGTTTGAAGTTTATCTAAATGAGATGATTAATAAACTTCAAGATTGCCAAAGAGAAAAAAGCCTTAAGAGTTGCAGTAGCTGTGAGTTCTATCTTAAGTGTGAGCTTAGAAGTGAGTATGTAAGCGCGGTTTATAACAGTATGTCCAAGGGAGATACTGGTGGCTTTGAGTTTTAAATTTGAATTTTAAGGATAAAAATTGAGTAAATATATAACAACACCTATCTATTACGTTAACGGAGAAGCTCATATTGGGCATGCTTATACTACTTTTATAGCTGATACTTTAGCTAGATATGAGAAGCTTAAGGGCGAAGATACTTATTTTTTAACCGGCACAGATGAGCATGGTCAAAAAATAGAAGAATCTGCTCAAAAAAATTCTAAACCGACACAAGAGTTTGCAGATGAGATAAGTGCAAGCTTTAAGAACTTATGGGATGAGTTTGAAATAAGCTATGATCAGTTTATACGTACAACTGATGAATCTCATAAAATAGGTGTTCAAAGAGCTTTTGAGGTTATGTATGCAAAAGGTGATATATATAAAGATTTTTATGAAGGTCACTACTGTGTTAGTTGTGAGACTTTTTTTACTGAAACTCAACTAGTTGATGGCGAGTTTTGCCCTGATTGTGGCAGAAGTACAAGCATCATCAAAGAGGAGAGCTACTTCTTTAGACTCTCAAAGTACGAGAGTGCGCTACTGAAGCATTATGAAGATAATCCTGATTTTATCCTACCTCGCTCTCGTGCAAATGAGGTTATAAACTTCGTAAAAGGTGGACTTAGAGATCTCTCAGTTACAAGAACATCTTTTACTTGGGGCGTGGCAATGCCTGAGTCTATAAAAGATGACAAGCATGTTATGTATGTTTGGCTTGACGCTCTCATGAACTACGTAACTGCTCTTGGATATGGAACAACTGAAAAAGATATGCGTTATTGGCCAGCTTCTGTACATTTTGTTGGAAAAGACATTCTTCGCTTTCACGCAATCTACTGGCCAGCATTTTTAATGAGCCTTGATTTACCTCTTCCAAAGCATATTGGTGCTCATGGATGGTGGACTAGAGATGGCGAGAAGATGAGTAAATCAAAAGGTAATGTTATCTCTCCAAGACAAGTTGCTAATGCTTATGGAGTTGAGAACTTGAGATACTTCATGCTTAGAGAAGTTCCTTTTGGACAAGATGGGGATTTTTCTCAAAGAGCATTTATAGATAGAATAAACTCTGAACTAAGCAATGACCTCGGGAACCTTCTAAACCGTATTATCGGTATGAGTGGTAAATATTCTGATTTTGAGATAGATAGTGTTGATGTTTTAAAATATCATAAAAAAGAGATAGATGCGATGAATGTCGCACTTGACTCACTTGATATTTTTATGGAAAATTTCCAGACAAATCGTTATCTAGAGGAGTTATGGAAACTCTTCTCTATTGGAAATAAAGCTATTGAAGAGCACGCTCCATGGGTAAAGATGAAAGATGGTAAAAAAGATGAAGCTCTTGCTACTGTTGCACTTGTTGCAAATATTTTAGCAAAAGCTTCTATTATGCTTCATCCGATTATGCCTCATACTACAAATATCATAGCAGATGCACTAAATTTTGCTATCTCACACAAGAGCTATAAAGAGCTTGTAGCTGAGAAAAAACTTCTAAAACTATTTAATATCAAACCAGTTCCACCTCTGTTTCCACGCGTTGAAGAGCCACTTATGCCTGAAGCTCCACTAGCTCAACCAAATATTACAAAAGAAAGTATAAAAGCTGCTGAGCAAAGTTTGTGTGAAGATGACAATCTAATCGAGATTGGCCAATTTTTTCAAACATCTCTTAAAGTTGGGATTGTAATTGCCGCAGAAGAAGTTCCTAAGAGTAAAAAACTACTCAAACTTCAAGTTGATTTAGGTGAAGGCAAACCTAGACAAGTTGTGGCTGGAATACGGGAGTTTTATAGCGCAGAATCTTTGATAAACACACAAGTTTGTGTTGTTGCAAACTTAAAACCTGCAAAACTTATGGGAATGACTTCAGAGGGAATGCTTCTTGCTGCTAAGGATGAAGATGGTCTATGTTTAATCAGACCAGAAAAAACTAAAAAAGCAGGCACGCCAATTGGATGAGACTCGAAAATTTTCTAGCACTTACTCAAACTACTCTTATTAATGAGCCTTGTGTTCATAGTTTTGAAAATATCGTCTTTGATGCTATAAAAGTAAAGAGAGGCGATCTTTTTTTTGCTTATGATACCAAGGAGATTCAATTAGCAGTTGAAAATGGTGCTTATGGAATTATCTCTGAGAAACCTGCGCAAATAAGTGACAATGAAATTGCTTGGATAAAGGCAGATAGCTTAGATGATGCACTCCATAGACTCATCCGTTTTAAAACTATTGAAAAAGAGATGGTTGCTTATGAGTGTAATGAGATTGTATTGAAACTATCTCTGCAAGTAATAACTATGACATATTTTCGTACTATCATAGGAGATTTGAAATCTATTTTTAAAATTATCTCTGAAGCACAGCAAAAAACTACCCTTCTCTTTAGCCCTGCACTTACCTCTAGGGATATGTTTGCAGTTGTTAAAAAGATGCCAATTGCCTCTTTTGAGCCAATTGAGATAATGGAGCAGACTCTTTTTGAGACATCTTTTATATATGATAATGTTTTTTATGAAAGACAACTTATTTCACCATTTTTTATTCCTTATTTAGAAGAGCTTTTACATTTTTACAGAACATTAAAGATAGAATATAAACTAAAAAAATTTACTCCTATAGAGCATTTTGAGCCTGTTTTTACAAATAAAAGATTTGAGATTAAAAATTTTGGAACAAGTGACAAAGTGCTTATATTTGAGCCAAATGTAGAGCTTATTGAGGAACAAATATCTTTTTTAGAGCGCCATGCCTCGTGGGCAAATACTATTTTTGTAGTTCCACATGACGTTGAGTCAAAAGAGAGTAAGAATATCTTTAGATATAAAAATGAAAAAGAGATTATAAATATTTTGAGAAATACTTTGTTTAATTTTGCACTAATAGTGGGCGTTGATAAGTCGCTCTTAAGCAGACCACTCTCAAATCAAACACAACTAACTATAGATTTTTAAGGTAAAGACATGAACAGAAGAGACTTTCTTACAACTGCAACCACTGCCTCTGCAGTGCTAGCTTTAAATGGATGCAATGATAGCAACAGAGAAGCGATTGATTACTCCAAGCATCCAAAGGCTAAAAGCAGTGATGAAAAAAGAGTAAATATAAATAAAAATAAAAAAACAGTTATAAAACTAGCAACAAGCTGGCCTGGGAGCTTTCCTATTATGGGTACTGGCATTGAGAGATTTGCGCAAAGAGTAAAAGATATAAGTGGTGATTCTTTAGAGGTAAAAATTTATCCTAAGAATGTACTTGTCCCTGATCTTGCTGTATTTGATGCCGCTAGTAGTGGACAGATTGATGCTTTTCACTCTGGACCATACTATTGGAAAGGTAAAAATAGCGCATTTTCACTCTATAGTGGCATTCCTTTTGGTTTTACATCTGAAGAGATAAACTCATGGATGATTTATGGTGGAGGTTTAGAGCTATGGAGAGAGCAGTATGCAAGCTATAACCTCTACCCTTTTATGGGTGGAAATACAAATATCCAAATGGGAGGATGGTTCAGAAGTGAGGTAAAGTCACTCTCAGATATGAATGGGCTTAAAATGCGGATTCCCGGACTTGGCGGAGAAGTTTTTTCAAAAATGGGAGTTAACTCAGTGCTTCTTCCTGCTGGAGAGATATATACTTCACTTGAGCGAGGGGTTATTGATGCTACAGAGTGGGTTGGGCCTGCACTTGATATTAAGATGGGGTTTTATAAAGTAGCACCATTTTACTACTCAGGATGGCATGAACCAGGCTCTATACTTGAACTAACCTTCAATAAAGTGTTTTGGAGTAAGTTAGCTTACGAACATCAAAGTATGATAGAGGTTGCTGCAAATGAGATGAACTCAAATATGACTTATGAATTTCATTATGAAAATATTCATGCACTTAAACGTCTGCGTGAACTAAACATAGAGATAAAACAGTTTCCACAAGATGTTGTTGATGCTGGAAAAATAGCCCTTACAGAGGTACTATATGAACTTGGTCAAAAAAATAGTACCTTTGTCAAAGTAAATAAATCTATACAAGATCATTTAGCACTCTCTAAAGAGTGGAGTGATGCTAGCCTTAGATATTTTTTAAATGTTAGATAAATTAAAACAAAAGAGAAATTAGTGAAAATTCTATTATTAACCACCCTGCTTCTGCAAAGTATGCTTTTTGCTTCATTTAGCGCAAATATAATTGATGCCGTTACCCTAGCACCCATAAAAGGTGCTACTATAAATGACTCTGTGCTGAGTGTTACAAGTGATATAAATGGTAGCTTTAGTATAAATAGTTTGGAAAAACCTCTGCATGTTAAAGCGTGTGGATATAGACCATATAAAATTACAGATGAGTCAAGTGATAAAGTTTTAAAATTAGAGCCTCTTGTTGTAAAAGCACTCTATTTAAGTTTTTGGCATACAAGCAATCAATCTCCAAAATTAAGAGATATTTTAAAAATAATAGATGAAACAGAAGTAAACAC
>NZ_JAQVKA010000075.1 GCF_028694895.1 Sulfurimonas sp. | reverse complement strand
GCTTCAAGAAGTTTATAAAAAGATTGATGAACTTGAGAAGTCAAAGATAAAAAGAGAGAGTTATACAAACACAAACTACTACTATCAGTTTCCTCTATTTGTGGCACTTATATCTTTGATGCTCTATGTTTATCTAAGAAACAAAAGAGGGTATGCATGAGTTTTTTACATCCAGAGTTTTTGTACTACATGCTGCCACCACTCTTTATACTATTTGCTCTTTTGCTTACTCAAAAAGAGACGCATGAGCAGTTTTTTTCTCAAGAGATAATGGATAAAATAAGGGTAAATGCAAACACTCTAACACTCAAGGCTAGAAATGTGCTTTTTTTTCTTGTAGGAGTTTTTATAATCATAGCTCTCTCGCAGCCAGTTATAAAAGAGGGTAGTGTAGAGATAAAAGCAAAAAGTGTTGATGTGATGATAGCTTTAGATATCTCAGACTCGATGTTAGCAGAGGACGTGTATCCAAACCGCCTAGAAGCAGCGAAGAGAAAAGCACTCTCTCTTTTACAAGAGGCTAAGGATGAGCGTATAGGAGTAGTTGCATTTGCAAAAAACTCCTATCTTGTATCTCCTCTTAGTTTTGACAAAGCTTCTGTTTCTTTCTTACTAGAGCAGTTAGATACAAGCTCTATAACAGAGCAGGGAAGTGACTTTTTATCAGTAATTGAAGCAGTGAAGAAGATACAAAAAGATGATCCAAAAAAAGTACTTCTTATACTAAGTGATGGTGGAGATAAGAGTGATTTTTCTTCTGAGATTGCTTTGGCAAAAAAGAGTGGTATCACAGTCTTTATCTTAGGTATAGCCACAAAACAAGGCGCTCCTATAAAAAGAGATGATGGAACTTTTATAAAATACAATGATGAGATAATCATCTCAAAACTAAATGAAAACATAGCAACTCTCGCTACAAAAACTGGCGGAGTGTATATAGAAGCAACTACTTCACAAGAAGATATAAAGAGAATGATTCAAGAGATAGGGCGAGTGGGAGAGAAAAAAGAGTTAAAAAGCCAAGAGGTGCAAAAGAGCAAACCGCTCTTTTACTATCCACTCTCTATCGCACTTCTTCTGCTTCTTATCGCTATGAGCTCTATTGGTAAAAGAGGTAGCTCTCATTTAGGTGTTTTACTTATCTTGGCTCTTTTTTCATCCCAAGAAGCCAGAGCAGGTATGTTGGATTTTATGGACCTAAAAAAGGCGAAAGAGGCTTATGAGAGTGGCAACTATGAAGAGTCTGCAAAACTTTATGATGAGCATGCAAAGATGAGTAAAAATCCTCAGAGTTACTACAACAGCGCTAACGCATACTACAAAGAAAAAAAGTATAAAGAGGCGATAGAGGCCTATAAGAAGGCTACTTTTGAGGATGAATCAAAGAGAGCAAAAAACCTCTCAAACCTTGGAAATGCTTATGCAAAAGATGGTGATTTACAAAAGGCAGTAGAAGCATATAAAGAGTCTCTAAAGATAGAAGATGATAAAGAGACAAAAGAAAATCTTGATGAAGTTGAGAAGTTTTTAAAAGAGCAAGAGCAGAAAAAAGAACAAGATAAAGAGCAAAATAAACAAGACGATAAAGATAAAGAGGATAAACAAAAACAAAACAACGATCAAAAAGATAAAAACAACGAACAAAACAAAGAAGAAAAAAAAGATAATAAAGAGTCTTCAAACAAAGAGAACGCTTCGGATAAAGAACAAAAAGAAGATGATAAAAAGGCCAAAGAGCAAAAAGAAAAAGAGGCTAAAACGAGTGAGAGTAAAGATGATAAAAAAGATACTAAGCAAGAAAAAAGTGCCCAAGCAAGTGATAAAAAAGAGGACACAATGAGTGATGCAGAAGAGAAAAAGTGGATAAACCATCTAAAGCAAAACTCAAGCAGTTATCTCTATAGACTAAGTGATGATGAGAAAAAAATATCTAAGGATGAAAAACCTTGGTAGAACTTATTTTAAGGAAGATAATTTGAAAACTATTACAAAAATCGCGCTACTATTTTTTATAACTGTGTACCAATTATTTGCCTCACTGACTGCTCGAGTAGATACAAAAAGTGTTGAGCTTGGAGATATTGTTACATACTCTTTGGATATTTCAGGCCAGAAGATTAAAAAACCAGATATCACAAGGCTCTGTAATAGCGATGTTATATCTACCTCTTCTCAAACAAATATGCAGATTATTAATGGAGCGATGAGCAAGAGCTATACACTAAGTTATAAGTTTTCACCTGAAATGAGCTGTAAAATAGAGCCTATTGAATTAGAAATTGATGGCAAGGTAGAACACTCCCAAGCGATAGATATAGAAGTAAAAGCTCCAAGCCAGACTAAAGATGCAAACTTCATGCTTACACTTAGTAGCAACAAAGAGGAGCTTTATGTTGGAGAAACGCTTGAATTAACCTTAGCATTTAAACAAAGAAATGGCGCACCTGCACTTGATAGTAAATTTACACCACCAGAGCTAAAAGGTTTTTGGATAAGAGGTGAGTCAACACCACAAAAGACGCAAGATGATAACTATACAACTACAACAATAGTTTATACACTGCTCCCTCAAAGAGTAGGAGAGTTAAAAATCTCAAGAGCTCAGATGCAAATAGCTTCAAGAGATAACAAGCTTGATAGCTGGGGTGGCTTTATGCCAACTATTAAATGGAAAAATTATTTCTCAAACGAGCTCTCTTTTAACGTAAAACCACTCCCAGAGGGAGTTACGTTAGTAGGAGATTTTAAAATCAATCTCTTACTTGAAAAAGATGAAGTAAATGCTAATGAAGCTTTAAATGCAGTTGTAGAGGTTAGTGGAGATGGAAATCTTGAAGATATAAAAAGCTTTAAACCATATATAGACGCAGTTGGAGTTTTTGAAGAAAAAGCTACGATCGAAGGCGCTAAACTCTCACAAAAAATAGCTTTTGTAGCGCAGAATGATTTTATAATACCACCATTTGAGATTAAATACTTTGATATAAAAACTAAAGAGATAAAGAGCATATCTACAAAAGAGGTACATATAAAAATAATAAATGCAAAGCCTAAAGAGGAGTTAATCATTAAAACAGATGAGAAACAAATCACTAAAAATCCTGAAGTGATTTATGGCGATGCTTATGATAAAGTTTATCTGTTTATGGCTTTTTTTGCAGGAGTTTTCTTAGGTGTAATCTTGATGCTCTTAAAACCATTTTTAAAATTTAAACGAGTTAAAAAAAGTTCTATAAAAGAGCCAAGAACTCTTCTGGCAAAACTGCTTCCGTATAAAGAGGATGAAGAGGTAAAAGAGATGATTGAGGCGTTAGAACAAAATATCTACACAGATAAAAGTGTAGAGATAGATAAAAAAGCTCTAAGAGAACTTCTTAAGCGGTTGAAGATAGACTAGTCTAAAATATCATGAAGTCTGTTTCCAGACTCTATGTTTTTATGAACTTCATCCCACTCATCATTTTTTATATGTTCTTTTAAAATACTTAACTCATGCTCAAAAAGCTCTATAGCTTCGAGCAGATTTGTTTTGTTTTGTCTAAAAATATCTTCCCACATATTTGCAGAACTCTTAGCAAGACGACTCATAGAGCGAAATCCACCCGCTGCAAGGGCTAAAATATTGCGTTTGTTCTCTTGATTCATAACAGTATTTGCAAGGGAGTATGAGATAGCATGAGGCATATGAGATATAAAAGCCGCATGACGGTCATGCTGATGTGCTGGCATAAAGTGCATGCTCATACCAAGAGCCTTAAATATCTTTTTTGCTCTGTTTGCCTGAGCGTCACCGCTGTTTTCTATATCACATAAAACTACAACTTGTCCATTATATAAGTTGTCAATTGCTGCTTTTGGACCAAAGTTTTCCGTTCCAGTCATCGGATGCGCTGCTACAAAGTTTGCTCTTATATCTTGAGATATCGAGTCTATAATCTTTGCTTTTGTACTTCCTAAATCAATGATAGTTGTATCTGCACTTACCCCAGAGAGATTTTTAAGCGCTGCTATAACTCCATCAACAGGTATCGCTAAAAAAATAACATCATAATTTTTAACTTCATCAAAATCTACTATTTTATCAACAAGACCAAGCTCTAATGCCTCTTTCTGATGATTTATATTGTGATCACTCCCCACAATACTCTCTATAAAGTCTATGTTTTTTAGGCTCTTAGCGAGTGATCCACCCATAAGTCCTAAGCCTACTATTGCTATATTCATACTATTTCTTCTTTTTTATTTGCCAAATTATACAAGATTTACTTAACATTAACCTCATAAAAGGTAGAATCTTCTCTTATTTTATAATTTGGAAAATCAATGAGAATATTCTTAGCAATAGTTCTAACACTCTTCGCGATAAACTCTTTCGCACAAACAATCAAAACAATTAAATATGACGGTATGGTTCAGATATCAGAAACAGTAGCACTAAGAATGTTAAAGTTTGAAGTTGGTGATGACATCAATAGTAATATGATTGATGAGTCGATTAAGGCTTACCATAAACAGGGATATTTTGAAGATATTTGGGTTGATTTTGATAAAGATGGAACACTCACCTTTCACTTTAAAGAGAAACCACTTATCTCAAAGATTGAGTTAAAAGGTTGGAAAGAGAATGATTCTGACATCATTGATAGTGTAATCCAGATTAAAACTGGTGCACTTTATGATGAGAAGAAGATAGAAGCTGCAAAGAAAAGAATCATTGAAGCAATCAATCAAGAAGCAAAGATAGACAGTGTTGTAGAGATTTCCAAAGAGCTTTTAGATAATGGAAGCTATAAAGTAACTTTCTTAGTAAACGAGGGTGAAGAGATTATCATAGATGAGTTGCTGTATAGTGGAGTTGAAGGACTAGATAGTGAAGAGTTTGATAGCATGATTGCTAACAAAGAGAGACAGTTTATGGGCTGGTTCTGGGGTAGAAATGACGGAAAGATGAAAGTAGCTGATTTAGCTTACGACCCACTTCGTATCCGTGATTATTATATGCAGCATGGTTATTTAGATGCAGAAATCAAAGAACCATTTGTAAGAGTAAACTTTGATAACTACAAAGCAGATATGAGTTATCAGATAAAAGAGGGTGAAGTTTACTCGATTAGTGCAATTACTATTGAGCAAGATAAAGAAGTTATAGATAACGCTAAGATAGAAGAACTATTAAATTTAAAAGTTGGCGAAGTATTTAACATAGAGACTTTTCGTAATGACTCTCAAAAAATTAAAACACTTATAGCCGACCTTAGTTATGCATTTGTTCAAGTTGTGCCAGACTTGAAAAAAGATAAAGACAAAAGAGAAGTAGAAGTTGTATTTAAAGTCTCTCCTGGAGATAAAGTAAAGATTAGAAATGTTGTTATCTCAGGAAACAGCAGAACACTTGATAGAATCATAAGAAGAGAGCTATATCTAGGACCTGGAGATATGTACTCTCTAACAGACCTCTCAGACTCAAGAAATGCACTTGGACGTTTGGGCTTTTTTGATGGAAATACTATTGAAGAAAAAAGAGTTGATAACAAAACTATGGATTTGGTTGTTAAAGTAAAAGAGGCTCCTACTGGAAATATTCAGTTGGGTGGTGGTTATGGAAGCTACGGCGGACTTTTAGTTAGTGTCGCTGTTGATGATAGAAACGTTTGGGGTTCTGGAATTGATGTTGGAGTAAAGGCTGAGCGCTCTTCACTCTCATCTAACTACTCTTTTTCTATCTCAAACCCAAGATTAAATGATAGTGACTTTAGCGGTAACTTCTCGCTTTATACATCTAGCTTTGAGTATGAAGACTATACTGTTATGTCTGATGGATTAACTACTGGTTTGGGGTATAGATTTACAAGATATATTAGTGGTCATTTGGGCTATAACTACTCTAAAAATAAGTATGATATTGAAGAAGATGCAAACTTAACTTACCTTAATGATTATATGTTTCAAGACTATACAAAAAGTTCTGTTGTAGTTAGTGCAAAGTACGATGATACAGATGACTTTTACCTTCCTAGAAAAGGTGTTATGCTCTCACAAAGTGTTGAGCAGGCAGGTGTTGGCGGTGAAGCAAAATTTATGAAAACAAGAACAACTTTTGGTGCTTATAAAGGCCTTGAAGAGTATGTTGGCTTTGACCTTATTTCAAGATATAAAGCTAAGATAAGTTATGTAAAAGATGACGGCTTTTTACCAATTGCCGAGAAGTTTTATATGGGTGGTATAGGAAGCGTTAGAGGATATGAGTCTTACTCACTATCACCAACTACAAAAATAGATCCCAACGCATCTGATGGTATAAGAAGATACGGAGGAGAGTATAGTGCTACAAACAGTTTTGAGCTAAGTTTTCCTCTTGTTCCAAAAGCAAAGATGCGCCTTGTTACCTATCTTGACTGGGGATACATCGGAACAACTGAGAAGAGTAATGGTGATTATCTTGTTGAAGATCTCTCAAGAGGCGGTTTTGGAGCAGGTCTTGAGTGGTTCTCTCCAGTTGGACCAATTCAGTTGATGTTCTCAAAACCTATAGGCGATAAAGAGGGTGATAAAACTTCAGTGTTTGAATTTACTATGGGACAGAGATTCTAAGAATCTCTGTATTAAATAGAATTTTTTAAAAAAGATTTATAAAAATTTTACCTGCAAAGAGCTATTTTTTAGTGGCTCTAACTTCTCCACACTCTCTCTTGCTAAATACAAGCTATTTTTTGACTCAACTTCTATAGTATTGTCTTTAAAACTTAGTTTAAAATCTATATTTCTTGGCATATGGCTTAGAAGTGCGACACTTAATGATAGAAGGTAGCTAAGAGCATTCAATTGTCCTTCATCAGGTAAAAGAGAGCCAAGTCTCTCAATATGCGAAGAAGAAGGAAGTTTTCTTTTTGAAAATCTTGCAAGTGTAGCTATAAGAGTAATCTGCTCATGAGTAAACCCAAACTCTAAGGCATCTTGTATAAGTTCGTAACTATGTTTGTTGCTAGAATAAAAATGAATACTATTTCCGCTCATACATAACTTCGAGGCTATTGAGAGTTCATAACGGTATTTTTTATCTATCTTGAGAGTTTCTGCACTTAGATCAAAGAGCTCTTTTGCTACTTTGCTTATTTGATTTGCATATAAGAGATTTTGTACATGAGAATCAAGTATATAGCGTACAG
>NZ_JAQVKA010000014.1 GCF_028694895.1 Sulfurimonas sp. | reverse complement strand
ATCTTTGTATTTCCGATGTTCTCTATTATCATCTCACCTATTTTTTGGTTTGATAAAATAGCGTATTTTGAAAGGGTGAGCGTTACAAGATTTTTCCATTCAAAGCCTAAGACTATCTGCTCTATCACTTTTACGCTTTTTCCAAAAGCATAAAGAGAGGCTACGATTCCACCAGCGCTCGTACCACTGATAGATGTTATCTCTATATCATACTCTTCAAGGGCTTTTAGTACACCTACATGTACGCCACCCAAAACAGAGCCCCCGCCAAGCGCTAGGGCGACTTTTTTATCTTTAAATATACTCATAAACATCTCTTTTTAAGTTTTAAAAATTGTATCTAAAAATCTGTTAAAGGATATTTGATGTGCATGAATGATAAAATCTCAAAAAAATTAAAGGCAGCTATATGTTAATGAGCATCGTTGGAATCTATACACTTTTCATTCTAATTACTATATACACAAGTGTTATGCAAATAGGTTATGTAGGCCAAGCAAAGAGAGGCAAAGCGATACTCTTAAGTGATAATGACTTTATAAAAGCGGGCAATTACACTATCGCAAAAGAGAAGATGAGTATAGCTACAACCTTTATCGATTATCTGTTTTTTCTCTTTTGGATTAGTTTTGGAGTCAAGTTTTTAGAGCAAAATATCTATTTTGAAAATGAAGCTTTTTTAAATATTGCCATTGTTATGGGCTTCTTACTTATTGGCTCTATTACTTCTATTCCTTTTGGCTACTATGAGAAGTTTGTGTTAGATAAGAAGTTTGGTTTTAATAAATCAAGCATAGCGCAATGGTTAAAAGACACGCTTATCTCATTTGTTATGACTCTTATCTTTGGCTCACTTGTTATCTGGGGTATTTATGCAATCATCTCAAACCTTTCTCTTTGGTGGTTATGGAGTTTTGCATTTATCTTTGGCGTTGTAATCCTTATAAATATGCTCTATCCAACTTTTAGAGCGATGTTTTTTGATAAGCTTACTCCACTAAAAAACGATGAGTTAGATACAGAGATAAAAGAGCTTATGGAAAAAACAGGATTTGTAAGCTCTGGTATTTTCATCAGTGATGCAAGTAAGAGAGATGCAAGACTTAATGCCTATTTTGGTGGTTTTGGAAAAGCAAAGCGTGTAGTTTTGTTTGATACACTTTTAGAAAAACTAAGCACAAGAGAGCTTTTGGCAGTTCTTGGACATGAGCTTGGACACTTCTCACATGGAGATATATATAAAAATATTGGCCTTGTAGGTGCAATGCTCTTTGGTATGTTTGCAATTTTTGGAAACCTTCCATCATCACTCTATACAGAACTTGGAATCTCACAAGCTCCATATTCGATCATGATATTACTTCTGCTTTTTATGCCAGTTTTGGGCTTTTTGATGATGCCTATCATGGGAATTGTAAGCAGACACAATGAGTACGAAGCAGATAGAGTAGGGAGTGAGTTAGGCGGAGCAGGCGGAGAGATAGAACTTGCAAATGCGTTGAAAAAACTTGTGAGTGAGAACAAAAGCTTTCCGCTCTCTCATCCTCTATATATCTTTTTTCACTACACGCATCCTCCAGTTTTAGAGAGATTAAAAGTGCTAGGAGTCTCTCTTGGAGATATAGATACAAGCGCACTAGGATCGGCATGTCAAGCAGACATATAGTAAAAGATGTTTTAAAAGAGCTAACTGGGAGGCTTAAAGAGAGTATCCCAAGAGCCTCGCGTGAGGCTCAACTTCTTTTGATGCACCATTTAGGTGTTGATGAGTTATGGCTTTTAATGAATCAAGACGAGGAAGTAAAAGATATAGAAAAACTTTTAGAGATGGCACATAGACGCGCTAAAAATGAGCCACTTGAGTATATACTTGGACGTGTTAGCTTTTATAGCGAGGAGTTCTATATAGATAGCGGCGCGCTTATTCCCAGACCTGAAACAGAGCTTCTCATAGATGAGGTTTTAAAAAATATAGAAGATAAAAATGCAAAACTCACTATTGTTGAGGTTGGTGTTGGAAGTGGAATTATCTCAATAATGCTTGCAAAGTCTCTGCCAAATGCAAAGTTTATAGCAGTAGATATATCTGAAGTTGCCCTTAGTGTTGCAAGAAAAAACATAGAAAAATTCTCTCTTGAGCATAGGATTGAGTTGCGCCACGGTTCACTACTAGAGCCTATAGCAGAGAAAATAGACTATCTTGTCTCAAATCCGCCATATATAGCAAATGATGCTTCCATTGAGTCAAACCTCTCTTATGAGCCACAAAATGCGCTCTTTGGTGGCAATATTGGAGATGAGATTATAAAAGAGCTTCTTGATGGAGTCTTAAAGGCTAAAATTAACTTATTTAGCTGTGAGATGGGTTATGACCAAAAAGATAAAATACGAAGTTATTTAAACAATAGACCTCTTGAATCATTAAACTTTTATAAAGATTATAGTGATTTTGACAGAGGCTTTACGCTGAGGTTATAACTTTTGAGAAAAAATATTTACATAGATTTTAGTTATCTGCTCCTTTTAGCCGCAACTTTTGGAGCTGTTATTGTCTTAGGTGCTTTTGTAGCTCCAGTCGTTTTTAATACGGATTATATTTTGTTTGGCATTTCGCTTGGCAAATATAACGAGGGAATTATTATGGCTGAGATATTTAGCCGTTTTAGTTACTGGATATATATAGTTGCTTTTTTTATAACCATATATGAGATAGTTATGTATAAAAAGGGACAAAGAGACGCAATAATCTTTGGTAGTTCAGTAACTACTGTTTTTTCTGCACTTATGTTTAGTGGTGTGTATGCTCCAAAAATTATCTCAATGCAAAAACTTGGTGAAGAAGCAACGCTAAGTGATACTTTTGTAAATCTACACATAGCAAGTGAGCTTGATTTTAAGATTTTAGCTATAGCTATAGTTATACTCTTTGTCAGAAGATTAATGCTTCTTAGGATAAAATAGCCTCTATAAACGTCATTATAAAGAGGCTACATGCTAAAAAAACTTCTCCTTGCTCTCTCTTTTCTTCTTCTTTTTACAACTCAAAATTTAGCTGCAGATGGCTTTATCAAAGCTGCAACAATAAAACCAGAACTAATCCAGAGTGGCTCACAAAAAGAGTGGTGCCCTGTATGTGGTATGAAGCTAGAGAGTTTTTATAAGACCTCTCACGCAGCAAAAGTAAACCATATAGATAAACAGTACTGCTCACTTAGATGTTTAGCAGTTGATATGCAAGAGCACAAGATAGACACGAAAGATGTGAAAGTTGTTGACGTGGTGTCTCAAAAACTAATCTTTGCAAAAGATGCTCACTATGTTGTAGGCTCAGATATAAAAGGGACTATGAGTAGAGTTAGTAAACTTGGCTTTGCACAAAAAGAGGACGCTGAAGACTTTAACATTGAAAATGGTGGAGAAGTAGTTAGCTTTGAAGAAGCCCTAAAGATGGCTAAAGAGTCACTTGACTCAGATATAGAGATGGTTCAAAATAAAAAAGAGAAACAAGTATATCCTATGGGTAAAAAGATATATGATAAAAACTGCAAAAAAGATTTAGATGCCAACAACTATGTACAGCTAAATGAACTAAAAGCAGATTTGAGTGATAAAAAACTTTGTGCAGAGCTTAGTGAGAATGAACTTCAAGCACTCTCTTTATATATCTGGGAAGTAAAAAGATTTGAAGCGAGTGGTAAAAGAGCAGATACTATCCAAGTAACAAAAGATGAAAGATGCCCAATATGTGGTATGTTTATCTATAAATATCCAAAATGGGCAACACAGATTTTTTACAAAGACAAACATCACTCATTTGATGGTGTAAAAGATATGATGAAGTACTATTTTGATAACAAAGAGGGCATTACTAAGATGTTGGTAACAGACTACTACTCACAAAAAGCTATAGACGCTTCTAGTGCTTATTATGTTGTAGGAAGTGATGTTTATGGTCCTATGGGTAAAGAGCTTATCCCATTTAGCACGCAAAAAGAGGCAAAAGCTTTTAACATGGATCATAAAGGGCATAAAGTACTTGGGTTTAAAGATATAACAGCTTCAGAGATAAACAAGTTAGATGAATAAAAAAAGCACGTTTTTACTCTACACTCTTTTTTTTGTAGTGGCACTTTTATCTTTTGAAGTTCTCTATCTTTACAAAACTAAAAGTTTGGATGAGGACTCTTTGAGGATAAAAAGAGAGTTTGTAAGCACTCTACTTCTTCCTGATTTGGCAATTTCTACAGAAGCTTCTTATATAAGACATAGAAGTCTGAGTGATTTCTTCTCTATATACAAAGATGACGCTTCGCTTAGAGAGTATTTTGCCTCAACTTACGTATATAAGGCAAATGATGCGAAATAAAATAAACTTTTATATAGTAGAGTATGCGATAAACTCTCTGCTTCGCCAAAAGTATAAAACTATTTTTATCTCTTCAGTCTTCACAATGTTGGTATTTTTACTCTCTTCACTCTTTTTTATAACAAACTCCATAAAGTATGAGTTAGAGCAGACACTTGAGGCACTCCCTGAGATAACGGTGCAAAAAATCAAGGCTGGTCGTCATTATGATATTGATGTTAGTGTAATTGATGAGATTTTAGATATTCATGGTGTTAGTAGCGCGATGCCAAGAGTTTGGGGATACTACTACTTTGAAAATGCTGGTGTAAATTTTTCTCTTGTTGGAATTGATGAGTATGAAGAGCAGTATAAAAAATCATTTGTAGATGTTGCTTCAAAACTAGATTTTACAAAACCTTCCATGATAGTAGGCGAGGGCGTAAGAAAAGTTATGGATAAAAACTACTACAAAGAGTATTTTAACTTTATAAAGCCAGATGGTTCCCTTATGAGAGTAGATATAAGTGCTACATTTAAAGCCCAGAGTGAGCTTGAATCAAATGATGTTATCGTTATGAGTAAAGAGAGTGCAAGAGAGATTTTTGATATCTCTGCGCAAAAAGCTACTGACATAGTAGTGCGTGTTGCAAACTTAAACGAAGTGGCAACTGTGGCATCAAAGATAAAGCTACTCTATCCAGATACAAGAGTAATCACTAAAGATGATCTAAAAATCAGCTATCAAAATATCTTTGATTATAAAAGTGGTATTTTCTTAGCACTCTTTAGTGTCTCGCTCTTTACATTTTTTATCATCATCTATGACAGAGTAAGTGGACTCAGCAGTGAGCAAAAAAGAGAGATAGGGATACTAAAAGCCGTTGGATGGAGAGTTGATGATGTTTTAAGAGAGAAGTTTTATGAGGGCTTCATTGTCTCAATCTTTTCTTATCTCTTTGGTATAACGCTCGCATTTACTTTTGTATATATACTAAAAGCGCCACTTTTGCAAAATATCTTCATAGGTTATTCTCAACTAAAAACATCATTTACACTACCTTTTGTTTTTGATATTCAGACATTGGCACTTATATTTTTCCTAAGTGTGCCAATATATATAGCAGCTATCATCATCCCATCATGGAGAAGTGCTACACTTGAAGCAGATGAGGTTATACGCTGATGATAAGTTTGATAAATGTAGTGAAAAAGTACGAAGTAAATGAGAACGAGAGTGTTGTAGCGCTCGATAAAATCAACCTTGAGATAAAAGAGGGTCAGGTAGTTGTTCTTAGAGGCTCAAGTGGAAGTGGAAAGAGTACGATACTCTCTCTTATAGCAGCTCTTAGTAAGCCTACAAGCGGAGAGGTTTTAGTTGAGCAAGAAAGGGCCTCAAAGCTTCCAGATAACTTTGCATCTGAGTATAGACGCCATTACATAGGATTTATCTTTCAAAAATACAACCTTATCCCAACACTTAGTGTAGAAGAGAACATAATACTGCCTCTAGTTCCTATGAACCTAAGTGAAGATGAGATACAAGCAAAACTACAAAGAGTTCTTCGTATGTTTAGTATTGAGCATAAATCAAAGCAACTTGTAAAAAATCTCTCAGGTGGAGAGCAGCAAAGAGTGGCGATTGCAAGAGCAAATGTAAACAACCCTAAAATCATCTTAGCAGATGAGCCAACAGCAAACCTTGATGAGAAGCTCTCACTCTCTTTTATAGAGATAATCAAAGAATTAAAAGAAGAGGGTAAAACCATCATAATAGCTACACATGACCCACTCTTTTTTGATTTAGACATAGTTGATGTAGAGATAGAGATTTATCAAGGAAAGATTATCTAATGCTTCTTAGCCCAGAAGTTTTAACCATACTAATACTAAATATTATTTTTGCTATCTTTGCAGTAGTGGCATTTGTGCTAAGCTTTAGAATCTTTTTAAAATGGGATGCAAACTCAACATCAACCACGCAGTATAAGCTTGAAAAAGAGAGTTTCTTAGCCGCAACTATTATCAAATATATCTTTGCTATAAAAGTTCCGCTCTTTATCTTTTTTATCTTTACCCTTGATAAAATCTCAAACGTCATAACAGGTGCTATGTGCGCTGCGGGAGTAGTTGACGCAACACAAAGCGGAATGTACTTAATAGTTCTTAAGATTATAAACATATACCTCTTTGCATATTGGCTTAGAATTCACACTATAGATGTAAGCGATAAAAATCAACCATATACTAAATATAAGTTTGGGCTTTTTATAGTGCTCTTTTTTCTTTTGATGCTAGAGCTTGGTCTTGATTTTATGATGTTTAAAGATATAGAGATAGATAAGATGGTTAGTTGTTGTGGAAGTATATACTCAAGCTCTTCAACCTCTGCGCTCTCAACACTCTTTAAGATAGACAACTCACTTCTGCTTATGGTTTTTTATACAAATTATCTTCTTATAGTTTTGTTTTTCTTTTTAAAAAATAGATATATCTTTAGTGCCTTAAATGTGCTCTTTATACCAGTTTCACTTATCTCACTCATACTCTTCTTTGGCACTTACATATATGAACTTCCATCTCATCACTGCCCATTTTGTTTTTTACAGAGTGACTACTACTATGTAGGCTATTTTCTGTATTTTTTCCTCTTTATGGGTACCTTTTATGGCTTAGTTGTTAGTTTTGTGAAGCAGAGTAAGAGTAGCTATAACATATCACTTCTGTTTAACTCTCTTTATGTTATATTGTTGACATTATTTGTATTAAATTATTACTTGAAAAACGGTGTTTTTTTATAAGGATTTATAATGTTTAAGATTAAAAAGTTAATCTCTTTAGTAACTATGACTCTTTTTTTAGGGTGTCAAGACACTCCTAAGGATGGACCGGCAAAGGTACATTGGGATAGAGACATGTGCGATAGATGCGTCATGGTACTTAGTGATAGAAAAAATAGTGTACAACTGCGACATCCAACTACAAACAAAGTCTATAAATTTGATGATATTGGGTGTATGGTTCTATGGTTTGATGAAGAAAATATAGATTTTAAAGATAGCGCTAAGATTTGGGTAACAGATGTTAATAGCGGTGAGTGGATTGATGCAAAAAGTGCATTTTATACACCAGACAACGTAACACCAATGGCTTTTGGCTTTAGTGCTTATAGTACAAAAGAGTCTATTAAAGATGGTGCAGAAATTCTAACTTATGATGAGGTTATTAAAAAAATAAAATGAGAATACATCTAACAAATACAGTTCTTTTTCAAAATATAGATGAAGATACTATAAAAAAAATAGAAAGCTTTACTACTTTACATAAGGTAAGTAAAGACAACATTGTATTTTATGAGGGAGATGAGCCAAAATATCTCTATCTCTTAGTCAAAGGTGTAATCAAACTCTATAAAACATCATCAAGCCATAAAGAGATTGTGCTTAAGTATTTTCATGAAAATGAACTTATAGGAGAGGTGGCAAACTTTGAAAACATACCATATCCCGCAACTGCTAAGGCATATAGTGATGTAGAATTTTTAAAGATAGATTTTGAAAAACTTAAAGAAGTTATCTTCTTAAATCCAAACCTATCGTTTAATATTCAAACATCTCTTATAAAAAAGATTAAAAATCTTGAAAATATCATCTCTACAAACTTAGTGCTTGATTCAAAAGAGAGAGTAGCTAAATATATATATAGTCATAGTGATAATTTTTTTGAGACAAAAAATATTGAAATTGCTGAAGTCCTTGGTGTTTCACCTGAGACACTATCTAGAATACTTAAATTCTTTAAAGACAATGGAATTATAAATATTAAGAAAAAATATATAGATAAAGAGACCCTTTCTCAGTATTTTTAGCCTAAAATGGCTTTTTCTGGCACATATCAATAAATCTTTTTGCTAGCTTCGTTAGAATACATGAAATTCATAATGGAGTTAGTCATGCGCTTTCTTGTTTTACCTTTTCTTATATCTTTTTTTGCAACTGTTTTATTTGCAAATGAGAGTAAGGTCTGTCAAAAATGTCACCCTATTATATTTGAGGAGTATTATCAATCTTCTCATAGAAATGCTTCAGTATATAACAATCCTATACATGCAGCGATGTGGGATGCTCATCCAAAAGATGAAAAAGGTTATGCATCATGTGCAAAATGCCACTCTCCAGGCGATGAAAAATCTCTAAAGCAGGGAATACTTACAAGAAATGAAACTCAAGTTCAAGAGCCTATTTCATGTGTATATTGTCATAATATAAAAGAGGTAGAAGAGGGTGAAGAGTCTAACACTAATATTTTATCAGATAAGCATAGAGAGTTTTATACTGCAGAAAAAGGCAAAAAAGGAAATGTCTCTTTTAAAACTGAGAAATCTTGGTTTGGACTTGTAAAAGAGCCAAAAAGCTCTCCTTTTCACAAAATAAACTATGATAATGAGAACTTTTACAGCGGTAATGTATGTATGGGTTGCCACTCTCATGTAAACAATGAGCATAGTTTTGATATCACAATGCTAGATGCAGTAATTAATGAAAAAGATGAAAACAGCTGTGTTACATGCCATATGCCTCAAGTAGTTGGCTCTAAAGTAAGTATAAATGAGACAAAAACTCACGCATTTCATGGAATCGCGGGTATATACCACATGAACGATAAGATGGGTGAGTATATAGATTTTAAAGTTACAAAAAAAGCTCAAGGTTTTGATGTCTTAATTACAAACAAATCAAACCATGCACTCTTTGGCCAAGCTTTGCGTGCTGGAAGTCTTAAAGCTACGATTTTAAGAGATGGCAAAATTATTACCCTAGAGCCTTTTGTATTTGAGAGACTCTTAGCAAAAGATGGTAAAGAAGTTATGCCATGGAGTGCCAACTCTCTTTTAAAAGATACTCTTATATATGCAAAAAAAGAGGTTCCTTTCTCAACTGTGCTTAAAGCAGGTGACAAGTTAACACTTACTCTTGGAGTTCAAAGGATAACAGAAGAGGGCGCTAAAAAATTAGGCCTTGAAGCAAACAAAGAGTTTACGAAGTTTAGAGTTTTAAAATCAGAAAAGTTTGATTTTTAGGTAAGTATACTCATAGTTTGTGTAGAATTGCTCTGTAAAACAAATATATAGAGCAAGGTGGCATAAGTGGCACAAGAAAATATTACTGTTTTAATGGTTGAAGATGATGAGATATTAGCAGAGCTAACTTCTGATTATCTTATCAACTGTGGGATAAAAGTTAATATAATCTCTGATCCCACTATAGTAATAGAGCACCTTAAAAATAATAATTATGATCTTATAATCCTTGATTTAACACTCCCAAAAATGGATGGTCTTTTCCTTTGTGAGAAGATATCTGCCTCTTTTGATACGCCTATAATTATCTCCTCCGCAAGGGATGAAATAAGCGATAAAGTTCTCGGCCTTGAAAAAGGAGCAGATGATTATCTGCCAAAACCTTATGACCCAAGAGAGCTGGTTGCTAGAATTCATGCCATGTTAAGACGCAAAAAAACTAATCCACAATTATCAAAAGAAGAGCTCTTTGGAGATTTTAAAATCGATACATCTAAGATGATTATTTACCATAAAGATAACGCTCTAGATTTAACAGTGGCTGAATATGGGCTGCTAGCACTTTTTATCAACCAAAGAGGGATAGTACTTAGCCGTGGAACTATCTTAGATGCGGTTGAGGGCTTAAACTGGGAGAGCGATGAGAGAAGTATTGATGTTATTGTAAGTAGGTTACGAGCTAAACTTCTTGATAACCCAAGAACTCCTACATATATAGAGTCTATCCGTGGGATAGGATATAGGATGAAGAGTTGAATAAAAATTCAATAATTTTAAAAATAAGCCTTTTCTTTTTAGTTGCATTTTTTGCAATGACATTTCTTTTTAAGATGATGTTTGAGTATGAATTTATATCAATCAAAGAAAATTTAAAAGTCCACTATCATCAAGTTGCAAAGTATGTAATGCTTTGGCATATTGGAAAAGAGACTAAAGAGCAGTTTTTACAAAACCTAAAAAAAGAAAATATAGAGATAATCTTAGATAAAGCAATCCATGAAGATATTATAAGAGGTGAAAAATTTGAGACCATCTCTTGTGGTATGCAAAATTTTGATCTATATGAAAAAGATAATTATAGATATATGATTACACCCCAAAGTACTGGGAGTATGATTTTAAAAGATTTAGATACAAAGCCTATAGATGTTTACTATATGTGGTGGTTGTATGTAGCTTTCATTTTAATTTTATTTACGCTTTTTCTCTCAATTGCAATAAGTATATATCCGCTAAAACATCTTCAAATACAGATTCGACGCTTTGGAGAAGGGGATATGGATATAGATTTACTCTCAAGTGGCAAAGATGAGATTGCAGAGGTATCAAATGAGTTTGATAAAGCGGTAAAAAAGATAAAGGCTATGATAAACTCAAGAGCTATTTTTATAAGAAATATAACGCATGAGCTAAAAACGCCAATAACAAAAGGAAGACTCTCTTTAGAGTTTTTAGAGGATTCTCGCACAAAAGATATTTTAAGCAATGTTTTTTTGAGACTTAATCTGCTGACAAAAGAGATAGTGCAGATTGAAAATATAACAGCTTGTGATTGTTATATAGATAAAAAGAGTTACCGCTTGAGCGATATTTTAGATAATGCTGTTGATTTGTTATTTTTAGAGATAGGAAGTATAGATAACAACTTAGAAAATAAAACAATAGAGGCTGATTTTGAGCTAATGAGCATAGTATTTAAAAACCTCATTGACAATGGGATTAAATACTCTAGCGACTCAAACGTATATATAAAATTTCAAGATAACAGTATAAATTTTTATAGTAAAGGTAATACGTTAGAGTCTCCTTTAGAGTACTATACTCAACCTTTTACAAAATGTGATTCAAATATAAGTGATAGCTTTGGGCTTGGATTATATATAGTGAATTATATTTTAGAAAAACATGAGTACTCCCTCTCACATGAGTATAACAACTCTCTTAACTGTTTTAGTATTAATCTCAAAGATGACTCTGTTAACAATTCATTAACAAAAAATTAACATCTAATTTATATTGTTTACTTATACTACAAACATGTAGTTTGAACATATTTTATTTTTATGATACTGTTTAAGCTACAGAATAAAATTAACAAAAAGGCTTATAGATGAAAAAAGCTATAAAACTCTCGCTAGCAGCAGCTCTAGCAGGAAGTGCAATGCTTCATGGGGCAGATATTGACGTAAATGGTTATAAGGGCGGAACTTTAGACTTTATGTTAAAAGGTATCTATGTTATTGATGATAAAAAGAATGGCTGGGCTCCAAATGATGGTGGCGGCTATTTGGTAAAGTTAAAATATGAAACACCAGATACTATAGTAGACAACCTAAAAGTAGGTGTTGGTATGTACGTTAATGGTGATGGTGGCTTAACAGACTGGACTCCAGATGATGGTGGAAAAGCTGCTGGGGGATTAGTTGTAGATAAAGATGGAAAATCAAAAGCTTTAATGGGTGAGCTTTATGTTTCATATAAACATGAGTATTTTGATGCAAAGCTTGGAAGACAAACTCTTGATACTCCACTTACAAAGATTCAAGTATCACTTATGCCAAACTTTTATGAGGCATATATGCTTGGTACAAATGTAATAGATGGACTTCGCTTAACTGCTGGACAGATTACAAAAATGTCTATGGGTTCTCGCGCTGCAACTGACTTTGGACTTATCGGTGAGGGATCAACAACTGGTGGAGCAGCTACTAAGTTTGTTCAACAGGGCGGAACAGTTGAACAAGCAAGATTCCTTAGTATGGGTAAAATTGCTGGACTAACTGGCGATACTGATGGTCGTACTATTTTAGGTGCTACGTATAGTGGTATAAAAAATCTAAAAGCTGATCTTTGGGCTTATCATTCAGATGATGTTGTAAATGATTACTATGCAGAGTTAGGATATAAAATCCCTGTTGTTGATGATATGGCGGTGAGCTTAAATGCTCAGTACCTAATGCAAAAAGACACGGGTAATGCACTAGCTGGCAAAAAAGATTTTAATATGATGGGTGCTAAAGTAGCATTAGGCACTAAGAAGTGGGGTGTATATACTGCTGTAAATAAATCTGGTGATCAAAGTGATACAGCTTCAGAAATGGGCTTTTTTAACGCATGGGGCGCAGATCCAGCTTATACAAGTACAATCTTCTCAAGAAATGCTTATAGAGATGATGTAGAGGCTTATATAGTTGGTGGACACTATATGATCATGAAGGGTATGAAGTTTATGGTTGATTATGCAGAGTATGGCAAATCAGACACAAAAGGGCGAGCAGCGTCTGGACCAACTGGTGTATTGAGCGCAAATGATGATGCTTATGAAATCGATGTTGCTCTTAATTACAAATACGATGAGAACTGGTTCTTTAGAGTATTTAATTCAAGACGCGTAAGTGAGTATAACGGTGTAACAGCTGGTGGGATTACAGAAAGAAGACAAAACCACTATCGTATCGTTGCATCATATACATTTTAATTATTAGTCCTCTCCTATAACATTATCAGGTTAGATAATCTAACTTGATAATAAATTCTCCTAGTTTAAAACTATAGGCTCTCCTCTTTGGGGCCTATATATCCTAAAGTAAAACAAATATAGTAATTTATTACTGTATAGCTATCTAATACACATAAATAAAACACTACTTACTATAATGACTATTTCTGCTTTAGATTAAATAGCAATCAACACTGTATCATGCAGTTATTCACTGTGCTTTTGTAGTTATTGCAACAGTAACTATAAGCTTATTAATAGTCTGGTTTGAAAAGTAAGATGATTTTGCAGTATATAAGAAGTTTATATTTAAGAGAGTTTATTTAAAAAGGGAGACAAACTTCCGCAAAAAGCGAAAGTTTGAAAGTAGATATTTTGTTATTCCATTTCCATTGAAGCTTCAATAGCCTTAGTAACTTTGTTCTCTAATTTAAGAAGAGCTGGATACGCTTTAGAATCTCTAGGAGCTGAAGAAGGGCGAACGTATAAAATAGTTGTAACACCATCTTTTTCAGTTAATGTTATACGAACAGGGCAATATGCCATCATATCAGCATCAGCATTTACAATAGCATTACCAAGCATACCATTACATACAATCATAGTTCTAACAGCGTCTAATTTAGGTCTATTAAAATCCTCACCAAGTTTCTTATCTAAACCTCTCTCTTTAAACTCTGCTAAAATATCTAACTGCCAAACAACTAGAAGTCCTTCTGCTTTAAACTGCTTAAGCATATTTTCTAGAGTTTTCTCAACCCCAACATTGTAAGAAACCTTGTAAACATTTGTTTCTGCGGCCCAAGCTGAGAAAGTTAACAAACACGCCAATAGAATTTTTTTCATAACACATCCTTTAAGTTCTGCCCTGTTTTAGGCGTAATATTTAAACTTCTCTCTCGAGAAATTTATTGTTATAAGTGTATATATTCAGTATAAATGGGATGTTAATTATTTGTTAATAGAGTGTTAATAACCCTTTTTAAAGGCTTATTTTAAGAGTATAAGAGGGTATTGCTGCTTTGAGGGATATCTTAAAGATTATTATTTAGAAGTCTAATTAAAGACTCCTTTACATCTGTGAAGCTAAAAACTCTTTTGCCATTATATTTACTAGCAAAAGCTTGAGCTTCTTCGTAACTTTTAAATGGAACTAAATCATCACCTGCTGGAGACGTAATAGAGCTTCCATAAACATAAAAAGCGCCTTTTGCGTTTATCGGTAGATGAGAGTTGTAGTCAGTAACTAAGATATCTTTGAAATCCTCTTCGCTCTTAACTCCGATATCAAACCAACGTCCTGGCTGATGATAAAACTCAAACATAGATTTTGGACTACTAAAAAATAGTTTTTTTCCATCGGTTAGCTCTATTTTAGATACCCATTGAGGATTTTTATAAACCTTCATTTTTCTGACTAAACACTCACTATCTTTATCATAATCCATTGAATATGAAAACAACAAAGAGCTCATAAGCACCAATGCTAATAGAATTTTTTTCATCTATCTTCTCCTTAAACTAAATCTTTTTTCTTAAATATCATAAATCCAAACCAAGCAAACAGTACGCCTAAAAGTAATGGATAACCAATTGAGAGCAGTACAAAAGCTCTTTGGCTCATCAAATCAAGAATATAATATGCAACAGGACCCATAACAGTAAGCTCAGGGTCAAAGAGTGAAATAGCAGCTACTCTAAATAGCTCCATAGGGTTTATCATCGCTATAAAGATAATAAATCCTTCGTTAAATCTCTGTTGCATCATAAGAGATATAAGTGCTATATCAATAAAAGCAAGCAGAAATATCCAGATAAAAAATGCGATGCCAAGGGCTACTTCTGAGGACTTTACAAAAGAAGAGATAAAAAATGCTATTCCCAAAAATGTACTCGATAGTGAAAAGAGAAGCCCAGTATATAAGAAGAAGATGCTCCAAGGTATATCAGCACCCTTCATCGCGCCATAAACAATAGCAATTATCATAGCAAAAAGTACAGGGATATAAACAGTGATAAATCTGCCTATGATTTTGCCCCAGTAGTATTGTTTTAGTGAGATAGGAAAAGATAACATGTACTCTAGGATGTGGTTATCTCTATCTCCAGAAATTGAGCGAACTGTTGTTATCAAAATAAAAATAGGAAGTATAACAATCGTAATTTGAATATACATAAGTAATAGTCTGCTAAGTCCACTAAAGCCCATAACTTGGGACTCTGTAACACCTGCTATAAAAAATAGAGCGATAAGTCCACCAAAGACGAGTGAGTAGACTAAGAACCATTTTGCTCTGATAGACTCTTTTAAATCTAAGTACGCAATTAAATATAAATTTTTCAAAAAAACGCTCCTTTATTGCCCTAATATCTGTTTTCTAATTTTTGGGTTTGCCATATGCTCACCCCTGAGCATTTTTAGCTCCACTTCATCTGATTTTATAGAGTTACTTACTTCATTTTCATATGCGCCAAATCCATAATTCATGGGTGTTTTATCATTGATAATAAAATAAGCCATCTTAGCATCTATATATCTGTTTGTATCGTTTGAGAAAACTTCTATCTTTTTACCATCCAAAGATATATTTTTCTCTTTTGCCCATAAAACAAGACATCCAAAATCGTCAAAATAGTAGTTTTGAGAAGCATCTTGAAGCTTTGCAGTATGGATGTTTGATGAGGGTAGAGGCATGTTGCATTTTGGGCAACTTTTTTTATTTTCTGAGGTTGTTGCATCTGATGAGCTACATGCAGATATAAACAGAAGAAAAATAAGAGAAGCGATAAAACTAAAAAATTTCATCTGAAATAATTTTTCCCATATCCATATATATCTGTCTATTTACAAGCTCTTGAACCTCTTCTAATCTATGAGTAACAAACAAAAGCGTCTTCTCATCTTCATTTTTTCTAAGAAGTCTGTAAAAATCATCTCTTGCTTTTGGGTCAAGATTTGCTGTTGGCTCATCATAGATGATTATGCTACTTTTTTTTGCCAAACTAATTGCGATAAGAAGTTTTTGCTTCATTCCTCCGCTTAGTTTGAAAAATGATTTACTAAGATTTGCGCTGATATCTAGTTTCATCTCATTTGCATAGTGCTTAATGAGTTCTACTTCAACGTTGGCACTTACACTTATGTAGTGCATAAGCTCTTGGATGCTTAGCTTGATAGGAGGTGGAAGTTGTGGAACAAAACTAATGTCTTGAAGTACCTTAATACGCTCTTTTATCGGGTTTGAACCATTTATTAGAACTTCCCCGCTATCTGGATGATAATAGCCTAAAATAGAGCGTATAAGCGTTGTTTTACCAGCTCCGTTTGCTCCCATTAGTGCAACTGAATCATTTTTTTTGAAACTACAGCTCACATTATCAAGTGATACGTGAGAGCCAAATTTTTTTGTAAGGTTTTTTATCTCTATCATCTGTTACACCAAGTTCTTTAATCTAAAATCAAATTTAAGCGCATCAGAATGGCAAACATCTATACATCTTCCACAAAGTGTGCAGTCTGCACCGGTGATGTACTCTCTTGTTATCCCTTTTTCTTCTCTTTGCTCATCATATTTTGCTCTAGTAATCTCTAAAACCTGATTTTCAAAACAGACATCATGACAAACCATACAGTGGTCACAGTTGTCATTCCACTCAACTCTAAGAGCTGACACTTTGCCTATATAACCATAAGTTGTCCCAATTGGACAGATATATGTACACCAAGCTCTGCGAGAGTAAAAAACTTCCATAGCAAAAACAACCACAACCCATACAAGAGCTAAACTCCACCCATAAGCAACCATACGGCTAAGGATTCCCACAACGTTAAAGGTTTCAAAAACTAAATAACCACTAAAAAAAGAGAGGATTAAAAATATAGCCCAAAATATATGTCTGACTCTATGATCAAATTTTCTCTCTTTGATAATCTTTTTATTTACAAGTGTATTGTGCCATTTCTCGCCTATTTCACTAAGTAGACCATAAGGACAAACCCATGCACAATAGCTTCTTCCACCTACCAATAGATATACAATCAAAATTGTAACTGTTCCAATAATTATATTTACAGGAAGCTCATGAGTAGCTAAGAAAAGCTGCATAGTTGTAAAAATATCTACTAAATGAAACCCTAAAAATCTTGAACCATTAAGTGTTCCCTCTAGTGTCTGTATATCAATGTGAAAAGATAGAAAAAAGAGAAGATGGATAGAAATAATCAAAATCCATCTCTTCATTCTATAGCTAAAAATCTTCTTACCACTTTTTGTTCTATCAAAGAAAGTTGAGAAAAATGAGGAGTGTTTTATGGTCTCTCTATTGTTATATTTATCCATGATACTTCACCTCTTACTCTTGAACTTGAGAAGAAAATGCACCAATCTCATCAGCATAACTTCTTAACTCCTCTTCTGTGGTATTGATTAGAAGTCCCTTCATGATAATGTTTTCTTTTCTGCCTGCTTTGAAATCTATCAAATCTTTGTATAGTTTATCTGCATCTTGTCCATAAAGTTTTGGACCCATAAGTTTTCTTCCGTCTTGTTCTCCAGAGCCATTAGCTCCATGACAAGCAGAACACTTGCTCTTATATGCAACACTTACCTTTACATCACCAACGCTTCCGGCTTTGTCTTTAAGTGCTTGAAGCTGCTCTGAGTCTTTTTCTTCATCGCTTTTTTCTTCTAAAGGCGCTACTTCTGGAGTTGCTCTTTGCATTTGTGTATTTTCATTAGAACCTATGTCGTCTATGACTCTTGAGTACTCTCCGCCATGATACGCTCTTCCTATAGAAGCAGTATAAGCCATTAAACCAATAATAAATAGTGTTAGTGTTGCTACAATAATATTTTTCATATCTATTTTTTCATCTCTTTAATTTTTTTGTTAAATTCATAAATTTCATCTGCCAATGACCTTATCTCAGCTGTATCCATCTGACTAACAAGATCTTTCATAAATACATTTTTAGCAGAACCATCTTTAAATTTTGAAATCTTTTCAAATATGAAATCTGCATCTTTACCTAGAAGTGATGGCCCGATAACACCATTTGCATAATCATTATGACATGCAGAACATTTTACGATAAAGTTTTTGCTTAGTCTTTTAACAATCATTGAGATTTCTACGCTCTCATAAGGGCTTCTTACATGCAGATTTGCATCAATAGGAGTTCTTGGGTTTGATTTTGCAGAAGTATCGCTAGAGGCTTGCTTATTGTAGTCATAGTAGTATGAACTACTCTGATTTGTGTCACTCACTTTTTGAGCAACCTTTATATCGAGCGCATTTTCATTTTTTACTACTTCAATATTTTGCGCAGAGGTTATTTCATTTGCAGAGACGCTTTTTTTATTCTCTTTATCCGCATTATCACTACAGCCACTAAATAAGCCAAGTAAAACAATTGTAGAAGCTAAGATTATTTTATCTATTTTCATTTTTTACCCTAATTTTTATATGTATAAAATTGTTCATAAGTAACTCTAGGTTTTACAACTATAGAAGGTATATAGGTTGGACAAACTTCTTGACAAACTCCACAGCCGATACAACCATCATATATCTCAGGTCTACTTCCACCGCCACTATCTTTAACCATCGCAATTGCGCTAAGTGGATTTGGAATAGGGCACATGTCAGCACACAAAGTACAAGGCTTACCCTCATATGAATCAAATTTTTCTAAAAGCTCACTCTCAAGCTCATTGGTATTTACGACACTATTAGTAAATTTATGCATTTGCATATTGTAGCCCTCTGGAATAGGCGTATTTGTCATAGCAATACATGTGTTTGGGAACTCTAAAACAGCTATTCCCATTTTAATATCTTGAGGTTTTTCGCAACTATGATCAAGTGCTCCACTCGGACATGCAAGTACACAAGGAACGGCGCTACAAGCATAGCAACCTCTCTCGTTTGCATCAATATATGGAGTTCCTACTCCATGACCGTTTATAAAATCAGAGAGCTTTATAGAGTGATAAGGGCAAACTTGAAGACATTGGCCACATTTTATACATAGTGCTAAAAATTTTTTCTCATCAACTGCACCGGGTGGTCTTAATCTATTTTCTGCCTTTAAGATATATGGAGAAAAAACCATTCCCCCACCTAAAACAAGTCCTAAAACGCCTAAAGTGGAGTTTTTTAAAAACTCTCTTTTATCTGTTTTAACTGTTTGCAAAATTTATCCTTTAACTTTAACTATCGGCTCTTTGTCTTCAAACAAAAAGAGCGGTTTTGTAAATGGGGCTAACTTTGCTAAAAAATTAAGCAAAGAAATAACTGGTGAGCCATAAAAGAACTTTACATCGGGATTGTAAACCCAGAGTTGATCTGCGTATTGATAAACCTTGTGAGGCGTATCTCCTATGTTATCTCCATCTTTGTCAAATCCTTCATAATTATCCCAATAATTTCTAAGTATTTCATTATTGTAAGTTTTACTAGATCTGCCATCATTTACTACATCTTCAATATTGCCCATTATTTTATTATTCTTAATAATATTGTTTTCACTAAGTGAGTGAAAGTGAAGCGCTTCAGCGTTGTATAGTATATTATTGTCTTCAATCCAGTTGTTTGTATCTGGCTCAAAAGGTGATCTATCTATATACATCCCTTGCGCACAATAGAGTATAGTATTGTCTTTGATTGTAAAGTTACTAACCTCTTTTATACCTATTCCCATACCAGTAGCACCCAGAGAGCTTTTTATAATATTGCCAGTCGCTATAGTATCTTTAGAGTACATAAAAAATATG
Source organism: Sulfurimonas sp. (assembly GCF_028694895.1). Lineage (GTDB taxonomy): Bacteria > Campylobacterota > Campylobacteria > Campylobacterales > Sulfurimonadaceae > Sulfurimonas. The sequence goes on along the minus strand of NZ_JAQVKA010000014.1, from coordinate 11,537 downwards.
CCAACTGAGTTGTACTGGTATCTATTGTTTATAACATGATTTTTACCAGCATACATAAAATGCAAAGAGTATCTACAATGTTCACCAAAATTATCTTCAATTGTATTTCCATGGCTATACCATACAACCATGTCACGAGAACGAATGAGAGAGTTTTTCTTTATGATATTGTCATTGCTATACCAGAGTCTTAAGCCATCCCCTCTTAATCCTAAATCAAAATCTTTAGAAGTTATAGTGTTATTTGAAATTATTGAGTTGCTTACCATCTGTAAATCTATTCCAAAGAGGCAATCATAAATAATACAATCACTAACTTCGCACTGTTTTACTTCGGAGAGAACTATAGCTGCGTCAATATTCTCGTGTCTATCACCACTGCCAATTATCTTTAGATTTTTAAGTGTCACAAAAGAGCTTTTAACTTTGATGACAGTGCCTTTGCCCTCTCCATCAATTACTACACCAGACTCTTTACCTATAATAGTAAGTGGTTTGTCAATGATAATATTACCTTTATAAACTCCAGCTGGAAGCTTTAAAATTGAGCCACTTGGTGCGTTATCTATAGCTTCTTGCAAAACATTTGCTTCAAGAAGCGGTAAAAACAGAACCAATAAGGCGAATATTAACTTGAACATAATTACTGATTTAACTCTTTGAGAGCTTTTTGTTTTGCAAAAAATGCAAGTAGACTAAAAAGTCCGATTGCTACAATGAGATAAAAACCAATTGATGGATATGAGTGCGTTGTAAACTGAGCAATTTTACCATCTCCAAAAACTGTAGGCATGAAAGGCTTTATCTTAAATGCGCCCCAGTCATGAAGGTTGTGCCCAAACCAGTAGAGCCAGTAAGAGTAATCAGCAATAAAAAGAATTGGAAGAGATGCAGGAACTAACATAATATAGTTTAATATTTTTTTATTATATGCTATAAAAAAGATCATTCCAATAGAAAGTGTTAAAAGAGCATATATGCCAATTTCTCTCTCAATAATTCCACCTATCCACATAGGATCCATACCTACGTAGTGGTTGATTGTATTCATCTCATGTACTTCTCCGCTATATCCATCAAAATGAAAATATACTGGAATTCCATCTGGAAACGCTTCTTTAGGATAGTTTGGAGCTTCAAGTGATACAGCCCAGATAGGAAGTGATGCAACGCCTATCTCTGAAGCAGATGATATCATCTCATCTAAGTTGTTATATGCCTCTTTTGGTGTTGTTACACTTTTGTATCTACCTTGGTTATAAAGGTTCCATATGTTTTTAGTAAAAGATGAAATTTCATCTTTTTTTCCAGTATCAATTTTGTTTAATGTTCCATGAAAAGCTATCATAGGAAAGGTAAAAGATAGTGATAAAATTATAAGTGCCAGTGTTGCAAAAACTCTTGCTTTAATAATACTTTTATGCATAAAAACAGTTCCTTTTAAATAAAATAAAACCTGAAAGTTAGTGCAAACCCTCAACTTTTGCTTTAAATAGTATTATATAATAAAATTTATTTCATAAGATTAAATTATAGATTTTTTAATTTTTTCAGATAAAAAAAGGGAAAGAATTTTCATTCTCCCCCTTAATACACCCTTTATTACAATATATTAGAATAGATTTGCGTTGTCATCTATCCATTTTAGGTATTCAATAATACTTTTAGTCTCTTTTTCACTCATATGCTGGTTTGGCATACTTAAATTAAAGTAGTCAATCATACCTTTAACGTAAGGGTCATCATACATTTTTTCAGGATTCATAATAAAATCTTTAACCCATTTTTCTCCATTAGCACCATGTCTTTGAAGAACACCTGTTAAGTCTGGGCCAGATGAAACTTTACCGATAACATGACAACCGCCACAACCACCTTCTCCAAATGCTTTTTCACCAGCAGCAGCAGCAGCTGATTGTTTTGTAGCAATAAGTCTTACAAGAGTGTCTTTTGCTCTAATACCAACGTCAGCTGTTTTAACCATAAGCTGCCAAATCATACCCTCAAAAAGAATAGCTTTTTCCATATCACCATCTTTGATAGCTTTATCAGCTAATTTTTTCTGCTGTGGAATTTGATTATATTGAGCAAAAGCATCACTTACAAGTTCAGATACAGCTTTATGTTTTTCGTATTTGTTATCTTTTAAGAACTTAACAACAGACTGTATTACAGAATCAGTTGCAGCATTTGTTGCAACAACTTTGTCATATTCAGCTTTAAGCTGTTCAGGAGTCATTGTCTGCATCTTCATTTTTTGAGCACTTTCGTACTTCTTATTTGGGTCTTTAACCATCATATAACCCATCATCTCTAGGTGAAGCGCAGAACAAAACTCAGTACAATAGTAAGGGAAAACTCCCTCAATATCAGCAATGAATTTTAGACTTGAAGTTTTACCTGGCTCAAGTGATGTATGAATGTCGTAGTTATCTATCGTAAATCCGTGAGCTTGATCTTGCGCGCGCTCTAGGTTTGTAAGATAGAATGTTACTTCATCGCCTTTATTTAGAGTTATTCTCTCAGGGTTGATATGTGAGCGAACAACAGTAGCATAAATCTTAACTTTGTTTCCGTTTCTCTCAATTCTCTCTTGACCAGCAAGTGTTTTACCTTCGTGAATCTCATCAGTTCTAGTGTTTGTACCCATAGGGTATCTTACATGTCCATGAAGTTTTTCAGCGCGAATTGCAACAGCTTGGTGAGGCTCACCAAGAGGTAGAGGCATATCAACTAAAAGGTCCATTTTTTTACCGCTAATATCTATTAACTGGTGATTTTGTGGGTGTAGAGGTCCAACATTTTGGAATCTATCAAGTGCTAATTTATTTAAAGAAATAATATATTTTCCTTGAGGATCAGCAGATTTGCCTTCCATTCCACATAAGTGACCAACGTTATAGTGAACGTTTACTTTGTCTATTACTTTAAGTGTTTTGTAGTTCCATTTTACAATTTGACTATCAACATATAAAGATGTATAAATCTCACCATCTACGTTTGAGTATTGGTTATGCAATGGCCCAAGACCAAGCTCTGCTTGACCATGAAGTGATTTCTTCATATCCAAAATAGGAATACCATATGGATCTTTTCCAACATACTCTTTAGAATCAATAAGCTTCTTTATTTTACTCCATTTAAAAACTGAAGCATGAGTATCTAGCTTACCACAAACAGTGATGTACTCACCATCTGGAGAAACGTCAACACCATGAGGAGATTTTGGCTCTGGGATTAGGAATAATGCATTGTGTTTAACAGCAATATCCATAGGAATAACTCTATGATTATTTATAACTTTTACGTTTTTAGGATCTTTTGCAACTTCTGCAAGTTTTTTCCAGTTATATACGTGTAAAAAGTCAGTGTCATTTCTACTCATACCAGCTTCGTTTGGTGGCATGCCAACTTCGATTCCACCTGTGTACATCTCAGAGTTAAATGAGTTAGTAAAGCCCCATCCATCAGATGCGCCTTTACCTGAATCACTCAAATCTTGCATATATGGAGGCATTTCAATAGTAAAAGACTCTTTTTCGTTGATTTTACCTTTTTTGGTATCAAATCTCCACATAGTAGCCCCACCACGATAAACTTCTTTGTAGTTTTCAATTGGATGGTAGTTATTATCAAGAGGAGCAGCGTATTGACATGCTTCAATAATATAATCACTGTTTTGAGTAAAGAAAGCGCCACCATGAGCTGATTTAAATACTGGGTTTACAACAATTTGTTTTGTTTCAAAGTCAGCTAAGTCAATAATAGCAATACGAGGATTTGCTTTATCATTGATAGCTAACCATTTACCATCATATTTTCCATCTTTTTCTGAAAGAGCAGGGTGGTGAGTATCTCCCCAATTGATCTCTCTTCCTCTTACATTACCCTGTCTTAGAACTTTCTTTGACTCTTCGTCAAATCCATATCCTTGCCAAGGCTCAGGTGTAAATACGCCAATATATTTTAAGATTCTCATTGATGGAACGCCATAAACAATAACTTGTCCAGCTTGACCTGCTGAACTAAATACAACGAACTCATCTTTTACGCCTGATGGATTGTAAGTTTTTGCAGCGCGGACTACATCTACTTCACTCAGACCTCTTGCTTTCATAACTTTTTCTAGTTCACCATCAGCCAACGACGCAGTAGCGACTACAGATGCACCAATAAGAAATGAAACAAGCTTTTTGGAATGCTTAGTCATTTAATCTCCTTTAAATCATTTGAGAGGTTAGAAAATTACTCAAATTATGGACATGATATTAGAATAAAAAGATTTGCGAAAGTTTGACTAGTGTCAAATAATTGAAGTAATTTAAAAATTTAAGTTAAGATTTTGTATATAAAATTAAATTGTCTAACTCATTTTTTAGATTTTTTAATTTTTTCATAGAAGAACCTAGCTCTTCAAAAGATTGTATGATGGCATCTTCTTTGTCTCTAAGCTCTTTATTCATTGAATCTTCATTCATAACATAAATTAATTCTACTAAATTATCTATATTTTTCTCGACAATTTCAAGTGATTTATATGTATGTTCCATTGAGTTTGAAGAAGATTCTATGGAATCATTTATTTTTTGTATCAAAAAATTAAAATTCTCTTTTGCTTCAAAAATATCGTTATTGCTCTCTTGTATATCAAGTGGTTTTAAGGCTTTAATAGAAGAGCTTGAGATAATCTCTTTAGAGGTAAGAAGAAATTTTTGTACAAAATTCATTACCGGTTTTAGCTGTGTAAATAGATATAACAAAAGCAAAACTAATACAAAAAAGAGAATATATTGGATAAGTTTATAGCTGTTTTGTGTGTTGTTGAAGAGCTTTATTTGCTGATTTATAAATATATCACTCTCTAATATAAGCTCTAAATTTATATTATAAATCTCTTTAATCTCTTTTTCTATCATTATATTTGAGTAGATTGACTGACTCTTTAGAAGATCTCTAAAGTTTTGAACATGTAAGTAAAATTTATTCCATAATTTTCTTATTTTTTCATTTTTTTGTAATCCAATATCTTCTTTATTCATAGTCTCAAAAAACATTTTAATAGAGCTGTCTAATTTTTCAAGAGAAGTATTTTGGTGTCTATAAGAGTAAAAAATATTTTTAGAGATCTCTTGTGTAAAATTTTTCTGTATATTCATAACAGCAAGTGTCTTATTGTGCTCAGAGATACCTTTTGAAGTATAATTAAATATAAACGCTAGTGCTAGTGAAAATGAAAATATAAACGCACCTGTAATTTTTATCTTTTTCATGTTTTACTCCTCATAAACCAAAAGTAGAGCTTCTTTGTCTAATATAGTTATCTTTGTATTTTTAGAATCTATTATATTGTCTCTTTTTAATCTGTTTAAAACTCTTGATAATGTTTCAGGTTGAATATTTAAAATAAGAGAAATCTCTGTTCTCTTAAGAGAATTAAACATCTCTATATCATCATGAAGCATCATAGCAACCTTTGCTACAGATGTAAATATAAACTCTCTATTTATAAGTGATTGCAACTGTTGAGATTTTAAAATTATCTCATTTGTAAATTCTAAGCAGAGGTGCCCTTTAGATAAAAAATGTTCTTTAAATTTTTTGTAATCAATGATGAGTATTTTTGAGTCTTCTATAAGTGAGACGTTTGAAAAAGATATAAGAGTCTCTTTTTTTAAACTTGAGATATCAGAAAGTAGTGATGGAGCATAGATATAGTGAAGAAATATTTCATTATTGTGCTTATCGATTTTATAAGCTTTTGCAACGCCCTCTAGTAAAAAAAGTAAAGAACTGCTCTGAGTTTTTTCATAATGAACAACATACTCTTTATCGTACGCAGTAACTACACTAAAAGATGCTAGTAGTTCTAGCTCTTCATTACTAAGCGATGAAAAAAAGTCTAAGGATGAGATTATATTTTTTAAGAGCACGTTTTTACTTAATTACTCAAAGATTAGAACAACTTTTGTGGTCTATATCAAACCTAAATAACTCAACTTTACTCTTTGCGCTGTTATAAACATATGAAATTGTAATTTTTGCTTCTAAGAAACGTTTAAAGCTTCTACAAACACCTACAGTTACAGCCTCTTTCATTCTACTATGATCCTCTTTTTTAATCGTCTCATCGCTCTTTGGCGTTGCATCAATTTCAAAAATATAGAGTAGAGCATTTTCTTGTGATTGAATTTTTACAAGTTTTGTATGTTTGTCTATTGTTTGTGGAAGAGTTTTTGATAGTTCATCAGCTGCAAGTTTAGTTATTTGAGTGTTTTGTGTTTGCATACTTTTTGTTGAGAGTTCCTCACTTCTTATATCAGAAGCAAATAATATAATAGGGGATAAAACAGTTAAAAAAATAGGTAAAATTTTCATATTTTCTCTTTTTATATTGAAAATAGCCCCATATATATGGGGCTTAAGGGGAAGATGTGGAAGATAAAATTAATCTTGTTGTATTCTCATGTAAGAAGGAATATCTAAATGGCTACTATCTAAATCTCCACCAACAACAAGTCTTGGACGTATTTTTTGAACATGTGAAGAAGCTTCACTTACAAAATTTTCATTATTCGTTACAGCTTTTAAATCTTTTTCAAATCCAGTTGCAATGATAGTTATTTTTACATAATCCTCAGGAAGAGAATCATCTGTTGATGTACCAAATATTACATCAGCATCTTCATGTGCGCTCTCTTGAACAACAACCATAGCATCTGAAATTTCCATCATTGGGAAGTTTGGATGCATGTTAAAGTGTACAAGTACACCCATTGCACCATTTATTGAAACATTGTCAAGTAGAGGAGATTCAATTGCTGCTTTGATAGCTTCATAAGCTGCATTTTCTCCCTCATGTTCACCTACACCCATAAGTGCCATGCCTTTATGGCTCATTACTGTTCTTAAGTCTGCAAAGTCAAGATTGATATCTGCTTCTCCGTTTGATAGGATAACACCAGCAGTTCCACTAACAGCTTGAGCTAAAACACCATCGACTATCTTGAAGCTGTCTTTTATGCCAAGTTTTCTATCAATTATTGAGAGAAGTTTATCATTAGGTATTACAACTATAGAATCACTCTCTTTTTTAAGCTCTTCAAGTCCAGCTTTTGCAAGTTTTAATCTTTTTGGAGCTTCAAACATAAATGGCTTTGTAACGATAGAAATCGTTAGCGCATCAACTTCTTTAGCAATTTTAGCAACAACAGGAGCAGCGCCAGTACCAGTTCCACCACCAAGACCAGCTGAGATAAATACTATATCAGCACCTTGAAGTGCATTTTTAATCTCTTCATAACTCTCTAGAGCAGACTCTCTACCAATTTCAGGTTTCATACCAGCGCCAAGGCCTTTTGTAAGCTTTGTTCCTATCTGAATGGTTGTTGCATTAGTAGAATCTTTTAAGGCTTGAGCATCTGTATTTATCATTATCATCTCAATACCAGTAACGCCATTTTTAATCATATGACTAATCATGTTTCCACCACCGCCACCAACTCCAACAGCTACAATTCTTGCTCCACTAACTTTACACGCTTCTTCAATTAAAAATGGTTCCATATCTTCTCCTTAAAATAACTGGGTAGCCCAGTTCCAAAATTTGCTAAACGCGCCAGCTTCGTCTTTTTTCTTCTCTTTTTTTAACCCAATATTTATCATCATCGACTCTTGTTTATCTTGCTCAAACGGTGGAGTTGGAATTTGAGTATCTTCTCTTAAGTTGATACTATGCTGCTCTTCAAACACCTCATTTGAGTGTCTTACTCTCTTATTTACATCTATCTCATAAAGAGTATAGGCAGAAGCGGCATAAATAACAAGCCCAATCGCGCTAGAGTACTCAGGCGAGCGAAGGTTATCAAAGAGTCCGTGCATCTCTTTTGGTTTTGCAAGTCTAACTGGAACCGAACCAAAAGTAGCAACTGCTAACTCTCTGATTCCTTCCATTTGAGAAAAACCGCCAGTTAGTACTACACCAGCTCCCATTTTATCTTTAAGCCCGCTATTTTCAATAAACTGAGCTAAGATCATTAGAGTCTCTTCAACTCTTGCATAGATAACATTATGAACTACTTCAAGTGATACTTCGTGTGTTGTATTCTCGTTGCCTATGATAGGAATCTCTATCAAATCATTACTTGGTGCTAAGAGTGATCCATAGGTAAGTTTTACGTTATCAGCAACGTTTAAAGGTGTATGTAGAGCCATGGATAAGTCACTTGTTACATGGCTTGAACCAACACCTAAAAAGTCATTGTATCTTATTGAATTTCCTGAGTGAATAACAATGTTACTTGTATTGCCACCCATATCTATAAGTGCTACTCCTAACTCTTTTTCATCACTATTCAATGTAGCTATAGAAGATGCATATCCAGTTAAAACTATGTTATCAACTTCAACGCCAGCGCCGCGGACTGCTTTTCTTAGGTTATTAAGGTTTGATTTTTGTGTTGTTATTATATGTGTATCAACTTCAAGTCTTGAAGCGTTCATTCCAAGTGGATCTTCTATGTAGTCTTGATCATCTACTTTGAAGTTATAAGGGAGTGCATGAAGTACTTCATACTCATTTGGTATATTTGCGTTATAAAGAGAAGCTTGCATTACACGTTCAATCTCTTTAAAGCTAACTTCTTTGTTTTGAATATTAACTATTCCGCTTGAGTTTAAACTTTTTGTATAAGCTCCAGAAATAGAAACAATTGCTGATTTTACTTCTGTTCCTGATACACGCATAGCATCGTTTAATGCAGTTTTTATAGACCTTGAAGCAAGTTCTATATTTGTAATACTTCCTCTTTTTAGACCTTGTGCTTTACAAACACCAGCTCCTGTTATAGATATTGATTTATCATTAGCAATTTCAGCAATAATTGCGCATATTTTGGTTGAACCTATATCTATGGCTAAAACAGTTCTGCTCAACTTATATTCCTTTGATGAAAATCTCAGTTTTGTACTTGTTTTGAAGGTTTTTTATTAAGCCTTCATTGAACATAGCACTTTTTAATCTAACAATTGGATTGTTTGGATTAGTGTTAGTGTTGTTGAGCAATTTTTGTTCCAAAACGTTATACATAACAACAGTTCCACTCTCTAAATTTATATATCCTCTTCTATTTTGCGACGTAAATAAGAGAGATAAAAATTCATCCGCTTCATCCTTAGTTAGATCTGTTAGTAAATTAGAATCATTTGCTGTTATAAAATCGGTTGTTTTCCCATTAAATGTAGCAAAAGAGTTCTTTGCTAGCTCTACAAGTTTTGCGTTTTTTTCTTCACTTAGATATATAGGTAATAACTCTTCTTTAGCCTCTTCAAAACTTTTTGGTTTTGCTGGGTTTATAGTTAGAAGCTCAAATGTATAGTAATCATCTCCAACCATAACAGGTTTTGAAAAAGGAGCTGCAGATGTAAGTTTTGAAATAACCTCAAGTGCTTCGATACCAAAACTATTGTTTGAAGCAGAGACAGTTGCGCTTTGTAACTCTGAAGCGTCAATCTCTCCTTTTTTATATAAAACATATTTTTTTAGAGCCTCTTTTTTAGACTCTTTAGCATCTAACTCAGATTTAATTTTTTCTTTTGCTTCTTCAAAAGGGATGATTTTGCCATCACTATCTTTTAGAGAAGGTCTGTTTTCAACGTAATACTCATTTAATACTGCATCATCATACTCATTAGATACTTTTTCATGTTTTATATATTTTATGTCATAACTAACTTCACTCATAAAGTTTTTTTGTATATTTTGCCAAAATGATTTTAAAGATTCATCTGATGTATCAAGAGTGATTTGGTTTGCATTTAACACTTTGTAGTTTATTTTATCTGCAATGCTAATTGCAGTATCTAAGATTTTTTGCTCACTCTCTTTTATTTCAATAGGTAAAAGAGAGAGAGTTTTTTTAATCAAAAGTTCTTTTTTTACATCAGCTTCAAACTCTTTTACTTTAATATTGTTTTTAGAGAGAACATCTTTGTAAAGCTCTTTATCAAAAGCACCATCTTTTAAAAAGTACTCTTTAGATGTTATCTCATTTAAAAGCTCTTCATCACTTACTTCGAGGCTATATGATTTTGCTAGATTTAAAACAAGTGCTTGTTGTGTTAGAAAATTTAGAGCCTGAGACTGTAGTCCAAAACTTTTCGCCTTTTCTTCATCAAATTCTCCTTTGAACATCTGTGAATATTGAGCATAAAGATTTGAGTAACTTTTTTGAAGTTCACCCATTGTTATCTCAACACTTCCAACTTTTGCTACAGCACCTGCTTTGTCTCCATAATTGTATTGACCCCAGCCAACAAAACCAGCTCCAACAAAAGCAATAGTAGAAATCCAGATAGTAATTATGAGATATTTTTTATGTTTTTGCATCCATGTAATCATTGAATATAGAGCCTTGTGAGTGATATTTGTGTAATTTTAGGTAAATTCGTATTAAACCTTGATAAAGAATAGTTATAGCTGTAGAAAATAGTTGGCTGAATAAACTAAGAGAATTGTAAATCTAAAAATTGTAGAATACTTCATATATCGTAAAAAGGATTTTTGATGAAAAATATTGAGAAGTATTTAAATATTAAAGAGAAACTTCCAAAATTACCAGAAGTGCTTTTAAACACCATCCAATCTGATGTTTTAGAGCTTAATAAAGTTGATAGAACATGTGAAAAATATCTTAATTTAAGTACAAGAATCCCTGAAATTAAAGAGGCTCACTATGTTATTTTTTCAAAGTATGTTGATAAGTCAGACCATAAATATGAAAAATTTATCTTCTTGGGAATTGATGGCGAAGAACTATTTGATGTTAGTGGCTTAGAGATAGACTTATATGGGCTACTTATTTGTGTTGATTTAAATGTTACAGATGAGTATAAAGCAGTATCTTCTAAATGAATAATGAGGAGCTAAAAAAGAGAGATTTAGCTGTTCTATGGCACCCTTGTACTCAAATGAAAGACCATGAAACACTTCCTCTTATTCCTATAAAAAAGGCACACGGTGTCTATTTGGAAGACTTTGATGGTAACTTGTACATAGACGCTATTAGCAGTTGGTGGGTTAATATCTTTGGACACACTAACAGTTATATAAATAAAAAGATAAAAGAGCAGTTAGATACTCTCGAACATGTAATACTTGCTGGATTTACACACGAGCCAGTTGTTAGACTCTCTGAGCGGTTAGTCAAACTTACCCCCAAAGGGTTAGAAAAATGCTTTTATGCTGATAATGGCTCAAGTGCAGTTGAAGTTGCCCTAAAGATGAGTTTTCATGCACATAAAAATAATCTAAAAGAAAAAAATATTTTTGTCTCACTTAAGAACTCATACCACGGAGAGACGATTGGCGCGCTTAGTGTAGGAGATGTAGAGCTTTATAAAGAGACATATAAACCACTTCTAATTCAAAGCATCCAAACTCCTGTACCAAAAGATATGAGTATAGAAGCAGCAAGAGAAGCTGCATCTGAGTTTGAAAAACTGTGTGAAAAAAGAGCAACAGAGATTAGTGCAATCATCTT
>NZ_JAQVKA010000074.1 GCF_028694895.1 Sulfurimonas sp. | reverse complement strand
TGTTTTGAGACAATATAGTTAAATATAGCAACTCTTAAGTTACCTATATGCATATCACCGGTTGGACTTGGTGCAAATCTTAACATTAAAAATCCTAAAAATTATTTTTGTGATTTTATCGCAATTTAGCTGAGGAGAGGTTTTTATCATTTTTTAAGAGAAATTATCAACGATAGAATCTTAGTTGTGTACTGAAATGTGTACCAAATAGGAATGTCTTGAAAAATCAATTTGTGAAAGTGCTTAAAATAGGGGGGCTTGAGCAAAAAGTGGTGACCCCGAGGAGAATTGAACTCCTGTAACATGGATGAAAACCATGGATCCTGACCGCTAGACGACGGGGCCACTCTAAAGCGTTTTTATCAGTATTTATTACCGAGCCGAAATTATATAGATTTATATCTTAATAAATTATAAAAATCCCTAAAACCCAGTAACTTTTTTAATTATTCGTAAAAGCTACGAAGGCCTCTTATAATTACAGCATTTTTAGAGATACTCTCTGCCTTAGCATTTTCATTAACAATTTCATATAAATCTAATGGAAGAGATATAGAGAAAGTTTTTGTCTCTATCTTTTTCTTTTTAGCTACCATTGCAACAACACTTGTTAAAAGTTCTATAATTTTCTTTGTATCAATTGGCTTTTGCATAAAGCTATTTACACCAACTTCAATAGATTCTGATATTTTTTCAATATCATTACTTGCAGAGATAACTATAATAATTTGAGTGGGGTTGATTTCACGAATTTTACGAGAAAGCTCTATACCATCCATACCAGTCATTATAATATCTACAAAAACAACATCAGGAGTATTTTTTAAGTAAGCTTCAAGTGCTTCTTTTCCGTTAAAGCATGACTTTACACTCGAAAAAAAGTTTTTAAAAGTAGAACTAAGTAGTTCATTCGCAACTTTTTCATCTTCAACAACCATTGCTGATAATTTTTTGGTTTCTTGTGTTAATTGTACTAAATCTACGTTAGACATGGCAGAGATCCTTTTTATATGTATTTAAAATTATATCAGATAATTTGGTAACAAATCAAACAGTTTCTGGTTAATAAAAACTACAATCATTTAATTATATTTTTTAAATGTTTCAAGCCACTCTAAATCAGACTCTTTTGAATTCTCTTTTTGATCAAGAAGTGAACCTATAATGCTAAGTAAAGTCTCTTCATCCATAAATTTTAATAAATCAGGATTGATATCTGTTTTATGAATACCTTCATAACTATTTAGAAGGTTTTGAATATCATTAATTAGTTGTTCTTTTCTAGTCATGTTTCGTAGCTCTTATTTTAGATTAGTTTATAAATTTATGTATTGGTTAACATAATGTAAATTCTCTTGAAAGTACTTTTACTAGATATGCACTATCATTATGAAAGGTATTTAATTTAAAGTTGTCTCTTTTTTATATATGTACAACGAGCAAAGTTTGTCATTATAGCAAAACGAGTACTCTAACACAATCTAGTGAGTTCTTATTCTTTTCGTTTGTTCTTCCATCTCTATATTTTCTCTATCCATATCTCTTTTTATTTTTTCATTTGCCCTATTCCATTCTTTGTTTGTATCTTGAAGCAATTTTGTACTATTTTTTATTATCTCTTGTGTATTTTTTTCACTTATATCCATAGCATTTATCAGTTTTACTGCTTGTTGTTCTTGTCTATATTCTTTATACTCTTTGTAAATTAAAATTAATGCAATTGCTATCAATGCCGCAGCTATTATTACTTGTATATTTGATATTTTTCTTTTTACAAAATTACTATCTTTAACGATTCTATTATCTCTACAATTTAAACACTCTTTAGACTCATCATGTATTTCTTTTAAACAGTGTGGGCATTGCATAATATATTTTCCTAGTTTTTCTTTTTTTAAATATTACCAAAAAGCACTTAAGTATAAAAATACCTATAATATTTATTAATATTAGAGTAAGATAAAAAGTTACTTAATTAGGTACAACGGTAAGCCGAGTTTTGTTTTGATAGTATTAATCTACTTTACTATTTACATAGTAACTCTAGCGAAACAGTAGCATAGATAAAACTTGAAGTTTTACCTTTAAGAGGCTGACCATCTGTTTCTTGCTGCCATGTTGGGTTTACAAGCTCTCTATATTGCTATAGAGACTGGTGGTCTCTTACACCACCCTTTCACCTTTACCGCTAAGCGGAAGTCTTCTCTCTGTTGCACTTTCCCTCGTATTACTACGGCCATTAGTTAAATGGAACACTCTCTTATAGCAGCTCGGACTTTCCTCTTGAAATAAATCAAGTAACTATCTGTTGTACCTTTGAAATAGTACAGAATCATTCCTTTATATCTCTTTTTAGAACGTATGAACGATTGTTCTTATATCTAAATATACAAGTGAACAGTTGTTCTTTTTATATAAGGTTTAATTAACAATTGTTCATATATAATTTCTTTTATATTAACAGATGTTCATATGAACAAAAAAGGATTACAATGCCCGAAAATAGCACGACTAAAGAGAGAACTGGCACAAAGCAAAAGATACTAAAAGCTTCATCTAAACTCTTCTCTGAGTATGGTTTTAAAGCTACAAGTGTTAGAAAAATAGCATCGGAAGTGGGTATAAGAGAGAGTGCTTTATATAATCACTTTAAAAACAAGGAGGAGATATTCTTATCTGTAGCAAAAGATATTTTTACCACCCCATTCTCACAAATCGAGAGTGATATTAAAGAATCAGCGTTAAAAGGAAAGGGTTTTTTACAAAAGTTTTCTATGCAGTATAAGCTTCTCACATTTGATAAAAACAACGAGAACATGTTTAGACTACTGATGATTGAACTTTTTCAAAACAAAGAGCTTAGAGAGCAGTTTATGAATGAGTTTCATAATGAAAATGTAAAGGTTTTATCTGAGGCTTTCTTTATAATGATGCAAAACTCGCTTATTCGCTCAGCTGATCCTATGATGGTTGCATATGAGTTTTTATCCACCCTATTCTATATAAGGCTGCAAGTTACTATGCTTAGATTTGATTCGTTATCAACTAATGCATTATCAACGCAATTTGAAAAACATGTTGATTTTTTCTGGGAAAGTATTAAAATATAGTGGTAAGTTTAATTAATATTGTATAGTATTATAGATTTAGTTTAAAAAAAACGGCTCATTTTAGAGCCGTTTTGAAAATTAAGCTATAGCTTCTAGAGCGTATTTCTCACCAAGTTCATAAGCTAATTTATTTGCTGCATGAACTTTTTCTGGTACTTTTGATAACATAGTCTCAATTAGAGACTCTTTATCAATAGGTTTCATAATAGTATTTGCAATAGCAAGAGCTACAACAGATTGAGTAATAACATTACCAACCTCTTCTTTTGCTATAGTAATAATTGGAATCTCAATTATATTCCATGTTTTTCTATCTTCATCTGTAGGCTTTACTAGGTTTGGATCAACAACAATTGTTCCACCCTTTTTAACTCCACCTTTAAATGAGTTATAACTTACTTGTGCAACTGAAAGCATAAAGTTAATTTCACCATCATTTGCATAAGGATAAAAAATTTCTTCATCATCAAGTGTGATATCAACAACAGTTGGGCCACCACGTACTTGAGAAGTATATGTTGCTGTCTTTAGCCCATGTCCACCAACTCTAATTTTTGCTGATGCAAAAATTTCACCTGCAAGAAGAACACCTTGTCCGCCAACACCTGTAAATCTCATTAATGTTCTAGCCATTGTGTTCTCCTTATATTTTTTTCTCAAAGTCATTTTGAGTAATTGTTTTTCTATTACCTTGATGTACTTTGACTATTTCTGCATACATATCACAGTACTCTGATACTTCTTTATCTTCTTTTAAAATACCAGTTGGAAACTTATTCAACTGCTCTGCTGGAGATAGTTCATCATACTTCTTCTTAGGTATAGTGATGCTATCAATCCACTCTAAGTTTTCCATAGCAGAAGCCATCTTGTTTTTTCTACCAAGATTTATATGACAGTTTGACATAATATCAAGGAAAGCAAATCCTCTATGCTCTAGTGCTTTAACAAATACTTTTTCAAGTTTTTTAGGATCAAGCATAGTCTCTCTTGCAACAAAAGAAGCTCCAGCTGCAATAGCCAAGTCTGTAGCATTAAAAGTTGGGTCAATGTTTCCAGCTTTTTGTGATACTGTCCACATACCTTGTGGAGTTGTAGGACTTGTTTGAGAGTTTGTTAAACCATAAATAAAGTTATTAATTACAATCATAGTTATATCAATGTTTCTTCTACAACCGTGTATTGTATGATTTCCACCGATTGCTAATGCATCACCATCTCCAGCAACACAAATAACATATTTATCTGGATTCATAAGTTTGATACCAGTAGCAAATGCTACAGTTCTACCATGAGTCGTATGAACAGTATTAAAATCTACATATGAAGAAAATCTTCCTGAACATCCTATTCCAGATACTACACAAACATCATCACTCTTTATACCTAGTTTATCAATTGCTCTTACAAAAGCTTTTAGAATAACACCATCGCCACAACCCCAACACCATAGTGTCGGCATTTTTTCTAGTCTTAAATATTTATCATAATTAAATGCCATTTTATAGCTCCTTTACTTTATTTACAATTTCATAAGGAGAAATTGGTCTACCATTTACTTTAAATAGTCCCGCAATATCAAGTCTTCCAGTTGAACGTTGTACTTCATCTCTATATTGACCAATATTTAATTCAACACATAAAACTTTTGGAATTCTTGATGCAAGTTCTCTCATTCTGTCTTGAGGACTTGGCCATAATGTGATTGGTCTAAACAGACCCGCTTTAATTCCCTCTGCTCTTAAGTGGCGAATAGCTTCTTTTGCAGCAAGAGAAACAGAACCATAAGCAACAATCATAATCTCAGCATCATCAAGGAAAAACTCTTCATTTAGTTCAATCTCATCTTTATGAAGTTCAACCTTATCCTCTAATCTTTGGATAAGCTTTCTACATGTCTCTATCTCTTCAGTTGGGAAACCTTTTTTATCATGGTGTAACCCAGTAAAATGGTATCTGTATCCTTTAAACATAGGATTTAAAACTGCTGGTTGATCGTGTTCACACTCATAAGGAAAGTACTCTTCAGCAGGACCAGTAAATTGTTTTCTTGGAACTATCCCTTTGTTTACTTCTTCTTCTGTTGGAAGAACAGCTTTACCATGCATATGACCTATTGTCTCATCTAGTAAAACAAAAACTGGCTGCATAAATCTATCTGCTAAATTAAAAGCTCTTACAGTTTCTGTATAACACTCTGAGAGTGAGCCTGCACATAATGTAATTGATTTATAGTCACCGTGTGAAGGGTTTTTTGCTTGTGCAACGTCACCTTGTGATACACGAGTTGGAAGACCAGTTGATGGACCACCACGCATAACGTTTACAACAACTAAAGGAACTTCAGTCATTTGAGCAAGTCCAAGGTTTTCTGCTTTAAGTGAAATACCAGGTCCAGATGTAGCAGTCATTGTTCTAACACCTGCCATACCAGCACCAATTGCAGCAGCAACGCCAGCAATCTCATCTTCCATTTGTATACACACACCGCCAATCTCTGGCATTAAATCAGACATCTCGTGCATAACTTCACTTGATGGCGTAATTGGATAACCAGCAAAAAATTTACATCCAGCGTCTCTCGCAGCTAACGCAGCTAATTCATTACCGCTTGAAATTATTTCTCTCATTGCCATTATTTAGCTCCTTTTTTATTTAGCGACATATAGTTGTTTGCAACAATTGCAGCTTGGCGCTCTTTTGCATCATCTGTAAGTTTTGCAAACTTATAATCTTTTTTATCAGCTACATATATAGCAAAATCAGGACATGATAATTCACACTCATTACATCCAATACACGATTCAGGGTTATTCACAGAAATCATAGCCCCTAAAGTTGATGTTGCATCATACACCATTCCAAGTACGCCTGAAGGACATACAGATACACAAATATCACATGCCTTACAATTGCCTGTATTTACCCATACAGGTGCATTACCTGTGTTTAGAGTCATAGCAGCTCCCATTTTTTCTCCTTTTTATTTTTTAAAAGTATCAAGTAGTCTCATATCTATATTTGAAGTTGGCTACTCTACCAAAATCAATCTAGTTTTCATAAACAGATTAACTAATTTTTATTAATGTAACTCTGAATTGTGCTAATAACGCTTCTTAAATAACATAAATGTTACATAATGAGGCTCGCACAAATTCCTTAAATTACTTTGCTAAAACCTCGGCAATAGCTTTGCCAATATCTGCTGGAGATACAACAACCTTCACGCCTGCAGCTTCAAGTGCTGCCATTTTCTCAGCTGCAGTTCCAGCTCCACCGCTTACAATTGCCCCAGCATGGCCCATTCTTTTACCTGCAGGTGCAGTTTGTCCAGCTATAAAAGCAACAACAGGTTTTGTTACATGCTCTTTAATATAAGCTGCAGCTTGAATCTCTAAATCTCCACCGATCTCACCAATCATAACGATTGCATGAGTCTGTGGATCTGCTTCAAACATTGGAAGTAGTTGTTTATATGAAAGTCCGATTATCGGGTCTCCACCTATTCCAACTGCTGTACTTATTCCAAAACCTTGTTTTACAACTTGGTTAGCACCCTCATAGGTAAGAGTTCCAGATTTTGAGATAAGTCCTATATTTCCCTTTTTGAAAATCATTCCTGGCATGATTCCAATCTTACACTCTTCAGCTGTAATGATTCCTGGACAGTTTGGCCCAATTGTCTTCATGTTATGCTTGATTGCATAAGCTTTTGCGGCTTGCATATCTCTAACTGGAGCACCTTCTGTAATGATAACAGCAAGTTCAATCCCAGCATCAGCAGCTTCCATAACAGCATCTGCAACAAATGCAGGTGGAACAAAAATCATAGAAACAGTAGCGCCTGTGCTTTGTACAGCCTCTTTAACAGTGTTAAATACTGGTTGGCCTAAATGCTCTGTTCCGCCTTTGTTAGGCGTTACACCACCTACTATTTTAGTTCCGTATGCTAAACACTGCTCAGCATGGAAAGAACCCTCTTTACCTGTAAAACCTTGAACGATTACTTTTGTATCTTTATTTACTAATATACTCATAAATACTTCCCTTACTTAGCTTGTTTTGCCGCTGCGACTGCTTTTGCAGCACCATCAGCTAAATCTGTAGCTGCTATAACATTTGCAATATTTGCATCTCTTAAAATCTTTGCTGCTTCTTCTGCATTTGTACCATCAAGACGAACTATTACTGGGACATGAACATCTACAAGTTTAGTAGCTTCTAAAATACCATTAGCAATACGATCACATCTAACAATTCCACCAAAAATATTTACAAATATAGCTTTAACTTTAGGGTTTTTAAGAATTATCTCAAAACCTTTTGCAACTGTCTCAGCGTTTGCTTTTCCGCCAACATCCAAGAAGTTTGCAGGAGTTCCACCCATGTAGTTGATAGTATCCATTGTACCCATAGCAAGCCCAGCCCCATTTACCATACAG
>NZ_JAQVKA010000073.1 GCF_028694895.1 Sulfurimonas sp. | reverse complement strand
ATAGGCTTTTTTAATCTTTGCACATTTATATATCTGGCAGAGAGATTCAATCTTGAGATAGTTAAACATAACTTTAAAAATAGTGTACTTTTTAAAAAAAAGTAGATAAAAAAGAAATAGAGGCTATAATCTGTCGAAATTATGTCAAGGAATAAAAATGAAAAATGTAATACTCTCAGCTCTTTTGGTGCTATCTTTCACCTTTACTGCAAATGCAAGTGAAAAAAGTGGATGTACTCTAGCTCAAAGTGGTCAAATAGAAGTAAACTGGACAGGATATAAAACTCCAAAAAAAGTTGGTGTTGGCGGTGCTTTTGATAAGGTAACTTACGCTCCAGTAGCTACTAGTGGTAGTGACTTTCGCTCTATTTTAGTAGGTTCATCAGTTGTTATAGATGCTTCAAGTGTAAACTCAAAGCATGAAGACCGCGATGCAAAACTTGCACAGTTTTTCTTTGGACTTATGAGTGATAAAAACATCAACGCAAAGATACTCGATATCAAAGCAGATAAAAGAGTAAAAAATACTCCAAGAACAGGTACTTTAAGTGTTCTAATAGAGATGAATGGTGTTAAGAGAGCAACTCCTATGACTTATACGTTTAGTGATGGAATCTTTGAAGCAAAAGGCTCAATTGATTTGCTAGACTTTAGCGCAAGCAAAGCACTCGCTGGAATTAATGAAGCTTGTTTTGACCTTCATGAGGGTAAGACTTGGAGTGATGTAGGCATCGGCTTTAAGACTAAGATAGAAGCGACTCTTTGCAAGGTTAAAGCTATAAACCAAGACAAATAACTATTCTAAAAGCTTATATATTATACAATTCGTCTCTAAAATAAATTAAAGAGTCTGAGTTGTATAAGAAAAAAAAGATTTTAGTTACAGGGACAGCTGGATTTATAGGTTACCATCTAGCTAAAGCGCTACTTTTAAGGGGCGATGAAGTAGTTGGCCTTGATAATATAAATGATTATTATGATGTAAACCTGAAGTATGCCAGACTAGAGCAGCTTGGAATCAACAAAAGCGATATAAAAGAGAATCAACTCCTCCAATCTAAAACTTATCCAAACCATAAATTTATAAAAGCAAATCTAGAAGATGCCAAAACACTAAACAAACTTTTTGAAGAAGAAAAATTTGATGCAGTATGTAATCTTGCAGCTCAAGCTGGGGTTAGATACTCTATAGAAAATCCTCACGCATATATTCAAAGCAATGTTGTAGGCTTTGTAAATATTTTAGAAGCGTGTAGAAATTACAACGTAAAAAATCTAGCATTTGCATCATCTTCATCTGTATATGGACTAAATAAATCTCAGCCATTTAATACAAGCGATCATACAGACCATCCAGTTTCACTCTACGCAGCAACTAAAAAATCAAATGAGATGATGGCTCATACATACGCACATCTTTACGGCATTCAGTGTACAGGATTAAGATTTTTTACAGTTTATGGAGAGTGGGGAAGACCAGACATGGCTCCGATGCTCTTTGCAGACGCTATACTAAATGACAGAGCTATAAAAGTATTTAATCATGGAGACATGAGCAGAGATTTTACTTATGTAGGCGATATAGTTGAGGGTGTTATAAAAGTAATAGATAACCCTACTATATCATTACAAAGTTTCGATGCAACAGACCCCGATCCATCAATCTCATCAGCCCCATACAAGATATACAACATAGGAAACAACTCTCCAGTACAACTGCTAGAGTTTATAAAAACCATTGAAAATGCCATAGGCAAAGAGGCACAAAAGAACTTCTTACCAATGCAAGACGGTGACGTAGTCTCAACTTACGCAGATGTAAGTGACCTGATAAAAGATTTTGGCTATAAGCCAGATACAACGCTGGAAGTTGGGATAAAGAGATTTGTGAAGTGGTATAAGGAGTTTTACAAATATGACTAATATAATTTTATGCGGCGGTTCAGGCACAAGACTCTGGCCAATAAGCAGAACTCTTATGCCAAAACAGTTTGTAAAGCTTTTTGATGATAAGTCACTTTTTCAGCTTACAGTTGAGAGAAATTCTAAAGTATGTGATTCGCAGTTTATAGTTTCTAATAGTGAACAATATTTTCTAGCACTTGATCAACTAGAAGAGTTAAACAAAACAAACAATAAATATCTTCTAGAACCAATAGGAAGAAATACAGCTCCAGCAATAGCTCTTGCTTGTATGGCACTAGAATATGATGAGATTGTCCTAGTTACTCCGAGTGATCATCTAATAAAAAATGAGATTGAATACTCTAATGTTTTAAAAAAAGCTAAAGAGTTAGCGCAGCAAAACAACTTAGTTACTTTCGGGATAACTCCTACATTTCCTGAAACTGGATTTGGATATATTGAAGCTAATGGCATTGACGTAAAAGCTTTTCATGAAAAACCAGATTTTGATAGAGCTACTTCATACTTAGAAGCTGGAAATTATTATTGGAACTCTGGGATGTTTATGTTTAAAGCTGGAATCTTTTTAGAAGAGCTACAAAAATATTCTCCTAATATTTATGAAGCATCACTACAAGCCTTTAACAACTCTTCTAAAGATAATTTAATAAGAATCAAGCATGAAGATATGATAAATATTCCAGAAGATAGCATAGACTATGCAGTTATGGAGAAGAGCTCAAAAGTAAAAGTAGTACCATCAGATATATCTTGGAGTGATGTAGGGAGTTTTGATAGTCTTTATGAAGAGCTGCCAAAAGATGAAAATGGCAATACAAAAAATAAAAACCATATCTCAATCGACTCTAAAAACAACCTTATTTATGGACATGAGAGAAAAATAGCAACCGTAGATATAGAAGATTTTATCATAGTTGATACCGGTGACGCTCTGTTAGTATCAAAAAAGGGCTCAAGCCAAAAAGTAAAAGAAGTTGTTACAAAACTAAAAGAAGAAAGTTCAGAACTTTCAAATATACACCTAACAGGTCATAGACCATGGGGAAGCTACACCATACTTGAAGACTCAAATGGATATAAAATCAAGCGTATAGAAGTAAAGCCTGGGAAAAGACTTAGCCTTCAAAAACACTTTCATAGAAATGAGCACTGGATAGTTGTAAACGGATGCGCTACAGTAACGGTAGAAGATAATACTTTTATACTAAACCCAAATGAAAGTACTTATATAAAAGCGGGGCAAATACATAGGCTTGAAAATCAAGGAAAACTTCCTTTAATCATAATAGAAGCGCAAGTTGGAGAGTATACTGGTGAAGATGATATCATCAGAATTGATGATGATTTTAGTAGAAATTAAATATAAATTAAGAGGTTAAAAATGATAGATAATAAAAAAGTAGCACTAATCACAGGAATAACAGGACAAGATGGCTCTTACTTAGCAGAGTTTTTACTAAAAAAAGGTTACATCGTCCATGGTATTAAAAGAAGAAGTTCACTCTTTAACACTGATAGGATTGACCACTTATATCAAGACCCGCATGTAGAAAATAGAAACCTGATTTTACATCATGGTGATATGACAGACTCTATGAACTTGACTAGAATAATTCAAGAGACACAACCAGATGAGATTTATAATCTTGCTGCTATGAGCCATGTTGCTGTTTCATTTGAGACACCAGAGTATGTAGCAAATGCCGATGGTACTGGAACGCTTAGAATACTCGAAGGGGTAAAGTTACTAGGGCTAACGAACAAAACAAGAATCTATCAAGCAAGTACAAGTGAGCTTTATGGAAAAGTACAAGAAACTCCTCAAAGTGAAACTACACCTTTTTATCCAAGAAGTCCTTACGCGGTAGCTAAAATGTATGCTTACTGGATAACCGTAAACTACCGAGAAGCCTATGGTATGTTTGCATGTAATGGAATCCTTTTTAACCATGAAAGCCCAGTTAGAGGTGAGACATTTGTAACGAGAAAAATTACAAGAGCAGCCTCTAAGATAGCACTAGGACTTCAAGATAAGTTATATTTAGGAAACCTTGACGCAAAAAGAGACTGGGGGCATGCAAAAGACTATGTACGCATGATGTGGATGATACTTCAAGCAGAAGAAGCAGAAGACTGGGTAATAGCAACAGGGACAACAACTCCAGTGCGAGATTTTGTAAAGATGAGCTTTGCGTATGCTGGGATTACACTAGAGTTTAAAGGTGAAGGTGTTGATGAAAAAGGATTCGTAGTATCTTGCTCAAATCCTGAGTATCAAGTAGCAATTGGCACAGAGGTTGTAGCAGTTGACCCGAGATACTTTAGACCAACAGAAGTTGACCTTCTTTTAGGCGATCCAAGTAAAGCAGAGAAAAAACTAGGCTGGAATAGAGAATACAATCTTCAAGATCTAGTAAATGACATGATGAAATCAGACCTAAAGCTAATGACAAAAGATGTTTACTTAAAAGACGGTGGATATAAAACTATGAGTTATTATGAGTAAATTTGGTAAGATTATATAAAATCAAAAGGAGTTAATTATGCATACATTAAAATTAAATATTCATGATAGTCTTTATGATAAAGTATTTCAATTTTTAAATACTTTACCAAAGAACAAAGTGGAAATATTAGAAAGTAAAATTATTCAAGATGATTGGTCACATTTAGAATCTGGGATTGACGAAGGACTAAACTCAGGTATGAGTGATAAGTCACATGAAGAGATTATGGCAGATATCAAAAGAAAGTATGCATAGTATTAGCTACTCAAAGCAAGCCCAATTAGATTTAGATAGTGCTATCTCTCATATTGCTAGCGAGAGTAAAGTCAATGCTATAAGTTATCTAGTCGGATATGAGAAGAAAATAGAAGTACTAAGACTCAATCCATATATGGGTATAGAGTGTAAAGTAAAATTGATAAAAAGAGATTGTAGAGTATTGATACATGAGAGTCATATAATTATTTATAAAGTATCTGAAAATATAAGTGAAATAAATATCATTAGAATATTCCATGGTTCTGTTGACTATGCAAACAAAGTTAATAAAGATGAGAAAACAAATGAACAAAACAAGTAAGATTTATATAGCAGGGCATAATGGACTTGTTGGTTCAGCAATAGTAAAAAACTTACAAAGCAAAGGCTATACAAATCTGATATACAGAACTCACAAAGAGCTGGATTTGACAAATCAAAAAGCTGTAGAAGAGTTCTTTGAAAAAGAAAAGCCCGAGTTTGTAATCTTATCCGCTGCAAAAGTAGGTGGTATAGTTGCTAACAATACATACAGAGCAGATTTCATCTATGAAAATCTAGCTATTCAAAACAATGTTATACATCAAAGCTATGTTCATAAAGTAAAAAAACTTCTCTTTTTGGGTTCTACATGTATCTATCCTAAAAATGCACCACAGCCTATGAAAGAAGATAGTCTGCTTACATCAGAACTAGAGTACACAAATGAGCCATACGCCATAGCAAAGATAGCAGGCATAAAGATGTGCGAGAGCTACAACATACAGTACGGCACAAACTTTATAAGCGTAATGCCGACAAACCTCTACGGCCCAAATGACAACTTTGACCTAGAGACTTCTCACGTACTTCCTGCAATTCTAAGAAAAATGCACGAAGCAAAAATAAACAATGAACCAAAAGTAGAGATCTGGGGAAGCGGAAATTCTAGAAGAGAGTTTTTATACTCAGAAGATATGGCAGATGCATGCGTGTTTTTGATGGAAAACAGAGACTTTAAAGATGTAGTTGATTCGTATATTAGTAATTCGTGTACTAGTGGATGCGAACCAATAACCAATGACCAATATACAAATATACAAATAACCAACACCCACATCAACATAGGCACAGGCGAAGACATCAGCATAAAAGAGCTGGCTTACCTCATAAAAGATATAGTCGGCTATAGAGGCGAACTCTACTTCAACGCCGATAAACCAGACGGTACTATGGTTAAACTAACAGACCCATCAAAACTTCATGCTCTTGGATGGAAGCATAAGGTTGAGCTGAAAGATGGGATTAAAACTGTTTATGAGTGGTATTTGAGGAATATAAAATGAAGACACTAAAACTAATAGGCAGAGAAAAAGAGCTGTTTGAAAAAGATATTAACAACAGTAATAAAGAGTTGAAAGATATAGTTTCAAACTCTGCTTTTTTAGTTATCGGCGGGGCTGGTTCTATCGGTCAGGCAGTCACAAAAGAGATATTTAAGCGCCATCCGAAAAAACTACATGTAGTTGATATAAGTGAAAACAACATGGTTGAACTTGTCCGTGATATAAGAAGCAGTTTTGGATATATTGATGGTGATTTTCAAACGTTTGCGCTTGATGTCGGTTCAGTTGAGTATGATGCTTTTATAAAGGCTGACGGTAAGTATGATTATGTTTTGAATCTTTCTGCGCTTAAACATGTGCGAAGCGAAAAAGACCCCTTTACTCTTATGCGTATGTGTGATGTAAATATTTTCAACACCGATAAAACACTCCGGCAATCAATTGAAAACGGTACTAAAAAATACTTCTGTGTAAGCACAGACAAAGCAGCAAATCCTGTAAACATGATGGGAGCAAGCAAGAGAATTATGGAGATGTTTGTCATGCGAAAATCTAAACAAATCAATGTCTCAATGGCTAGATTTGCGAATGTTGCCTTTAGTGATGGGAGTCTTCTTCATGGATTTAATCAACGCCTAGAAAAAAATCAGCCCATTGTTGCACCAAACGATATAAAAAGATACTTTGTAACACCCCAAGAGTCAGGTGAGCTTTGTCTTATGTCTTGCATATTCGGAGAGAATCGTGATATATTTTTTCCAAAACTGAGTGAAAATTTACATCTTATCTCTTTTGCGGATATTGCAGTGAAATATCTTAAAGAAAAAGGGTATGAGCCATACTTGTGCAAAGATGAAGATGAAGCACGAGAGTTAGCTAAGACTTTGCCTGCAGAAGGAAAATGGCCTTGCCTTTTCAGTACGAGCGACACAACGGGCGAAAAAGATTTTGAGGAGTTTTTTACAGATAAAGAGACTCTTGATATGGAGAGATTTGAGAACTTGGGCATCATAAAGAACGAAGCGCTATTTGATGAAGAACTTCTAAATGAGTTTGCTGATAAAATAAAGATTATGAAAAAAAACCAAGAGTGGAGCAAAGAGCAGATAGTTGAGCTGTTTTTTAAAATGATTCCTGATTTTGGGCACAAAGAGACCGGTAAATATTTAGATGGGAAGATGTAATATGCAAAATATAGTTGATTTTATAAAACAAATATTCAACACTCAAGAGTTTATTCCTCTTCATGAACCGAGATTCATCGGCAATGAAAAAAAATATCTAAATGAGTGTATTGACAGCACTTTCGTCTCTTCCGTTGGCAAGTTTGTAGATGAATTTGAGAAGAAAATTGCAGAGTTTACAGGCGCGAAGTATGCAGTTGCGACCACAAACGGAACTTCTGCACTTCACATATCACTTCTTTTAGCAGGTGTAGAAAAAGATGATGAAGTTATAACTCAGCCGCTGACATTTATAGCTACTTGCAATGCCATAAGCTTCGCGGGCGCAACTTCGGTTTTTGTGGATGTTGATTTGGATACCATGGGTTTAAGCCCAAAATCGCTCAAAGAGTTTTTAAGTGCAAATTGTGAGATTGTAAATAG
>NZ_JAQVKA010000072.1 GCF_028694895.1 Sulfurimonas sp. | reverse complement strand
AGAATGACTTCTTATCAAATTTACCTGGAGGTTTCGAGAATCTTGAGATGAAATAATTACATTACAAAACTTTCCAAAGCCAGTAGTCATTGCCCTCAACAACAAGGGCAATGTCTTCGGAGAACTCCTCTGTAATTGTTATCTTATGAAACTTCATCTGTGAGGCAAACTCATCGTTACTAAATGCGCGACTTTTGCCAAATAAAAGTATACTTTTGTTTTGTAATAGTTCTAAATTCATGGCCCGATTATAGCAATTTATATTTGAAGTTTCATGTCATTTAACTACACTAGCTATAATCAAAATCTAAAATAAAGGATTTATTATGAAATTATATGCACCTTGGCAGAGAGCCTTTGAGAGAATTGCAACTCCTTTTGAGCAGTTTCTTCATGCCCAAACAACTACGGGACTTATCTTGATTCTTATGACAGTTGTAGCACTTGTTCTTGCAAACTCTCCCTTAGCAGATGAGTATCAAAGTATTTTTCATACAAATATAAGTATTATATTTGGCGAATACACTCTTTCAAAGAGTATCCATCACTGGATAAATGATGGGCTTATGGCAATTTTCTTCTTCATCATAGGGCTAGAGATAAAAAGAAATATCTTAGTTGGTGAACTCTCAAACATTAAAGTAGCAGTTTTACCAATAATCGCAGCCTTTGGAGGGATGGCATTTCCTGCACTTATCTACTACGCTATAAACTATGGCGGTGCAGGAGAAGCTGGATGGGGAATCCCAATGGCAACTGATATCGCTTTTGCGATTAGTGCTTTAGTCCTTCTTGGAAAACGTGTCTCAACTTCACTTGTAACCTTTTTAGTAGCGCTTGCTATCGTTGATGACCTTGGCGCGGTTGTTGTTATCGCTCTTTTTTATACTCAAGATATAAATATGTTAGCTCTTCTTTTTGCTTTTATATCTTTTTTGGTGCTTGTCTCTTTTAACCGTTTTGGAATACATGCAGTTCTTCCATACTTTATCATCGGCTCTATTATGTGGCTCTTTATGTTGGAGTCTGGCATACACGCAACAGTTGCTGGAGTTATCGCTGCCATGGCGATTCCTTCACGTCCAAAATATACGCCAATAGACTTTACGCAATCAGTAAAGCATAGAATAGAGGAGTATGATAATTATCCTCTGCAAGATAACTACATGTTACATGAGCAACAAAAAGCAATTCTTCAAAATATAAAAGACAAGATTGATGCTATTAAATCTCCCTCAGCTAGGCTTGAACACTCTCTTCATCTTCCGGTGAGTTTGGTAGTTATCCCTCTTTTTGCACTTGCAAATGCCGGAGTTTCAATTGATTTTTCATCTGCCTATGAAACGCTATTAAAGCCCATATCTTTAGGAGTTATTGCTGGTCTGATTCTTGGAAAGGTTTTGGGGATTGCTGGAATCTCTTATCTTGCTATTAGGTTAGGAGTTGCAAAGCTTCCTGAGGGAAGCAGTATGAGCCAACTCTTTGGTGTAGCTTTTCTTGGCGGTATAGGGTTTACGATGTCTATCTTTATAGCTGAGCTAGCGTTTGCTGGAAATTGCGAGCTAGTATTTCAAGCAAAAATAGGTATTTTAGCAGCATCGTTGTTTGCGGCTCTGTTTGGTTTTGTCTGGCTTAGATTTATAGCAAAAAGTCCAAATCAGTAAAGTTTTATCTTACATCCATCAAATACAAAATCAAGTTCTTTTGGCATCTCTTTGTATAGCAAAGGGCTGTCTAAATCCACATACTCTATAACATCACGATAAGCAAATGCTAAATGCATAGCCATATTTATAGAGTATGGACCCTCTAGCATCGAGCCAAGCATACACTTAACACGATTAGCTCTTGCAAACTCTAAAATCTCAATAGCCTTGCTTACTCCGCCACACTTCATAAACTTTACATTTATCATATCAGCGCACTTCTCTTGTATGACTTTTTTTGCATCTTCAAGTGTAAATACCGCTTCATCTGCTAATATAGGGATTTGAGAGAGCTCAGTTATCTTCTTTAAGTTATCCAAATCAGGAGCTGGGACAGGTTGCTCTATGAGTTTTATATGATTATCTAACATATTTTTTATAAACAGAGTCGCACCTTCAAAAGTCCAAGCTTGATTTGCATCGACTAAGATATCGCATCTTGGTAACTCACCTGCTATCTTTCTAACAATAGAAACTGCATGTAAAACATCACTTCCCACTTTTACTTTTAATATCTCCATCCCATTGGCAAAGGCTTCTTTTGCATCTTGGAGCATTACATCTTCTTCATTTAAGCTGATGGTTATATCACTCTTTATTGGCGATAAATCAGTTGCCCCAAAATACTCATAAAGTGGTTTTTTCGCCTCTTGTGCAAGTAGATGAGTAAACGCTATATCAAGAGCAGCCTTAGCACTTGAGCCAATAGAGCATTTTGTATGTAAAATTTCAAGAGCCTCTTTACATGTAAGGCCTAAAAATAGCTCTTCAACACTAGCTATCGAGGTTAGAATGATGTATATATCTTCCCCAGTTATAGCCTTTGAAGCAGATGCTTCACCGATACCTACTAAAGCATTATCACACTCCACATGAACCCTTACAAACTCCACATGTGAAGCCTCACGCAAAGCCGTTTTAAATGGAGTTTTAAGCTCTATGCTCTTAACTTCTGTTGTTATATTTACTATTTTCATCTATTTTCCTAATATATTTTAATTTCTTCTCGTAAAACTTTCTAATCCTCATCTTCACTTTTCAAAATATTTTCAATCTCTTTTCTTAGTTCATCTTTATTTGGAAGGTATAATTGATATTTTTGTACAAAAAGTTGACTGCTCATCCCACTAATCTTTAAAAACTCAACAATATGCGACCAGCTCAATTTGTGCGACAGTGTCGAACAAATTGGATAAGCACTATAAAATTGCCTAAATCGTACCAGATTGCTACGACTAAAACCTTTCCCATATTTGATACTCAAATCACCACTGAGTTGCTCCAAAAGTCCTTTGCCATACTCTGCTTTTTTAGCCCCATTTTGTTCAAACTCTACGATATATTTACCTATCTCCCAGTAAGTCTTTACAAGTTCAGTATTGACCGCATTAAATGCTCTTACTTTTCCAGTTTCATAAGTTTCACAAATCGTATCAAGTAGATTTTTATATTTTGGTTCTATTGTTTGTGGTTTCATTTTTTTTGCCTATTTAGATTTTTATAGTCTAAGTCAATGCGAGCTTCAATTCTACTCATTTTGCATCATCCATAATCTTTATCTCATCTTCATACGCTTCATAAAGTTCATTAAGTTTTTTTTGCAATACATCTTTAGGGATTAGTTTTGTTTCATACTCTGCTATCACGGTTGGGCTTAGGCTTCGATTGAGTGCATATTTTACGACTTCATCATCTTTTTTTCGACAAAGTAACACACCGATACTTGGGTTTTCGTACTCTTTTTTAACCTCTTTATCTAACACTTCAAGATAAAATTCAAGTTGTCCCAAATAAGCGGGTTTGAAGTTGTCGATTTTGAGCTCAAATACGACCATGCACTGCAAAGCTCTGTGATAAAACAGCAGGTCAATTTCAAAATCACTATTGCCAACTTGCAGTCTGTACTCTTGCCCCATAAAACAAAAATCTCTGCCAATCTCTAAAATAAAATCTTTTAGTTTACCTACAAGTGCTTTTTGTAAATCATTTTCACTATGCGTCATCGGCAATCCTAAAAACTCCAAAGAGTAACTATCTCGAAATATGTTCTGTGTATTTTTTGGAAAATCCTTCACTACAGGGGAAAGTTTGATATTTGCCAACTCTGTTCGCTCATACACTCCACTGCTTATTTGTCTTTGAAGTTCTCTATGCGAGTATTTTTCTTGAATACATAATTGTAGATAAAATTCCCTTTCTTTTTCACTTTTTGTTGATGACAATATGAGTAAATTGTTGCTCCATGATAATTCTGTCAACAGTGTTGACAGTTTTTTATTTTCTTTATAAGTCTCATAAAACTGTTTCATCCGCCAAAGATTTCGTGCTGTAAACCCTCTTATATTTGGCTCTTTATGTTGAATGAAGTTTGCCAACTCCTCCACCACACTTTTCCCCCATTTTTCTTTTACTGTTTTTTCTGAGAGATGGTGTCCTATGTTCCAGTAAAGTTCTATAAGGATGCCATTTACGCTGTGAAATGCTTTTTGTTTGGAGTTATGGATAAGAGTTAAAATCTCGTTAAATGTTGTTGTATGTATTTTCATTTTTTGCCTTTTTTAGATGCTTATGTATTCATTCCCAAGCTGGAGCATTGGGAACGAGAGAAGAGTGCCTGACACTCTTTTCCTTTAAAAGGGAATACACTCATCTTTAAATATTTCTCTTGCCTTATTAAAAATTTCAATATTCAATTGATACCCATATTCTACTTCTTTAAGAATGTTTCTATTTTTTAATGTTTCAAATTCACTATGAAAAGCTTCTTTGTATGATAAATCCAAAAAGCTTGAACCATTTCTAACAAATTTTATAATTAAAATTTCTTCCTGAATTGAAAAAGTTTGAAAAAACTTTGTAATTTTTTTATTTTCTTCATTTTGATCATATTTTTTTATTATCCAAATAAAAATTAATCTTGAAATAGGATAAAAAATTACTAATATTAGAAAAGTAATAACAATATCATTCAATTTTATATATGAAACTAATGAAATAATCCCTGCGGAAGAAGTTGCTAAACCTCTTGAATTATCATCTTCATTATAAATAATTTTTAAAAAATCTGCTAAATTGTTGTTCATCTTAAATTTCCTCCACAATCTTAATCTCTTCATCTGTTAAATCGTAAAGTTTATAAACCATCTCATCAATCTCTTTGTCCGTTTTTGCTATCTCGTCTTTTAGCTTGCATGTCAAGGTTTTGTCATTTTCAAAAAGGTTTTGCCACCCTTGTTTGAAGTTACGCTCTGCAAGTTTGTCGGCAAATTTTAGTTTATTGGCTTTTGCGTATTCTGTTGCAAACTCATCAAACTCTAGCTCCTCAAAGTTTTGGAGTTTTTTTGTGAGTTTTTCTAGGTTTAACATGTCATGAAAGTTTTGTTTTGTTTCTTGGAGCTCTTTATAAAGATTTATCATTTTTTCAGCTTTTATTGATAATTCTTTTTGATTTTTTGTATATACAAGTGGCAACAGCTCGATTGTAGATTTATTAATAGCTAAATAGCCACCTGCTAAATGCTTGTCTTTAAATTCAATATTTAGGTAATATGTTAAAAATTTAGAATTTAAAACAGCCAATAAAAAAAGAGGCTCAAACTTCCCAAAATCATAAATTCCATATATTCCAACTCCCAATGCCAATGGAGTGTCTGAATATATAGATTCAATTCGTTTTGTCATTCCTGCTATCACTATTTTATTTTTATTCCAAAAATCAAATTTTGATTTAGCAATAATTTTTTCATCATATCTTATGTATGGGTTTTTATAAACAGATTTCATATAAGGCACATTTTGATTTAGTAAAATATATGGATCAATAGTTCCACTTACTATAAATTTAATCCCATGATTATCTTCATTTATAAGAGGGATAATTTTTTGAGCTTCAAACCCCGTTGTTCCTGAGTTTATTAAAATATCATGATCCTTAATTGTTTTATATCTTTTAAAAATATTTTCTTTTTTTTGAAAGTTATCAAGGTTCTCTAAATTTTCAATTTCATTTATTCCGTATTCTTTACAATTATTTTTTATATTTACATCACCAAGCGTAATGATTGGATAGACTCCTACATTATCAAAAATTGGCAATTTAGAGATGTTTATAATAGTATGCAAAGAATTAGATTTTAAATACTCTAACGAATTTTTTGCATAATCAGATATTAAAAGTTTATTGGGAATAATCCAACCATATAACCCATTCTTGTTTAACAAATTATGACCTAATAGTAAAAATGGTAGATATAAATCATAAGCACCAGATAATAAAGGATACTTATTAGATATTTTTTCTCTGTCTTCTTTATCCATATTTCTTGCATTTACATACGGTGGATTCCCAATCACAACATCAAAACTTCCCTCATCGAAAGGCATATCAAGAAGTGAGTTTGCACAAACAATTTTATCCGCTAATGTCGTAAGCTCTCTTCCTTTACTAGCAGTTCTTAGCCAAAGTGAGAGTTTTGCTATCTCTACTGCATCTTCATTTATATCTACTCCGTAGATATTGTGCTCTAGGATTGATTTTTCTATCTCGTAGTAGGCGGTTATGTCTCCCATGATTACCAAATCTCTTTGTAGAGCTTCATGTTCATGTATGAGAAAATCTAGTGCTTGGTTTAGAAATGCTCCACTTCCACATGCTGGGTCTAGGATTTTGAGATTTAAGAGCCAATTTCTATAAATCTCTAAGTTTTCTTTTTGCGTTTGTTCTTGTTTTGTTGGTTTTTTTGGATTGTTTGGTGGAGTGATTTCTGTGAGTTTCAGCTCTTCTCTTTTGTCATTACAAAGTTTTCCAAGCGTGTTGTCTACTATGTATTTTGTGATGTATTCGGGTGTGTAAAATACTCCATCTTTTTTTCGCTTAGACTTTTTACTATCAAACTCTGTGTCGTTTATGGAAGCGTTAATCTCCTCTAAGTCTGTTAAACTCTGCTCAAAGATATGCCCTAAAATGTTTACACCGATATCACTATCAAAATCATAATTACTTAATTTTTGAGCTTCCATATCAAGATATCTGTCATCTATGATTAGGCTATCTAAAGTCTCATCATGAGCAAACAGTCCGCCATTGTACTTTGGAATGTTTAGCTTCTCGTTTCCTTGATTTATGGCGTTAAAATAGAGCTTGTAATAGTCATACATACTTCTATCGCCAAAACCATCACTGTTGTGTCGCTCTCTTATCTCTTTGATGGTGTTTGGAGTTAAGAGTCCTCTATCTTCTGCAAAGAGTATAAAAATAATTCTATCGCATAGCTTTTGAGTTAATCTAAGAAGCAGAGCTTTATCCAAGCCATTGTTTTTAACTATGTTCTCAAACAGATGAGTTCTAAATAGTGAGAAATCTCTGTAGAGTTCTTTTGATATGTTCTGCTCAAATGAAGCCGATTTCTCTTTTAGTTTTAGTGGCAAATCACTCTTTATACTTTCATACGATAAAAGTAGGTGAAGTTTTTTAAACCCATCATAATCAAGATTAAAAAGTGAAAATTTCTCATAAGCTGTTTTTTTGTCTATGTAAAATCTTAACTCATCAAAGTTGGAGATGATTATGTACTTTGAGTTTGAGTGTGAAGCGTGGTAGTTAAAAGCTTGTGTTTCTATCTTGTCGAGATTTTTAGTGTCTTGTGCTTTTAGCTCTATCACGCCTACTATTTGGTTATCTACATGTATAACGCCATCAGCTTTTTTAGCGTCTGTTTCGTTCTTTTTTTCTCTCTCAAGGTTGAACTCATTTGGGTTTGTGCTATCGAGTGTGTAACCTAAGCAGTTCTCAAAAATATCTTTTAAAAAACCGTCTTGATATTTTTCTTCTTTTACTGTTTTGATAAAGTCGATTTTTGAGAGATATTTTTGAAACTCTGCCCATCTTATGGCTATTTTAGATTCATCTTGTTTGAAGCTTTTTAATACTGATTTTTGAAATATAGACACTTGCTCTAGCCTTAAAAATATTTTTTAATAATATAAAGCATTCTACCTTAATGAAGCAAAATAAAAAAAAGAGATTTTGTTTCTGAGCATTTTTTTACTCTTGTT
>NZ_JAQVKA010000013.1 GCF_028694895.1 Sulfurimonas sp. | reverse complement strand
CTCAACCACTTACATGCAGATACAAAGATAAGAAAATTATTCTTGCTCATGGCGATATAGAGGGAGCACCTTTGTATAAAGTTTATACAAAAATAATTAGAAATCACTATGTACTGCTTATACTTAGAGCTCTTGATACCCTTTTGAATAATGGTATCTTAAAGCGTTTAGATAGATATTTAAGCCAAAAAGATGATTGTAGAGAGTTTATCGGTCTGAAAAGTTTTATGACAAAAAGACTCTCAAACAAATATAGTTGTGATTATTTTGTTGAGGGACATTTTCACCAAAACAAGATGATAAATATGAGAGATTTTATATATATTAACCTTGGGGCTTTTGCTTGCAATCAAAGATACTTTATAGTAAAATCGACAGATAATATAGAGTTAGTCGAAGAGAAAATTTTCTCAAAAGGGATATAACGTATGAATATAGAGAGTTCATTAAAAGTTGGCTCAAACGAGATGGAACTTGTAGATTTTCGCATCTTCAAACAAGAAGATGATAAAGTCTATGAGGGAATTTATGGCATAAACGTCTCAAAAGTTCGCGAAATAATAAAGCTACCACAATTAACAGAACTTCCAGGTACACCAGAGTTTATTGAGGGTATATTTGATTTAAGAAGTGTTGTTATTCCTGTTGTAAATCTTGCAAAGTGGATGAAGATAAAACAACCTGAACAAATGGAAAAAAATTCAAGAGTTATTATTACTGAATTTAACAATATGCTTATTGGTTTTATAGTTCATGAGGCAAAGAGAATTAGACGTATCAGTTGGGCAGATATAGAACCTGCATCTTTTATGAGCAATAGCTCATCAATTGAGGGCAGTAAAATAACTGGAGTAACAAGGATAGAAGGTGAGAACGTTCTTCTTATACTAGACTTAGAGAGCGTCGTTCAAGATCTTGGTCTTTATGAACCAGATACAAAATTCAATACTACTGAGATAGAGAAATTCTCAGGACTAGCACTTGTCTTAGATGATAGCTCAACTGCTAGAAAAATAGTAAAAGAGGCTCTTGTAAATATGGGCTTTAATGTACTCGAAGCAATGGACGGCGAAGAGGGTCTTGAGAAGTTAGAAGAACTATATGAACTATATGGAGATAAGATAGCAAAAAACTTAAAGATTATAGTTTCAGATGTTGAAATGCCTAGAATGGATGGATTTCACTTCGCTGCAAATGTTAAAGAAGATGGGCGCTTTATTGGCATACCTATAATATTTAACTCTTCAATTAGTGGACATTTTAGTGAAGATAGAGGTGTTGAAGCTGGCGGGGAAGCTTATTTGGTTAAGTTTAAAGCAAGTGCATTTTACAATGAAGTGGCGCGAATAGTTCGTGCACATATGAAGTAGGGAGTATAAACATGGATGAATTTCAAGAGATATTACAAGATTTTTTGGTTGAATCTTTCGAGCTTATAGAACAACTAGATCAAGATTTAGTTGAATTAGAAACAAGACCAGATGACTTAGAGCTTTTAAATAGAATATTTCGTGTAGCGCATACAGTAAAGGGAGCTTCTTCATTTTTAAACTTTGATGTTTTGACTCACTTGACGCACCACATGGAAGACGTACTAAACAAAGCGAGACATGGGGACCTTGTTCTTAACCCAGCTATCATGGATGTTATCTTAGAGTCTATTGATTTGATGAAAGCTCTGCTGCATACTATTCGCGATACAAGCGCAGATGCCGGTATAGATGTATCTGCTTGTGTAGCAAGACTAGATAAATGTGCTAAAGGAGATACTGATATAGAAGTCCCAGAGACTACTGTATCTGCTCAAAACAAAACCCAAGAGCCTCAAGAAGAAGAGGTTGCAACAGATGATAGTGATGAGCCAGACTATGACAGTATGGATGCTGATGAGTTAGAAGCTGAAATAGAGAGACTCTTAAAGCAAAGACAAGAAGAAGATAAAATAAAAAGAGAGCAAAAAGCTACTAACGGCACAGCGGATGAAGCTGAGTCTAATGCAGATAGCGATGCTGAGGAGTATGTACCTGTTGCAAAAACTCCAGTTGTTGTTACACCAGCTAGAAAACCTGCATCATTTGGTGAAGATTCAGACTCAAGTGATGATGCAAGAGCAGCGTCTCCAGCAAAAAAACAGTCTAATGTTGAGCAGACTATCCGTGTTGATGTTAAACGACTTGACCACTTGATGAACCTTATAGGAGAACTTGTTCTTGCTAAAAACAGACTTATCAAAATCAATGATGATGTTGAAGAGCGATATGAGGGTGAGAGCTTCTTAGAAGAGCTAAACCAAGTTGTATCAATCGTCTCAATCGTTACAACCGACTTACAAATCGCAGTTATGAAGACAAGAATGCTCCCAATTGGTAAAGTATTTAACAAATTTCCTAGAATGATACGTGATTTAAGTAGAGAACTTAACAAAAAAATTGAGCTTGAGATATTTGGTGAAGATACAGAACTAGATAAATCAATCGTTGAAGAGATAGGCGATCCTCTTGTTCACATCATCAGAAACTCATGTGATCATGGTATTGAAATACCTCAAATACGCCTTGAACAAGGTAAGAGTGAAACAGGTACTATTAAGTTAAAAGCTTACAACGAAGGCAATCAAATCGTTATTCAAATTGATGATGATGGAAAAGGTCTTGATGTAGATATGCTAAAGAGAAAGTCTTTAGAAAAAGGTGTTATCACAGAAAAAGAAGCTGATACTATGAGTGATAAAGAGGCCTTTGCTCTTATATTTAAGCCAGGTTTCTCAACAGCAGCTAATGTTACAAACGTCTCAGGACGTGGCGTTGGTATGGACGTTGTTAAAACAAATATCGAAAAAGTAAATGGAATCATAGATATAGATAGTGAGCTAGGTGTTGGAACTTCTATGAAGTTAAAGATACCTCTTACTCTAGCTATTATTCAAGCACTACTTGTTGGTGTTCAAGAGGAGCACTACGCTATCCCTCTTGCCTCAGTTTTAGAGACTGTTAGAATATCTAAAGATGAAGTTTACACGGTTGAGGGACGCTCTGTTATGAGACTGCGTGAAGATGTCCTCTCTCTTGTACATATTGGTGATATCTTTGAAGTTGAGCGCGTTTTAGATTCAAGTGAGTACGCTTACGTTGTTGTGCTTGGTCTTGGTGCAAGTAAACTTGGGCTTATTGTTGATACTCTAGTTGGACAAGAGGAGATAGTTATAAAATCTCTTGGAGAGTTCTTAAAAGGCATAGAGGGCATCGCAGGAGCTACAATCAGAGGCGATGGTGGTGTAACGCTTATTGTTGATGTTGTAGCAATTATGGATATGGCAAAGCATGTTAAAACAAGTGCTATAGTTGATAGTACTTCAGATGCTGCAATGCTTACGCGCGAAAAAACAAAAGCAAGTGATTATACAATCATGATAGTTGATGACTCTAAAACTGATAGAACCATTATGAGAAAAGCTCTTGAACCTCTTGGTGTAACGCTAGTTGAAGCTGGTGATGGTCAAGAAGCTCTTAGCATCTTAAAGCAGGGTGATCATAGTTTTGATGCTATGCTTGTAGATATTGAGATGCCTAGAATGGATGGATACACACTAGCAACTGAGATTAAAAAATATAACCGATACAAAAACCTACCTCTAATTGCCGTAACGTCTCGTACTGGCAAGTCTGATAGGATGCGCGGTGTTGAGTCTGGAATGGTTGAGTATATTACAAAACCTTACTCTGGTGATTATCTGATGAGCGTAGTTCAAAGAAACATTAATTTTAGATCGGAGTTTTTAAAATGAGCGATAAATTAAAACAGATTATTAAAAAACAGAGTCAAAAAGAGAGTGGACAAGAGAATGTTGATGATGTTGTTCAATTGGTTGGTTTTATAATTGGAGATGAAGAGTATGCTGTTCCAATCTTATCTATTCAAGAGATTATCAAACCATTTCCATGGACACGAGTACCACAAGTTCCAAAGTATGTTATTGGTGTTTTTAATATGCGTGGCGCTGTTATTCCTCTTATAGACTTACGTATGAAGTTTGGACTTAGCCCTAAAAAGCATAATGAAGAGACAAGATTTATCGTTATGCGAGATGGTGATGATGTTGCTGGATTTGTAATTGATAGACTTACAATGGCAATAAGAATTAAAAAATCAAACATAGGGCCAGCGCCTGATACGGCAAGCGGTGATGATACTATGATAGATGGCGTTGGAAAGAGAGAAGATAGAATCATAACTATATTAAAGGTTAAAAAACTTCTACTAAGAGATTTTTAATTTTTCCACATGAATTACTCCTCTTTTAAAACTACTTATAGTGATGATGGGCTCTCTTTAAAATTTAAAGGAGAGCTGACCCTCTACAATCTTATGAAATACAAAAAAGAGACAGATAAAATAGAGTCTCAAAAAGAAAAAACTGCACTCATTAACCTTCTTGAATTATCGTTTTTGGATAGTGCTGGCTCTATATTTTTAAATAATCTACAAAAAGAACTTGAGCTCAAAGGCTACATGGTAGATATAGTATGTGAAGATAAAGATACTCTTGATATGCTAGAGTTAATTAGAGTTCATAAATCAACAACTCAGAAAATAACAAAAAAGAAAAAAAGAAATCCAGTCGAAAAAATAGGTGA
The DNA here is from genome assembly GCF_028694895.1 of Sulfurimonas sp. GTDB lineage: Bacteria > Campylobacterota > Campylobacteria > Campylobacterales > Sulfurimonadaceae > Sulfurimonas. Next base: position 28,604 of record NZ_JAQVKA010000013.1, on the reverse strand, counting down.
AAAAAGCTATAAAACATACCTTGGAGCTATCTCTTTTATGGCGTTTTTAGGTGAGCTCTTTACTCATAAATTTCGCTACCTTATCTCTTATAAAAATATTCGCTTCAAAGAGATAGCTTTTGAGATGAATGAGTGCGCAGTTAAAGCTTTTAGCATAGTTGCACTTACTAGCTTTTTGATTGGTGTGGTTGTCGCATACCAGTCTGCGTATCAGCTAAAACTCTACGGTGCAAATATTTTTATAGTGGACATGCTTGGACTCTCAATTCTAAGAGAGCTATCTCCTTTGATTACTGCTATAGTAATCGCTGGAAGAAGTGGCTCAGCTTTTACGGCTCAAATTGGGGCGATGAAGATAACTCAAGAGCTTGATGCAATGCAGACCATGGGATTTGACCCATATAGGTTTTTAGTTGTCCCAAAGATAGTAGCACTCATGATTACAATGCCACTTCTTATCTTTGTCTCAGATATCATGGCGCTCCTTGGTGGAATGCTTGTCGCAAATATTGATTTAAACATAACAGTCGATATGTTTTTGGATAGATTTAATGACGTTATAAACATAAAACACTTCATAGTTGGTATTATAAAAGGACCGTTTTTTGCATTTTTAATTGCCACCATAGCAATCTATCAAGGGTTGCTTGTTAAAGATGATACGCAAAGCATAGGCTTAAACACAACAAAGAGCGTTGTAGAGTCGATTTTTGCTGTAATCATATGTGATGCTATCTTCTCTATAGCTTTTACAAACTTGGGGATATAATGAATATGGTTATTAAACTAAGAAATGTAAGAACTGCTTTTGGCGAAAAGGTAGTCCATGAGAGTGTAGATTTGAGTGTGCCAGAGGGAAGCATATATGGCATACTTGGCCCTAGTGGAAGTGGTAAAACAACGCTACTTAGAGAGATGGTTATGCTGCAAAAATTTCATGGTGGCGATATTGATGTGCTTGGACATAATTTAAAAAATATCAGATATAAAGAAGCTATGGAGCTTAGACGTGGATGGGGAGTTCTGTTTCAATATGGAGCACTCTTTTCATCGCTAAATCTAAGAGATAACATTGCACTCCCACTTGTTGAGTACACTGATCTCTCAGAAGCTATGATTGATGAAATTGTTGCTTTTAAGATAAATATAGTTGGGTTAAAACCTGAAGATGCTTATCTATTTCCATCACAAATTAGTGGTGGAATGAAAAAAAAAGCAGGTCTTGCGCGAGCATTAGCCATGGACCCAAAGCTTCTGTTTTTGGATGAGCCAACAAGCGGACTTGATCCGATATCAGCTAGAGAGTTTGACTCATTGATACTTAAACTAAGAGACTTGCTTGGGCTTACTATCGTTATGGTCTCACATGATTTACGTTCAGTTTATGATACACTAGATTATGTCGCCATAATAGATAATAAAAAAGTGGTGTATGAGGGTAATTTAGATAATATATTTAGTGTTGAAAATAAGTTTATAGAGACTTTTTTTAGCGGTACTAAGAGGTAGGGATTGTGAACAATAAAGTAAATTATAGTTTAATTGGTTTTTTGATGCTCTTTGCAACAATTTTAATGCTTGGCTTTGGGTATTGGCTACTTAAACCATCTAAAAATATTGAGATGAAGACATATGCCATCCATTTTGAAGAGTCAGTTCTTGGCTTAAATCTTGATGCTCCTGTAAAATTTAGAGGTATAAGTGTAGGTAAAGTAACTAACCTTAGTATCAATCCAAATAACTCTGAAGAGGTAATAGTTTTAGTAAGCGTACTAAACTCAACGCCTATAAAATCATCAACCATGGCTCAACTTACGTCTCAAGGCATAACAGGGCTTAGTTACATAAACCTAAGTTTTGGAGATGATAGCGCACCTCTTTTAGAAAAAGAAGATGGACAAGAGTATCCTGTTATAAAGACTATCCCATCTCTTTTGATAAAACTTGAAAATACACTTGGTGATATTACCCTAAACCTATCAGACACGCTTCACCGTCTTAGTAGCGTATTAAAAGAAGAGAATCAAAATGAGATTACACTTCTTTTAAAAAACAGTGATATCTTTATCTCAAAACTAAACAAGATTTTAGATGATGAGACAATTGAGAATTTTCAAGGAACTATGAGAAATTTAAATAGCGCTTCTAAAAAGCTAGATGAAACCTTTCCACGTATAGAGAAGCTTGTAAATAATAGTATAGTTTGGGAAGAGAATATCTCAAAATCATTTAACTCTATTTCAAATAGTTATTTAGGAATTAAAAGTTCGATGGATACATTTAAGATCGCAGTTGAGAGTGGAGATTTTAATATCAAAGAGATTACAAATGATATCTTACCAACTCTAAATAATACACTCATAGAGATGCAAAATCTTATAATAAAAATGGAAGATACTCTAAGAGATCACGAGAGAAGCCCAGCAGATATGCTTTTTATGCAAGAGAGAATTAAAAAAGGACCAGGGGAGAAGTAATATGAAGATACTTTTAACACTTATAACAGTTTTTTTATTTGTTGGTTGTACAACAATGAAGCCTCATGTAACTGAGTTTAGAGTTATAACTAAAGATACTCACATAAAGAGCATCTCTAAAGGTTGCAAAGAGAACTCTTTAAAAATATCTCAAGCGTTTAGCTCAGCGTCTTTACTCTCTTTAAATATGGATTATACAGAATCGGATAATCAAATCTTTTCTTATTCACAAGCACAGTGGCAAGAGTCGCCAAATAGCTTTATAACATCAGCGCTATATAAGAGCATAAGAGATTCTGCACTATTTAAGAGTGTTCACTCTTTTAAGTCAAGAGTAAAGAGCGACTTTGTTTTGGAGATAGATGTTGAGGAGTTTATGCAGTTTTATACAAAAGATATGAGTAGTTCTTATGTTAATGTAATCATTAGCCTCTCTCTTGTTGATGCAAAAACAAACACTGTTGTAAAAGCAAATAAATTTAGCTCTAAAATTGATACCAAAACTCAAGATGCAGATGGTGGGGTAGAAGCTCTAAGCCTAGCCCTTGATGAAATAATTTCAAAAAATATAGAGTGGCTTGAGGGAGAGTGTAAGTGATAAAAGAGAATGAATATAAAAAAAGAAGAGATTCTCTCTCAAAGAGTTTTTTAAAAAACTCTATCGCGGTTATATTTAGTGCACCAGAAGCTACACGTTCTAACGATACACACCATCCATACCGCCAAGATAGCAACTTCTACTATCTAAGTGGCTTTAAAGAGGACAATGCCGCACTTATGTTTATAAAAACAAAAGAGAGTGTAAAAACACTCTTATTTGTTCAAAAAAAAGATAAGACACTAGAGTTATGGAATGGAAAAAGATTAGGCACAAAAGAGGCAAAAAAAAGATTTTTAGTAGATGAAGTCTATGAGATAGATGAGTTTAAAGAGATTTTTAAAGCCTCGATAGAAGATAAAAAAAATATCTATTTTGAGATAAATTCAAAAAAGCGTGCTGTAAAAAAGATTTTAAAAAGTACAAAACTCTTTAAAGAAAAACTTGACATTATCCCACTTATACAAAAAATGAGACTTGTTAAATCAGCTGCTGAGATAAAACTTATAAAAAAATCAATTGCGATTACAGCAAAAGCACATCATAGAGTTATGAGTATGAACAAAGAGGGTAAATATGAGTATCATCTTCAAGCAGAGATAGAGCATGAGTTTAAGAACAATGCAGCTTACAGTGATGCATATACTTCTATAGTTGCATGTGGCAATAGCGCTAACACTTTGCACTATATAAAAAATAACAAGCCTTTAGTCGATGGAGAGCTTATCTTGATAGATGCTGGGTGTGAGCATAATTACTATGCAAGTGATATAACAAGAACAATTCCTGTAAATGGTAAATTTAGTGAGGCACAAAAAGAGCTATATAACTTGGTTTTAGATACTCAATTAAAAGTTATTAGTATGATAAAACCACAAGTTTTAAGAAGTACACTTCAAGAAAAGGCAGAAAAGCTACTAACTAAGGGAATGATAAAACTTGCAATACTAAAAGGTAGTGTGAAAAAAGCGATAAAAGAGAAGAAACATAAAAAGTATTACCCACATGGAATAGGGCACTGGATGGGAATAGACGTTCATGACCCAGCACCATATAGAGATAAAAAGAATAAAGAGATAGCGCTAAAAGAGGGAATGGTTTTAACAATTGAACCAGGTCTATATATAGATAAAGATGATAAAAGCGTACCAAAGAAGTTTCGAGGAATAGGCATCAGAATCGAAGATGATATCTTAGTAACAAAAGATGGATATGAAAATCTATCAGCATCTATCGCTAAGAGTATAGAAGAAGTAGAGGCTATATCTGCTAAGTTTTTTTAAATAAAAATATAAAGGATTACTTAACGTTTTATATCAGTACTTTGGAAAATTTTTTTAGCAACAACTTCATGACTATGCATACCATCAAAAAAATCTTTATTTGTAAATCCATATTTATGAGGATTATATGAGCCTATTACTGTTATGTTTTGCTGTTTAGCAAAATTAATTAAATATTTCTCTGCTATATCTATATACTGATACTTAATTTCTTTCATCAACAAATCATATGTTATTGGATTATATGGTGATAAAAAGAAAACTATATCAATATTCTTTAGTTGTAAATATTTTATAAATTCTTCAAATATTACTACATTACTTAAAGTATCAAATTTGTTCAAAGAGTATACTTGCCCTTTTGTGTATGAAATTGCAGCTTGTTTTACTTCTTCATAATCTGAGTTTCTTATTTTATATGGATAATGAATTGATCCATCAGTTTCTTTTATTGAATCATCTATTTCAGTTGTTTTTACTACATAGAAGGTTGAGCCTTTATTTTTTAATAATAATTTAAAAAATTTAATACTTTCAACTGTATAATCGTAATTTATCAACTGCTTCCATTTATCTATATTAATAGTATTTTGTTTATTTGATTGCTTATTATTAGTTATTTTATTTAATTCATAATGATAATATTTATTCAAAGTTTGCCATCTATTTTGATAATTATTTTTATTGAAAATCCAAGGATCTATTCCCATTATTATAGTATTAGGTAAATAATTATGAATAGATTCATATGCTCCAATTATCGCTATATAATCTTCTAAACTTGCACCACTTACTGAATGATTAAAAAAATATGTTTCTTCTTTTAAAAAAAATCGTTTTCTTAACTCCATACTTCTTGATGAGCCAATAACTATTGCATCATTTTTAACTTTTAAATTTTTTATAATTAGTTCTTGAAATAATCTTTCATCATAATTTTTTAATCCAGCTATCATATTTCCATTTGTTAAAGTTTTAGCTGCATTGGATAAATAATTAGAGTTTTCAAATAACCCTAATCTGTCAATTTTATAATTAAAGATGCTGATGCTAAGTATAATGAAAATAATAACTCCCGATGAATATTTCAGCCATTTTAAATTTTTTTTCATGATTAAAACCTAAAATATAAAAACTCAGAATAACCACTAAGTTTATAAAATGAAATTGTAAAAGCTATAATAAAAATACAACTATTTTTAATAGAAGGCATAAAAGTTTCTTTTTTTTCCATTGAATTTTTAAACAATAAGATTAAATAAAATCCAAAAATAATCCAAATAGCCGTCCAATTTGAACCATTAATATTCGTAGTCCATTTGTCAAACTCAATTCCATATTGATTTAAAAAGGCTAGTTTGTTTTCTAGCTTTTCAGGCAATATTACATAAGTTAAACTAAACATAGAGGATAACACCTTAATTGCGTCTTGCCACTCCTTAGCTCTAAAAAATACCCAAGCGATATTTATAAAGTTAAAAGTTAAAAACCACGCAAACCATCTCCACATCTTAAACCCTAATTTGCTCCAGGCTCTATAAATAACCAAAGCCACTCCATGCAAAAGTCCCCAAAAGATAAATGTCCATCCAGCTCCATGCCAAAGTCCACCTATGATGAAAGTAGCCATGAGGTTAGAATAGGTTCTGAATTCTCCTTTTTTATTTCCTCCAAGTGGTATATAAACATACTCACGTAAAAATCTACTAAGAGTTATATGCCATCTTCTCCAAAAATCTTGTATATTTACAGCTTTGTATGGTGAGTTGAAGTTTATAGGTAGTTTTATATTAAATAGCAGTGCAGCACCTATCGCCATGTCTGTATAACCACTAAAGTCAAAGTAGAGTTGAAATGTATAGCTAAGACTTGTTGCCCATGCTTCAAAAAGATTTAGTGTTGTAGCAGTATCAAACCCAGCTGTAGCCCAGACTGCAAATGTATCAGCGATGACCACTTTTTTAAATAATCCTATGGAGAATATAAAAACCCCTAAAGTTATATTTTTATAGTTCTTTAGTGCATTCCACTTATTTGCAAACTGTGGCATCATTTCTTTGTGATGAACTATGGGACCAGCTATTAGTTGAGGAAAAAAAGTTACAAAAAGTGCATAGTTCAAAAAGTCATATTCTTTGGTCTCTGCTCTATAACTATCTACTAAATAAGCGATTTGTTGAAATGTAAAAAAACTAATCGCAAGAGGTAAAAATAAATCCATCAGTGGTATTTCTGAGCCACTTAAAAGATTTAAATTTTCTATAAAAAAATCAGCATATTTAAAATATCCAAGCAAAAATAAATTTGCAGCAATTCCAAAGATTAAAATAGATTTTTTAGAAAAACTTTTTTTGCGTTCATGAGTATCTTTGTTGAGACTATTTCCAATGCTATAGTTGAACAACATGCTCGACAAAATTAGAGGAAGATAAGCAACATTCCACCAAGAATAAAAAAACAGAGAACTAAAGACTAAAAAACCTTTAGATGCGACAGTTAATCTTTTGCTATTGAGATAAAAATAGATAAAAAATGTAATTGGTAGAAAAGCAAAGATAAATTCGTAGGAGTTAAATAACAAATACTATCCTTACATTCCGATATACAAAAGTTTTTAAAGAAGACATTTTATTATTAAAATACTTAATAATAAAACAATTGACAATAATATTATATCCGCTAAGTTTTAAAAGTTATAGCTATAACTCCACCCTGTTAAACTCTTCTCTTTTGCTTCACTAAAGTTATCAGAATCTGCTAAAAAATCCATAACAAACATAGTTCTATGTGGGATTGAATTTACATCTTCTTGCTTTATCAAAAGAAGTGGCATATGAGTTTCGTGAACACCACTTGAAAAACCAACTGGCATAAGTTGGCTCATGATTTCTTGCGGATTTGTTATGCTATTTTCAATTAAAAATTTTCCAAATATTGCCTCTTGAACATCTTGTGGAAATTTCTCTTGTGTATTTAGAAATATCGTGAAATGAATAGGACTCTTCTTAAATTGGTCAGGTGCAGGGGCTGCCATAATTATATACTCAACTCCCTCTAGATGTTTATCTATAGCATCAGCATCAAGATACTCTAGTGATTTTATAGCTTTTGCTTCCAAAATCAAACTCCTTCTTTTATAAGACTCTCACCTGTCTCTTCTTCAATCTCTCTTTGAAGTTTTGACATCTCAAACCTTATAGTGTCCATCACATAAGGAGGAACATTCATATCTTTATCCCATTTTACTTCAATGTTTCCACCATAAGGTGCGCCAAGCTCTTCGATTTTTTTAGAGTATTCTTGTAAATCTGCGCAGATTTCAATTTTCTCCTCTATAGCGTCTCTTAGCTCAATGTACCAATCTTCTTTGCTACCTTGCGCCATTTTTATAGTTGATTCAAATATTGCAGACATAATCTATCTCTTTGTTTCATCAAATTTTTTAGTAAACGACGCTAAGTCATCTTTTTTCTTCAAGTCGCCGTTATATACGATATTTGAAGGATCAACATTGTCATCGTTTAAGATTTTTGGTACAACATTTCCGCCTTTAATAACTTCCATATGAGCATCTAGTTCATCTTCACTATAAGCCATCTGCATATCCGCCGTTACTACATGAGGAATCGCTTCAATGATTTTTAGCTTTTCAAGCTCCTCAGATACACCAGCACCCTCGATAGTGATAATGATTCTGCCTAGTTCATCATGCATATGATAGTCACATGCTTCACAATCTTTAAGACTTTTAACAACTTCATCCAAATACTTTGGAACTGTTTTTACTACTATGCTTGAGATATTCATATATTTTTCCTTTTAAATTAAACTTTATTTTATACTATATTGATTAACGACTTTATCATCGCTGCCTACTAAAAAGTCATTTTCACTAATAAAAAGTATCTTTGAGAGAGTCATTTTATTTCCCCCAAATTTACCAAGGTTTGCTTTTGTTATGGTGTTTTGAAGTGTTACATTGTTGTTTTCATCAGAAGCATAGCCAACTATTTTTCCACTTGGAGATAATCCTACGCTATATATTAGAAATTTTGACTCACTGTAATACGCTGAGTTGAACTTAGGAGCATATATAACCATTCTTCTATCTTGTCCAGCAGTTGCGATAATGCCTTTTTTATAGTCTACTTGAAAGACATTATCTAGGTTTTGATCAGCTAAAAGTTTTAGAAACAATCCATCTTTTGTAGAGTGTATCTTCAAGTTTCCACTCTCATCTGCTACGACAACTTCACTTCGCTCTTCATTTAAAACAAAGTCTGAGAACTTAGCACCCGAGACTTGAATAGAGTAGTTTTGTGAATTTTTTGCTATATCATAAGAGATTAGCTCGTTGCTCAGTAGCGCTAAGAGTAAGGTATTTGCATCTAAAAACTTTGCTTTTGCAACGGTGAGTCCTTTTGAATAATCAAAGAGAACTCTTAAGACACCGTTTTGATAGATATGAACTCTTCTAAAGCCATTTTTATCTTGTGAGAGTAGTAGTATCTTATCTTCTATAGCGTCAACTGAATATACTTTTGAGTCTATAGTCTCACCCATAAAATCTAAAATCTTCTTAACTTCAATTTTATTTATTAATTTTTTTGTCTCAAAATCAAATATATCTACGCTACTTGCATCAGTTGCACAGTATAGCTTGCCATCTTTATAAAGCATATCCACAACAGAGCCACTTGCAACAAAGTGCGCTATTGGTTCTTTTATAGTTGTGGCAAGAAGAGAAGATAATAAAAAAGCAAAAATTAAAAATAGTTTCATTAGAGCACCTTTATATCAATTGCGTCAGTTGGACATTTGCTGATGCAAAATCCACATGAGGTACATTTAGCGTTTATCTCTGGCATAAACATAGCTTTAAAGTCTATGGCATCGTCTAAACATGGGTCTTTGCATGAAAAACACATGGTATGATTCCAACTTAGACATTTGTCTTTGTTTATTGTAATTATTGCAGATAGTTGCTTTTTATCTTCTAATTTTAAAACACCAAACTCACAAGCCTCAGCACACTTGTCACAGTAGGTGCAACCACTATATGAAAACAGTATGTATGGTGTTTTATCCTCTGCTATTTTGATTATATCTTCTTCGCAAACGGTGGCGCACACTCCATCACATCTGTTACACTCTTTGTGAAAAAGAGACTCATCACCAAAATATGGTGGTCTTAGAAACTTCTCTTGCTTTTTTTCACCTTTTAGTGAAGAAGCAAGAGAGCCAAATAGCTCTCTTCTTTGCATTAGTGAGCTGAGCCGCCTAAGCTACCAGCTTTAGAGTTTTTATTTGCCATGTCATCTTCTGTTATGAAGCTTGGACCGCCAATAACTGTATTTAATGATTTAGTATACTTGTCTTCATCCCAACTTGATTTGCTTGCACCATCTTTTGAGTTATAAACAGCCTCAAAAGTGTTCTCTACAGGTAGATTCCCTTGAGATTGTGGAGCATGACACTGAGTACAGTTAAATCTAGCATACTGAAGTTCACTCTCTTTAACAATTTTTGTCTCATTTTTATAGTTATCAACTGGATTAACTACCTCACCATTTACAAGTTTAGCTTTTGGTCTAAAGTCTGTAAAGTGTGAAACAGGAATTGGAGTAGCACCCATTGCCCCTGCGATTTCAGGCATGTGACAAGTTACACATCTATTATCTTCTGTTTTAATTGGAAGCATTCCAACTGTATCGTGAGGAATCATAGGTGGTGCATCTTGAAATGCTCTTTGTATCTTTGTACTTGTAGTAGCTTGCGCTGTTCTGTACTCAGTCTTTGCAGCAACAGTAGCATCTTCAGTGTATATATCAGTATTTCTTAAACCCAAAGACTCTTCTGTTACAGTTTTTGCCACAATATTTTGTGGAGTAGATTTAGCGCTCTCGCTCACACAACCAACCATTAGTAGTGCAGCAGTAACTAAACCAATCGTTATTTTACCCATTGCTTTCATTTTACTCTCCCGATTTATTATTTTTTACTAGTTTTCTGATTGAAAAATTAAGAGCATTATCATCACAAGCTTCTATACATCTAGCGCAGTTTGTACACTCCCCTGAAAGAACAGGAATGCTCTCTTTGCCTATCATGTAAAGAACTTGCGCCTCAGGACAAACAACCTTGCACTTCATACATTCAGTGCAATTCTCTTGAGTATGATGTACTCTAATCAAACTAAATTTACCAACAAGTGAATAAAATCCACCAAGCGGACACACATGCCCACACCAACCATTTTTCAAGACTAAAAGGTCAAAAAGAAAAATAATGAGCACTGCTGCCCATCCAAAACCAATACCAAATATTATGCCTCTATGAAGCATAGATATTGGTGATATAAACTCAAATGCTGTTACACCCATAGCAAAAGATATAATCAAGCTAAGAGCTAAGACCCAGTAACGCATATTTCGCGTTGCCGGTTGTTTTTTTGCAAAATTATCAACACCAATTTTTCTTCTCAGCAGTGCTGCCGCGTCAGTTACTATGTTAATTGGGCAAACCCAACTACAAAAAGCGCGACCACCAACTACAAGATAAAATATAGTGATAATAAGAGCACCTATAACTATATCAGTAGCTATAACAGCGCCAGCTGCAATCATCTGCAATACTGCATATGGATCACTTAAAGGAACAGTTTTAAGAAACGATGATGAGCTAAGATTTCCCATCAAAATAGTCCAACCCCAAGCATTAGCACCAAAATATAAAAATAGCAAACCAATTTGAGTTGTTCTTCTAAAAAATAGATAACGATATTTATTCCAAAGAGTACTCATTAGTATAAATCCCCCGCATCATTTAAAGAGTCAATCGCTTTATCTTTGCTTATCTCTGTTTTTGTTTTTATCTCAGTAGCATCCTCTAGACGCTTCTCATCGTTCTTATCCCAACCTTTTATGTAATAGTTTCCAGCCTTACCCATTGCAACTTCTTTTGGAAGTACAAAGATAGAAGCCTTTTCAGTTACACAAGCCTTTTCACAAAGTCCACAACCAGTACACGCATCAGCATGAACAACAGGTGTTAAGTATGCATGTTTTCCAGTTCTTTCATTTTTGTTGTATTCAACACTTATGGCTTGGCCTAAAATAGGACATGCTCTATAACATGCATCACACTGAATTCCCCAAAAGGCTATACACGTCTCTCTGTCAATTACTGCAAGCCCCATCTCAGCTATAGTGATATCAAGTTTGCCATTAGTTGTAACACTAGCTTCATCAAGCGCACCTGTAGGACATACAGGTACACAAGGAATATCTGGGCACATATAACAAGGAACATCTCTAGGAATAAAGTATGGAGTTCCTAGAGGTTTATGATCACCTGGTTTTGCAAGTAATAGAGTATCGTATGGACAGGCTTCAACACAAAGCCCACATTTGATACATGTTTTTAAAAAATCTTCTTCTTTGATGGCACCAGGTGGGCGAAGCATGAGTTGTGAAGCTGTTACTTCATCAACATAGGCACTCCATATAAAGCCACCCAGAGCAGCTATTCCAGCTCCTCTAGCCATTCTTAGAATAAATTTTCTTCTATCACTTTGCGATTTATTATTCATCTTCTTTAGATGGCCATTAAAACAAAAGCCATCTCTCCTTTACTTCAGTTGGTTATGCTTTGTAGATTTTTACAGCACATTTTTTAAAGTCAGTTTGACCTGACATAGGACATGTTGCATCTAGACAAACTTTGTTGATAAATACTTTTTCATCAAACCATGGAACAAAAACTAGTCCTCTAGGAGGTCTGTTTCTACCACGAGTCTCTACTCTAGCTTTTACTTTACCACGGCGAGATTCAACCCAGCATAAACCACCTTGCTTAAGCTCTTTTGCCTCAGCATCTTTTGGATGCATATAACATAGTGCTTCTGGAACAGCGCGATATAACTCAGGTACACGCATAGTCATAGTTCCTGAGTGCCAGTGCTCTAAAACACGACCCGTACATAACCAAGTGTCGTAGTTTGTATCTGGCATCTCTGGTGGATCCATATACGGACGAGCAAAGATTTTAGCTTTATTTGCTAATGATTTTGCTTCAGTATTTTTATCCATACCTTTTAAATCACCGTGTTTTAGGGCTTTTGCAATAGTTCCGTAGAATGCGTGTGAGTTACCGCTCTCTTTTGTAGCTTTTGCAGCGTATGGATCATACTTAGCATTAAATCTCCACTGAGTCTCTTTTCCATCAACAACTGGCCACTTAAGACCACGAACTTTATGGTACATATCAAACGGTGCAAGATCATGACCATGCCCACGAGTAAACGCAGCATACTCTTCAAAAAGATACTTTTGAACAAAGAATCCATAACCCTCAAATACTTTTCCATCACTTCCAACAACTTTACGTGAGTCTCCGTAACCTTCAGTATTATCATAACCTTTTTGAATTGGGTCATTTTGATCAAGTTTGTAAGATTTTGCAATATCATTAGCAAAAAGAATTTCAAACATAGTTGTATTTTCGTTATATCCCATAGCTTTTGCTTTTTCTATAACGCTTGGAAGTGCATCTTTTCTCGAGCCAGATGGTGCCCACTCACCCCATACATCTTTTACTGTAAATCTTTTTGAGAGCTCAATCCACTGCCATGTATCACTCATAGCATCTCCAACTGGAAGAACTTGCTGTCTCCAGTGTTGAGTTCTGCGCTCTGCATTTCCATAAGCTCCCCACTTCTCATAAATCATAGCAGAAGGTAAGATAAGATCTGAAACTTTTGCAGAGATACCTGGGTATCCATCAGAAGTAACGATAAAGTTATCCATCTCACGTGCTGCTTTAATCCAGTGGCTAGCACTTGCTGTATCTTGATAAGGATTACAAACATTTACCCAAGCAAATTTGATTAAACCATCTTCAATATCACGGTGAATTCTCATAATATCTTGAGTTCCAACAGGGTTGATTGTTCCCTCAGGAACCATCCACTTGTTCTCAGTGATTTTTCTGTGTGCTGGAACAGCAACCATCATATCAGCTGGGAGTCTATGTGTAAATGTACCAACTTCACGAGCAGTACCACAAGCTGAAGGTTGTCCTGTTAAAGAGAACGCTCCAGAACCTGGAACTGCTTGTTTATTTAGCATAAAGTGAACGTTATAAGAGAGTGTATTTACCCAAGTACCACGCGTATGTTGGTTCATACCCATAGTCCAAAAAGATACAACTTTTCTATTTTTTTCAATATAAAGGTTTGCTAATGCTTGAAGTTTATTTTGGAAAAGTTCCATATTTTCATCAGGGTCACCTTTTACGATAGCTGCTGTGTACTCAAGTGTATATGGCTCTAATGATTTTTTATAATCTTCAAATGAGATTTCCCAGTGCCCTAAAGTTCCTTTAGTGTGCTCCATAGTATCGCCAGCTTTGTAACCGTATGGCTCTAATGAAGGTCCCTCTTTATTTGAGACAGTAGTTTTCATCTCTTTTGAGATTGTTTCCATCTCAAGAGCTGTATATTTACCCTCTTTGATAGACTTCTCATCACTTCTTCTCATACCATAACCAATGTTTACAGGTCCAGCTGCAAAGATAGTGTGTTTTTTTATGAAATCCCAATCAATGATTCCCTCAGCCGCATCTCTATAAACTATCTCTCTAGCAATGTAGTTCCAAAGAGCTAAGTCAGTGTTTGGAGAGAAGATAATCTCAATATCTGCAATATCTGAAGTTCTGTGTGTATAAGTTTGGATAGATACAACTTTAACGCGATCTGGATCAGATAACTTTCTATCAGTTACTCTCGACCATAAAATCGGGTGCATCTCTGCCATGTTTGAACCCCAAGATACGATAGTATCCGTTAATTCAATATCATCATAACAACCAGAAGGCTCATCAACACCAAATGTTTGATAAAAACCTACAACAGCTGATGCCATACAGTGACGAGCATTTGGATCAAAAGCATTTGAGCGGAATCCGCCTTTCATCATCTTTTGAGCTGCGTAACCTTCCATGATTGTATATTGCCCTGAAGCAAAAACACCAACTGACTCTGGTCCACCATGTTTTAGAGCTTTTTTGATGTTTAATTCCATCTCATCAAAAGCTCTACTCCAAGACACAGGAGCAAATTTACCTTGTTTGTCAAAGTTTCCATTTGCATCCACACGAAGCAGTGGTTGAGTTAGTCTATCTGCACCATACATAATCTTTGCGTTAAAGTAACCTTTAATACAGTTAAGACCACGATTTACTGGAGCCGCTGGATCTCCCTTAACAGCAACAATTTTACCGTTTTTTGTTGCCATCATAATACCACAACCTGTACCGCAGAAACGACAAGCTGCCTTGTCCCATCTCCAGTCTCCCTCAGCTGTAGCCGCTGCTGCTTCTAGCTCTGCTGGTACACTCATACCAATAGCTGCTGCTGCAGATGCTGCTGCTGAACTTTTAAGAAATTCTCTTCTTGAAAGTGACATATTTTCTCCTCTTAAATGATTTTAGAAACACGAATTTTGTGAGTTAATAAACATAATTCTCTTGTTAAGGTGCCCATTAACAGAATAAATATTAGCACTTTGGGGTTATTAAATCTTTGACTTAAGTCATAAGAGTAGTTTTTTCAATTAAGATTAAATTAATGTTGATAAAGATGTAAATATAAGTAACACTTAGAATCAAGATAAGTAATAAAAATCTATTTTTTAAAGATTATTTTAAATCTTGGCAGCTTTTTATTAGTTTATCTAGTTCTGATTTAAGATTAGAGAGTTTTTTTGTTGAGCTAATTAGCACTTCTGTGGACTCTATAACCATGTCTTCGCTGTTATTTAAATGTGCTGAAGCAGAAGAGTTGCCTTTTATCTCTTTTAAAATAACATCAAATTCATCTGTGAGTTCTTCGAGTTTAGATGAAGCTTTTTGTGATTGAAGAAGTGCTTCATTTGAGTATTCAACTGCTGAATTTATCTTATTTATAAAACAATTTATGGTATCACTTACCTCTTTAATCTCAACCTCACTCTCCGCTTCTATCTTTATAGCAGAGAGGTTAGAGATATCCTCATGATCAACTAGCATCTTAGAGTATTGCATAAACGAATCAACATGTGATTCGATAGATTTTAACTGTGCAAGAGAGTATAAAAATAGTAAAAACAGAACAAACCCAGAAGTGTATTGAAAGTTTTTTATAAAGTTTGTTTTCTCTTCACTATGAAGAGTATAAAGCGTAACTAAGATATCAACATTTTTAAGAAGCACGCTATTATCTTTATAGATAAATGCAACAATTTTGTCTATGCTTTCTTGATCTTGAATCTCTGCATTTTTTAAAAGTTTAAAATTTTGGACATTCTCATAAAATTCTCGCCATAACTTATCTACTTCTGAGATTTGTGTAGAAATTTCATAAGAGTGAAAAGGAGATATCTCCTTGTTAGAATTACCAAATTTTAGGGTATTTAATCCATCTATAAACTCGTTGCATGCACTATCAAGCTCGCTAAAGTCGTGTGAAAGCTGGTAGTGAGTATAAAAAATATTTTTTGAAATCTTTTGCGTTAGCATTCTCTGTTTTCCAGCAATGTTTATAACAAGAGCATCTTTCATATTTTGATGGTTTAGGTATATGGTTGTGCCTATAACAGAAGCTATAAGAAAGATAAGCATGGCTCCAATGAATTTTATTTTTGTACTTATTTTATATGACTTTATCATTTATAGGCTACCTTTGTATGCGCTCTTTAGCATCTCTTTGTTTAGGATAATAACGTTTGAATTTTCGATATCTATAATGGCGTTTCTTTTGAGTTTATTTAAAACTCTAGATAGTGTCTCAGGCTGAATATGGAGCATAAAAGAGACTTCATGTCGCTTTAATGAGTTAAACATTTTTAAGTCATTATGCAAGGTAAATGCCACTTTTGCAGTAGCATCAAAAACAAGTTCTCTATTTACAACACAGTGAAGTTGATGTGTTTTTAAAAGAATCTCATTTATAAACTCATTATTGAGTATGTTTTTTGATAAGAACTCTTTTTTAAACTCTAAAAAATCAATCTCTAGTATGATGCTCTCTTCTACAAACTCTGCATTAGAAAAGCAGTGAATCATATCATTATGCAGTGTTGTGAGCTCTGAGATTAGTGAGTCTTTATAAATATAATAAAGAAAGATTTCATTTTCAAATTTATCAATTTTATAAACTTTGATAAGACCTTGGACTAGAAAAAACAGCTTATTACTAATATCATCTTCATAATAAAGAATAGAGCCTTTTGAATAATTTGTTACTTTTGAAATAGAGGCGATAACTTTTAATTTTTCATCATCTAAAGAGCTGAAAAAGGGAAGTTCTTTGATGTAATTTAATTTTTCGATCATATTTATTTTTACTCTTATTTCATAGATGATGAATTTTAGCACAAAAGAGGTTGATTCTATAAAAATAGTGCTTTATTGGCATAGCATTTGCTCTAGTTTAAAGATATTTGTAGGGAGCTAAATGAATTTTATAGATACTTTGAAATTAAGAAGCAAACTATTTTTTATATTTAGTATCCTTTTTATTTCATTACTACTAATTGGTATCATGGGTACAATAAATATTAACTCTATGAAAAAAAGATTTGATGCCCTATATTTTGGCTCATTTGTGCCTGTAAATGAACTAAACACAATCCTTCAAACATATCATGGTAATTTAGTAAACACAATCTATAAAGCAAAAGACATGAAAATCTCTCTAGATCAAATTAGGTCTGAAATCAAACTATCAGTAGAGACAATTGATAATGAGTGGAAAAATTATGAATCTCATTTTAAGCGAGATGAAGAAATCGTTTATGTAGACTATGTGGCAAGCGAAATTCAAAATACAAATAATTTTTTCCTTAGCATATATAAAGCTTTAGATAATGGACAAGATATAAGAAATCTATCGCTAGAGCAGCTAGAGAGAAAGGTTACATATATAAATAATGTAATAAAAAAACTTCTTACTTATGAGATAGATATGGCAAAACATGAGAGAAAAAACTTTTTACTTATATATGACTCTTCTTTATACAAAATAGGAACTTTTTTATTGATTATTATTTTTGGTGTTATGGTTGTCTCATTTTATGTACTAAAAAGTATCCAAAGTGATCAAAGCGCACTAGAAGCAGCAACAAAAAAACTAAAACTTGCAAATAAGAGATTAGAGAATGCTTCATACACCGACTCTTTAACATCTCTGCACAATAGAAGATATTTTAATATGGTTTATGAGCGAGAGATAAAAAGGGCAAAAAGAGATTGTAGATATATTACTTTTATGATGCTTGATATTGACTACTTTAAACAGTTCAATGATACTTATGGGCATATAAGAGGTGATGCTGCACTAAAGAGTGTAGCAAACGTTTTCAAAGGACTTTTAAAACGTCCTGGCGATTTTGCCTTTAGACTCGGTGGTGAAGAGTTTGGAATTTTACTTACAGATACCTCAGAGATAAACAGTACAACAATTGCGGCTAATATATGTAGCGCAGTAAGAGAGCTAAAAATAGAGCATAAAGGTTCTAAGATAGATAAGTTTTTAACGATCTCAATCGGAGTCTCTTGTTGTATAGCTGATAGTGCTTTAGATGAGGAAGTTCTTATAAGTAAGGCTGATGAGATGCTCTACAGCGCAAAAGAGAGTGGAAGAAACAGATATAACATTACCACGCATGTAAGCGTGGCAACTACACACAAACTCGAAGTTGAGAGTGCTTAATTAAACTAATCCTTGTTCAATCATAGCGTCTGCTACTTTTCTAAATCCTGCAATATTTGCTCCAAGAACTAGGTTAGTAGGCTCACCAAATTCAGCCGCAGTTGTACTTGAATTTATATAGATATCTTTCATTATTTGAGCTAGCTTTGCATCAACTTCTTCAAATGACCATGTTATTTTAGCTGCATTTTGTGCCATCTCAAGCTGACTCGTAGCAACTCCACCAGCATTAGCAGCTTTACCAGGTCCATAACAAATTTTTGCTTCTATAAAAAGTTCCATAGCTTCATGAGTTGTAGGCATATTTGCGCCCTCACTAACACAGATACAGCCACTTGCAAGAAGGTTTTTTGCGTCTGTTATGTTTAGTTCGTTTTGTGTTGCACTAGGAAATGCTGCAAAACAAGGTACGTTATAAACAGCATTTGTACCCTCAGGGTAAGCTTCTATTGGCGTATATTTTGCTGTTGGTACATATTTTACATACTCACTTAGTCTTACTCTCTTTACCTCTTTTAAATCTTTTAAAAGCCCTAAATCAATACCTGCTTCATCATAAATCATACCATTAGAATCACTACATGTAATAGGAAGTGCACCTAGTTGGTAAAGCTTTTCAATAGTGTATATAGCAACATTTCCGCTTCCAGATACTACACATCTTTTACCCTCTAGAGTCTCACCTCTATCTTCTAACATGTATTTAGCAAAGTAAACAGTTCCATAGCCAGTAGCTTCAGTTCTTGCTAGTGAGCCACCCCATTTGAGAGATTTTCCAGTGAAGGCTCCCTCATATTTGTTAGCAAGTTTTTTATACATACCAAACATATAACCAATTTCTCTACCACCTACACCGATATCTCCAGCAGGAACGTCTGTATTTGCTCCAATATGTCTAAAGAGTTCGCTCATAAATGCTTGACAAAATCTCATGATTTCATTATCAGATTTACCTTTAGGATTAAAATCACTTCCGCCTTTTCCTCCACCGATTTGAAGCCCAGTCAAAGCATTTTTAAAGATTTGCTCAAAACCTAAAAACTTGATAACGCCTGCATTTACACTTGGGTGAAATCTTAAGCCGCCCTTATATGGCCCTAGAGCTGAGTTGAACTCTATTCTAAACCCCTTGTTTACTTGAATAACCCCATTGTCATCTAGCCAGTTTACACGGAAAAGTATTTGGCGTTCAGGCTCTACTATTCTTTCAATGATTTTATGTTGCGTATATTTTGGATACTTAGCCATTAGAGGTCTTAATGACTCTAGAACTTCTTGAGCAGCTTGGTAAAACTCTGTTTGTGATGGACTTGTTCTCTTTAGGTATTCAAATACCTCTTTAACGTATGGCATAAATCTTCCTTTTGACTTTTAAAATTAGTGGAGGCATTACCTCTTCTGGTAAAATGATATCGCAAAAATTATGGGAATATTTAAAAAGATGATTAAATTTTAATCAGTTGAGTGTTTATAGCTATTTTTTAAATCTAAAGTCCTCTTCTTCTAGCAACATCTTTAATTTATCTTTGAGTTCACCTTGAAATTCCATCCATCCATCTTTATATGTACCACCACAGCCAAGCTTTTTTTTTAAATTTTTCACAAGATGTTCTGAGATATCAGTGCTCAAATGAAACTCTCCAACAAGAGTAACAGTTTTTCCTCTTCTTTTCTCTTTTTTAAAGACTAAAAAATGTTTTGATGGTTTTAGTATATCATCTGATATTTCAGATCTTCTCTCGCTTTTTATTTCTGCCCAGCCATCTTCTATTTCTGCTCCTATAAAAAGGTCCAGTTTTGTTCCTCTACTCATATAACTACTTTTTGTTTTAGGAGGCTTATGTTTGAGTAGTCAAAGGTGTTGTTTTTGATACTCTCTATGATGTTCTTTAAAGATAAAATAGTGTTATTATAAAGGATTACAAAAAGCTCATCGCCATCTTTTAAGAAGGTACTCTCTCCATAAGGTGTGTATCTTGTAGCTCCTATACTAATTATGGCTTTACTTGGATTACCACACTCTAAAATATACTCAATCAGTGGCTCTAGTGGACCAAAATCCTCTTGCGTATTTAACTGATTTACTATCCAGTTACTCAGCTTCTCATAAAAGTAACTATAACCAAGCAGCGCTACATCTTCACCATAAGCACTAAGCTCACCATCTCTTTTTAAAAAAGAGCAGATTGAGTAGTTATCCATAACTCCGCCACTCTTAAAGTTATCTATCTTGATTAGATTATCACTTATGCCTTTAGAGTTTGCACCCCAATTTTTCTTATCACTTATCTTAGAAGCACCTGCTATTCTAATAGAGCAGTCGTTATAAGCGCTAAAATGTGTTGGGGTAATCTTTGAGATTTTATTGTTGCTATCATATGTCAAGTCACAAATAAGTGCTACTTCAGGCTCAGCTTGAATGTTTACATTTTGAGAAGGTAATTTTATAGTAGAGCTTGAGAGCGGGTAGGTGGTTAAAATCTCTTTAGCACTTTTGACAGATAAGGGGAGATAAAAAGGGAAGAGCCCTTTTGGCGCTGCTTCATCGTGCGTAATAACATCTTTAAAATCTTCAAGCTCTCCAGCCTGTGCTAAATGAAGAGCAAAGTTTCCAGCGATTCCAAGCCCTAAAAAATCTTTATATTTTTGCATCTAAATCTCCTCTTTGGGCGGTAATCTAAGTTAGAAAAAGCCTTATATAAGGCCTTTTTCTTTTGCCTCTGCAAACTCTTCATAACTTCCTTTGAAGTCAATATAGCTTCCATCAGCTTTAAGCTCAATAATACGATTTGCAAAAGAGTCAAGAAGCTCACGGTCATGTGATACACAGATAACATTTCCCTTAAAGTTGTAAAGAGCTTCACCTAGTGCGATAATCGCCTCTAAGTCTAAGTGGTTTGATGGCTCATCAAGAACTAAAAAGTTTCCACCCTCGAGCATCATTTTACTAAGCATCATTCTATGCTTTTCACCACCAGAGATACTAACTACTGACTTCTCTTGTTGCTCACCGTTAAAGAGCATACGACCCAAACAGTTTCTAATCTCAGCAATATCACGCTTTGAATCAAAACCTCTAAGCCAATCATAGAGAGTTCCATCACCTTTGATAATGTCAGCTGTATCTTGAGGAAAATAGCTACTCTCAATAGTCGCTCCCCAGTGAATAGTTCCACTAGTTGGCTTCATCTCTTCCATAATGATTTTAAGTAAAGTAGATTTTCCAACACCGTTTGGCCCAATAAGTGCAACTTTCTCATCTGGCTCAAATTTTAAATTTATATCTTTTAAAACTTCATTATCACCGTAAGAGTGGTTTATGCCCACTATGTTTAGCGCTTCATCGCCCATAACTCTTTTAGCTTTAAATACTATACTTGGGTCTCTTCTTGAAGATGGTTTTATATCATCAATTACAAGTTTATCAAGTTTTTTCTGTCTTGAAGTTGCCTGTTTTGCTTTAGAAGCATTCGCAGAGAAACGACGAACGAAAGCCTCAAGCTCCTCTTTTTCTTTCTCTTTTTTTGCATTTCCAAGCTCTTGTTGTTTTGCTATAACATTTGCAGCAATATACCAATCATCGTAAGTACCAGTAAACTCACGAATTTTTTGATAATCAACATCAAGAATATTTGTAACAACTGCATTTAAGAAGTGTCTATCATGCGAGATTACAACCATTGTTCCTTGGTGGCGTTGAAGCTCATCTTCTAACCAGCTAATCGTTTGAATATCAAGGTTGTTTGTAGGCTCATCAAGGAAGAGTACATCTGGTCTAGGGTAGAGGACTTGAGCTAGAAGAACTTTAAACTTATCAGCACTATCAAGTGAGCTCATAAGGTCGTTATGCTGAGAAGCTGGGATACCAACATTTTCTAAGATTTTTGCAATATTTATATCATACTCATAAGTTGGATCTTCTTCAACACAGATAACTTCTAAATCCGCTAATCTGTTATTTACTGCATCATCTTCAAAGTCGCCAGTTGCGTAGATTATCTCTTTTTCTTTTATAGCGTCGTAAAGTTTTTTATTTCCATATAAAACTGCATCAGCAATTGTAAAATCTTCATAAGCATATTGGTTTTGTTCTAAAACACCAACTCTATTTGTTTTTGGGATTATTATATCGCCCTCATACTCTTTGATCTGACCGCTAAGTATTTTTAAAAAAGTTGTTTTTCCTGCACCATTTGCGCCGATAAGTCCATATCTTTTATGGCGGTCTAGCTTAAGATTTATATCTTGAAATAGAACTCTATTTCCATAACGCATTATTAAATTTTGTACTGTTACCATTATTTTCTCTTATTTAGGTAAAAGTATGTTCTACCTATTATTTTTTCGCGATTATAGCCAATAGTTGTTTAAAAGCTAATTATGACTATTTTGCAGATTTGTCTTTTGAACGCTCAAATGCATTTGTTATATCACCTGTTATGCTGTTGACTCCAGCGTTAATCTCTTTTGTACTACATCCAAGTAGAAGTAGTGTTAAAACACTCATTAATAATAAATTTTTCATAATTTTCCTTATATTTTGCTATGTGGTGTATTCCAAAAACTCTCATCAGGCTCACCTACATGTAACTCTTTGAGATATTTTTCTTCAGTTCTTCTTATTTCAGCTCTTATTAGATTTACCACTGCTTTTTGTGACTCTATTGGTGCACTAAGTACGCAGTATTCGCCATCTGTAAGTTCGTCATTGAATTTTTGCTCATTAAAATTCTTGCCTAGATATTTTACTATATACTTTAAATCTCTCTCAGCATTACCAAGACATGATGTAGCTCCAGGAGATGGTGTCATGTTAAAAATAACTCCTTCTCCACTACAGATTGAAGCTTCTCCAAGTAAAAGTTTTTGTTGATCTTTATCTAGTACTTGAGGACGAATCCCGCCGAAGCCTTTGGCATATTTGAACTCATCTGCTTTAAGTGATGGGACTATCTTTCTAGCTTCTCTTAAAAATAGATACTTGTTGATAAATGGTATCTCAAAGAGAAAGTTTTTAAGTATATAGTTACGAATATCGCGCTCTCTTAAGAGTTTGTATAATGCCATGGCTATATTTTTATCAAATCTTAGGGTTTTTAAAAACTCTAAAAAAGTACCCTTTTTATAACGCTCTAGCTTTGGCAGCATCAGTGCGGTTGGCCCAAAACGTGTGTTTCCATTAGCTAAAATATCTGGGTCTCCATGAAGAGCAGCAAAAGGGAGTTTTGGATTTTGAATCATATAAACTTTACCATTTAGCATCTTCTCATTTGTCATGTAAAAGCTTCCAGCCACTGGTAAACAGCCAAGATTTAAGCCATATCCCATTTTATGCGCAAGAAAAAGTGAGTGAGCACCAGCATTAACAACTACAAAATCTGCATAAAAAGTACCTTTTTTGCTCTTTATGACATAACCTCTTTTTTTGCTTTTTTTAATCTGCTCAACTTGAGTATCTAAAAAAAGTTCAATATTTTTATTTGGCTCTTTTTTTGCATTTTCTAAAAATGAGTTTGAGAGCTTTTGAAAATCAACTGTTGTCCATTGGTTTATGGCTCCAATGCCTACAATATCTTCTTTACGCTCATCTCCATTTTCATCAAATACAACACGAGGCTCTAGCTCTTTTAATCTCTCTTTATCCCACACTTCAAGATATGGAAACAGCTCAAAGAACTCCTCGTATCTGTGAAGTAAAAACTCTACCTCTTTTTTACCAACCCCAAGAGCCATTTTTTGATGAGAAAACATTATCTTATTTTGATATTGATGCTGCAAACAATACTTCTCAACCATTTTTGCAGTGCGTTTTGTAACTGCGGCTTTTTGAAGTGTATAGTTTGTTTCAATATCTCCAACATGTATAGTTTGAGAGTTACTTGTTGCACATGAGTTTAGGGTGGCTATATCGCCATATTTCTCTACAATCCCAATCGAGTTGATATCTGTGTACCTAGAGAGCTCATATGCCAAGGCAGTACCTGAAATACCAGCACCTATAATTAGAACCTCAAAGTTTTTTGTAGCCATAAATACCTCTATATCTGTTTTATCTGGGCGTATTGTATCAAATAAGTTATAATTCCTCTAATACACAAGGGGTTTGCATGCAGATAAGAGAGCTTGATTTAAAAGAGCTACAAATGGCATATGAAGTTCTCTCTGAGCTTCGCACAACTCTCTCATATGATGAGTTTGAAGATTTGATATATGAGATGAGAAGTATAGAGTATAAGATGTTTGGGGTTATGGATGGTGAAAAACTAATTACATATGCAGGCGTCGCAATTCAGACTAACCTTTATGATAAAAGACATCTTTTTATCTTTGATTTAGTAACAAGTCAGAAGTTTAGAGCTAAGGGTTATGCAAGTATGATGCTTGAGTATCTGTATGATTATGCAAAAATGGGAATGTGCAAAAATATAGTTTTATCATCAGGATTTCAACGAGAAGATGCACATAAATTTTATGAAAATAGTGGTTTTGTAAAAAAAAGTTTTGTATTTATAAAAAGTGTATAAATTGAGTTTAGATAAAGAATAAAAAAGTAGTTTAAAGTTTGCAGGCCTTAGCCTGCAAAGTAAAACCTATAAAGGAGTTACGTTCTCTGCTTGAGGACCTTTTTGACCTTCTCCTAGTTCAAAAGTTACCTTTTGACCTTCAGATAAAGAAACACGACCTGGTCCTGTTCTGTTTACTTGGCGAAAGTGTACAAATACGTCTTTACCGCCATTTTCTTGTTGAATGAAACCATAACCTTTTTCTTCATTGAACCATTTAACTGATCCGTCTAGCAATTCTGCCATGTGTAGTACCTCTTTGGTAAAAATTCACTTTCGTTAAAAAGTGGAGTCAAATTATAGGGAGAGTCGTTTGTCTAGCAGAATATACTATAGATGAACTCGCACACAAAAATCTTTCATCGAGGAGAATTATAACTAAAATTTTATGTTTTGTGTATAAAATTAAAAACTTTAATAAAGCAGTAATAAGCCGATATTATATGTATAGAAATCAAACAAAAGGCTAGATTATGCAAATATCATCAAATGCTAATATACAAAGTACAGCAAAGGCTGTAGTGCCGATAAAGACGGTATATACTGAGAAAATATCAAAAGATGAAGCTAGAGAGATTAAAGAACAAATTACACAAAATGCCAATGCAATTGCCTTTAATTCAGCTTCGATGCAAAATTCACTTCTTAAGGGCGGAGATACATCTGCAAATGATTATGAGTCATTTCAAAGTTTTTTAAAAGAGATTGGATACGATGGCAAGCCAATAGCATCTCTGACTCAAGATGAAGCAAGTGAGCTAGTTAGCAAAGATGGTTTTTTTGGAGTAGATCAAACATCAAAAAGAATATCTGACTTTGTTATAAATGGAGCAGGTGGAGATGAAAAGATGCTTCGTGCAGGACGAGAAGGAATGCTTAGAGGCTTTAAAGAGGCTGAAGAGATGTGGGGAGGCAAATTGCCTGATATATCTCAAGAGACTATGAAGAGAGCTACTGAGATGGTGGATAAAGCAATACAAGACTTAGGTTTTTCAATTATTGATAAAGAGGCATAAAAATAGATGAGATATGAGTTAAAAGATGAGTATATAGAACTTTTTAAACTTCTAAAAGTTTTAGATTTAGTTGATAGTGGAGCCGAGGCAAAAATGATTGTTGCCGATGGACATGTAAGAAATAAAGGCGAAGTAGAGCTTAGAAAAAGAGCAAAAATTCGCCGTGGTGATATTATCGAAGTTGCAGATGTAACTATAGAAGTTTTTTAAAATAAGAATGAGCTAACTACTCCTATCAATCCACCAAAAACTCCACCCCAAACTACTAGCCAAGAGAGATGTTCATGAATTATTTTTTGAATCATCTCCTTTACCATATTGGGTGTGAGTTCATTTAGTCTTGTATCTATAATGTTCTCTATTGATTTTAGTGTATCTTCACTGAGTGATGAGTTTTGTAGGTGGTACTGTAGAGTTTCATTGAAGCTTTGGGTATTTACCATTGTTACAACGGCATCTTTCATCTTTAAAGAGAACGGTTCACGCAAACCCTCTAAAACACTTGCTCCTCCAAACATACCAAGCATCCCGCCAAAAGAAGATTCCATAACTGTATTTTTTAGTGCATCAAAGGCAGGTGAGAAGTCTGTTTTTTGGATAATAGGCGTTAAGTCAATCATTTTTTCTTCATTTTTAAAGAAGTTATCAAGTTGTTCTTGTGTAAAAAACTGAGTCATCATAAGCGCTTTAATGGACTCTTTAAAAGCTTCAAATTTTAAGGCAATAACTCCAGAACCATATAAAAATGGTACTTTTTCAAAAAGCATATGAATTGCAAGTTGATTTGTAAGTGCACCAGAGAGTGCAAAAAGACCGCCATATAGAGCTAAAGAACCAACAGTGCCATCAAATAAAAATGATAAAAAGACAAGTACAACAGCTATTGCGTTTGTTAAAAAAGTTTTAGATAGTCTCAATTTAAACTCCTAATATATAATCAAAGCCAAATTATACTAAAAAGATTTTATAATGGCGTCACCTTAATATATAATGGAAAATTGATGAAACAAGAGAGTTACACGCTTTTTAAGAGCGCGGATATAAAAACTATTTTAGAAGTTTTAAAAAATGAGCTAGTAAAGAGAAATGAGTCTCCATTTTGGAGAGATAGAGTTGTCCCATTTAGTGAGGCAATACTAAGTGTTTTAATCCCTCTTAGAGATGCAAATATGCTCTTTAATCCAGAGGGTCAGGCCCAAAGTGAGCTTACACCAGAGCTTTTTTTTAAATGGACTGATTTAGTAAGTTTAAAAACTTTAGCTTTTAGCATTCAAAAATCAAATGAAGCTGGTATTTTGTTGAGAACTAAACTTGATGATGCAGTATGTAAAAAGTATAAAAAGATAGATCTTAGTCTCTTGGGAGATTATCTCTCAAAAAACAGTATAGATTTGCAAAATGAATCTCTAGATTTTCCAATTTCAAATTACAACCTGCATCAAGGTGTAAGTAACGTTATCAAATCTCTTTTGTAAGACATAAAATTGATAGAATATTTTATAAAAAACAGTAGACTAAATTATGCACTCTTAGTGTTTATTTTGTTTATGGGAATTAACTCTTATATAAATATTCCAAAAGAGATGTTTCCAGATATGGAACTAGATAAGATTAGTGTTATAGGCTCATATAGAGGTGCGAGTGCCAACACTATGGATAAGATGGCAGTTCGAGATATAGAGGATTCGCTTAGTGATATAAATGGTATAGATAAGAGTGAAACTACAATCTCTCCTGGAGCTTTTGCAATAGTTTTAACACTAAGCAAAGGTGCAAACAGAGAGCTAACCCTTAGTCGCGTAAAAGATTCGGTAGCGCTGAGCAGGCAAAACTTGCCAAGTGATATGGATGAACCAGTTACCACACTTTTAGAGAAGACAAAACCTCTTATAAAACTGGCTGTTTCATCGTCTACACTCTCTATAGGTGAGTTGACAGTTATAGCCCAAGATATGAAATCAAAAGTTGCAAAAGTTTCTGGAGTAGGTGAAGTTTTAATTCGTGGTGACTCTGATGAGCAGGTAAGCATAAAAATAAACTCTGAAGCAATCTTAGCTTACGGCTTAGATCATGGAGCTGTTTTAAAAGCCATTGCAAATATCTCGTATATATTTCCAATTGGAGATATTGAGCAAAGAGGAAACTTTGTTTTTGTCTCAACAGCAAATGGTAAAGCAGATGTTGATGGTTATAAAGAGGCCATTTTAAATATAGATAACAGATATGTAAAGCTCTCAGATATTGCTGATATTATCATAGAGTATCCTCAAACAGACACATTAGCTACATATAATGGAAAAAAAACTATCTCTTTAACTATCTCTAAAGGGACAAGTGGTGATGCTATTGTATTGGCTAAGACACTTCAAAAGTATGTCGCAGGGCAAGAAAAAAACTACAAAGATGTAGATTTTACATTTTATGAAGATAGTTCAAAACCTATAAAAGATAGATTAGACATTATTATCTCAAACCTGATGTTGGGTCTTACTTTGGTTTTTATATCTATGTTTATCCTTATAAATCTAAGAATTGCTCTGATTGTGGCACTTGGTATTCCTTTTTCATTTCTTATTGGTATTACTTTTCTCTACTACATGGGATATTCTATAAATGTTATCTCTCTTTTGGGAGGATTAATTGTTATAGGTATAGTTGTTGATGATGCTATTGTTGTGAGTGAAAACATACAACGCTACATTGATGATGGTATGGATAGATATGAGGCAACTATAAGAGGTTCAAAGGAGATGATTCTGCCTGTTACTCTTGCTACTTTGACAACTGTTGTCGCATTTTTACCAATCTTTATGATGCAAGGAGAGACAGCACTTCTTATTTTGCTCATTCCAATCACAGTAATTATAATTTTGCTTGGTTCGCTTTTAGAGAGTTTTTTATTTCTACCACTTCATGC
>NZ_JAQVKA010000071.1 GCF_028694895.1 Sulfurimonas sp. | reverse complement strand
TTGTTTTTATTATAGTGTCTGCTTGTATTTCTTCATTATCATCTGTGAACTTATAGAGATTATAGGCTATATACTCATCGCCATAAAGTTTATACTCAGCTACTACTTCATCTATGCTTTTTGGGTCAATTACTGGTTCATCACCTTGAATGTTTACATATAGGTCTGCTTCCACTGAGCGTGCTACCTCTGCTATGCGGTCTGTTCCTGTCAAGCAAGTATCACTTGTCATAACAACTGGTATGTTTTCACTTTCACAATACTCTTTTATCTTTTCGCTTTCAGTTGCCACTACAAGTTCATCTAAAAGTGTAGATTTTTTAGCTTGTTCATAAGTGCGTTTTACCATTGGAATATTTTTTATCATGCATAGTGGCTTGCTCTCAAATCTACTAGATTTATATCTAGCAGGTATTACACCTATGATTTTTAACTTATCTTTTTTCATAAAAATACTTGGTGTCAAGAAGCTAATATCTATTTTTTCTTTTATAGCACTTAGTGCCTCATCTATAAGCTTGTTTTGTTCTAGCAGTGCTTTAGAGTCTAATACAGAAGATGTTTCATCATAGTTATAGTTGTCTGCTTTGACACTGTAACCATCTAACCCTGCTATCTCTGTCTTTTTAAATCCACTTGCAATTAAATAATTTATAAAAATTACAGCAACATTCATAACAAGATTATCATTAGTGAATGCAAGTTTTTCTAAATCTAAAACAGCGAATACCCCATCGTTGGTTGTAATATTTGTAGTAGTGACTATTTTAGAGCATTCTAACTGCTCACTAAACTCATCATACCTTTTTTGGTTAGTAAAAAAATAATAATCACACTCTACACTTGGTTTATGGTTGAGTGCTACAAGGGTGTAGGTTTCATTATTTGCTCTTTGTTCTAATAGCTCTTTGTTCTCTGAGACACTTTTGCCCGATGCTATGAGTAGCACTTTTTTCTCTTTTGGTATCTCTAACTTGCCCCTAGCAGGTGTTTTTACCTCTAATACAAAACCTCTATAAAGCTTTTCTATTAGCTCTTTGTCAAATGAGTTTTTACTCTCTTGTGGGAGTTTGTCAAGTACCTTTTTTATGCCCACTATATGGTTTGTGTTTTTATTTACTAAGTATGTAGCGTAGTTTGGGTGGCAGTTGTACGAAGCAGAGAGAAACTGTGCAGGCGAAAAGCCCCATGAGTTTTTTGCCATGAGTGAAGTTAAAAGCTCATCGATGACTTCTAAAAGTGGTAGTGTGTCATAGCTTTTCTCATGAGAGCTGTTTAAGTAGTCTGCTATAAGCTCTGTGTTTAAGTTGCCCGCACCTCTACCTATGCCGTAGATACTAGAGTCTATGATGATCTCTCTTTTAAAGTTTTGCGCACACATGCTTATAGCGTTTGAAAATGCCAACTGCATGTTGTTGTGTGAGTGATAACCTAGTGCTATAGAAGCATCTAAATTGTTATGAGCCAAAATAAGATACTTATGAAACTCTTCAAGTGTCATAGAGCCAAAACTATCGACTATATAAAATGCATAAGGCTTAAGATGGTTTACTCTCTCGATGATAGACAAAAACTCTATGTCTTTGTAGTTTTTTGTCACCATTGGCTGAAAATAAAGGTCAAAGCCTAGAGCTATTATCTGTTTGGCTGTCTCAAATGCTATGTCCGCATCTTTTTTATGAAAAGCAAGACGAATACCATCTATGCTAGTTTGCTCTTTTGGTGGTAGGTTTGTTACATCATAATCGCCTAAGTTTATCATCACTACTTTTTGAGATTTGCTTTGGGCTATGGTAGAGAGCGTTGCATCTGTGGTGGTGGTGCTATCAAAAAGGGTAGAGTCGTTTTGTACTCCCACTTTATCATTCAGATATCCACACTCTATAGTATCTATATGTGAAGCACCGAGTGCTTTTAGTATCTTTTGCATATGTGCGTCTTTGAACGCCCAGTCGTTTATGTAGCCACCGTCTCGCAGGGTGCAGTCTAGGATTTTAATATTCACTTCGATTCTCCTTTATTCTCTAGCTTGGCTTGATATTCTTTCACTTTTTGCTTGATAGTAGGTCCTGTTGGGCGAAGCTCTAGTGCTTTTTGCATGATGGTAAGCGCGGTAGAAATATCGCCAGACTGTTCAAAAGCAAAAGCAACTTCACGTAGTATGTCGGGTGCTTTGTACTCTGGCGTAATCTTTCTCTCAAGCTTCATGAATATATCCGAATGTATCGTTTTTACTTTTTTTTTCATCTCAATCTCATAAACTTTTGCCACTTCTTCCACAGGCGGAACATCTAACAGTTGGATATTAGTTCCTTTGCTTTGGTTGAGCAATTCAGCAGTGAGGTTAAATATATGCTGCCATGAGATATGATAGCTTGCTAGATCTCTTCTATTTTCATCTTCTTCATTTTTAACAAATCTACTATCAACCATTTTTACTTGACT
Source organism: Sulfurimonas sp. (assembly GCF_028694895.1). GTDB lineage: Bacteria > Campylobacterota > Campylobacteria > Campylobacterales > Sulfurimonadaceae > Sulfurimonas. The sequence goes on along the minus strand of NZ_JAQVKA010000071.1, from coordinate 5,395 downwards.
GAAATTTTCTACTGTAAAAATGATAGGATTATTACTAAAATGCAATACCCCAGGCTTCATACAAAAAAATCTAGGTACCATAGAAGTTGCTCCTGCGTCGGAGATGAAAATGTCTATGTTACGACAATAATCTATTTTTGTGTGATAATCCTTACCAGCAAGGCTTAAATTAACAATATTTTTATTTAAACCTAAAGCTATTAATGTGCAGATATTTTTATTTTCTTCATCAGGGATTTCGGAATGGGCATTAGCAGTTAAACCATCTACCAAAATTAAAATATTTTCAAAGAAGTTGCTTAATTGGTTTAAGATATTTTGATATCCCTCAATCTGTTCTAGCCAAGATCTTTTTTCTCCAGCAATCCCAATCCATACAGTCAAATCAAATTTTTTAAAGTTTATGTTACTAATCTCACTAATGTCAGTAGAATAACAAATGGCATTTTCCATTACTTTTGAAGTCTTTTTATATTGATTTGACTTATATTTAGCAATGCCCAAAACAGTGGGAAATAAAACAATATCATTTTTTATTTCCTTGTAATCCTGTGTATCAAAAAAAACTGGTTGATAAAAATTATCTAATCCTAAAAAAATTTTTTTGTTGTTTTCTATCAGCTTCTCATGAAGTTCAAATATAGAAACTAGTTGGTCATAAAAAAAATGATAAGGTCTTTGGTGATTTAAAAGAAATCCTATAAAATTACCATGATTTCGAAAATATTTTTTATAGTTTGGTATCATTTCTATCATTTTGCTAATTGCATTGATACTTGGACGACAAAGAGATTCAGGAAGCATCGCATAAAATTTGTTATCATACACAACTGCATCCATGAAATTATATCCCTGTACTAGGAACCAACAGTTATCAAAGTTTTCATCTGAGAAGAAAAGAATATTCCTTGGATTTGCTGATCTTATAAGAATATTTGCCCTGCAAGTTGTAACGATAGAATCTAATATAGGATGTTCAAAAATTATATATTCTTTTGAAGATAAATCTTCTAAAAAAAACTTTAAATTGAAATAACACTCTTCATTCGCAGTTTTTTGCCATGTTTGTATAAAACCTAACATTCCATTTGGTTTAAAGTCAAAAATTGTTTCCATGCTTTAAGTATCTTTTTTGTTTAATTTTTAATAGTATAATTTTTCATAAAATACTCTTTTTCCATACCATTTAAGAATCTATTTGAGAATATATTATTACTATTTTTATAATATTCTAAAATTTCTTTTCTAAATTCCTCATCTATCAAAGAATGATTTAAATCTAAATTTTTCATAAAATTAGTAAGAAATATTTTGATATAATTTTCTTTTTTATTGTCAAATGAAAATCGTGTTTTTAATAACTCTATTATTTCATCAAACTCTTTTTTAATAAGTGCAGTCTCAAGGTTAGTATCTGAAATGAAAATTAATTTGTTCACTATTTGTACTCTTGTCTTAAAAAAAACAGAGTTTACATTTAAAAGCTCTGGAAAAGTTTGATCTAAAAAAGAAATAAAATAAGAGTAGTAATTATTAAGGCTCTTATTTATATCCTGCGTTTGCTCAGGTAATGTCACATCTTCATCAATACTATTCATAAAATATTTGATGATACCATTTGAGCGACTTAAAATGTTTTTATCGTATACTTTAACATTAATTGCATCCTCTCCAAAATGCTGTACCCAAGGATTTATCATCCAATTATAATTGAATCCCCCCTGTGCCATCTGAAAAAAATCTCGTATATTATATTTGTAATTATATCCCTGAGACAGCCACCACATGTAGGTAGACTCTACCAGCTTTACTTGTTCTCTCACAAAAAATATAATTTTTATTTCAAATTGTGAAAAAAAATCTTTAACAAAATCAAGATAATCAGATTTACAATAGCAGAATTGTTCGGAGCTTAGTATGATACGAAACTGCTCTACATTGGATAGCTCATAGGCTAACTGGTCATAATATACTTTTGTTTTTTCACTAGGTTGTTTTTCTTGGTATGCCGCTAACAAGTGATGACCTATATTATTTACTGCAAGCCCCGTCAAAGGGTAATAGTAACCAGCATCTAATAATTTTTGTCTTGAATCAAATAAAGTTTTTTGAATTGCAGATGTCCCTGTCTTACCTATTCCGATATGAATATATAAAGTTTTTTTCATATTTTATAAACCTTTACATGTGTAGTTGTTTTTTTGAGCTATATTACAAAACAGTCTTTCTATACTGTGAGCAACTGTGCCATCTGCAAGACCTTCTTCTACCTGAAAGTATTTATTCTCAATTTTATCTATTCCATTTAGTGCGTTTGGTTTGAACCAAAACATTGATCCAGCAGGAAAAGTTGTGTACTCAAAGTCGATTTTAAGAAGCTCACATAAATCATCAACAATTTCTTGATCATACGTCATATTATGTTCTGTATGTTGAATCAAATATTTTCTATTAGTAATTAAGCCGAATGTACTATCGGATTGAAAAACATTTATAATATTGTCAACGATCTCCTGAGTGCCAAGTAAAGAATCATATATTTCATTTCTAATTTTTGCACCATCGGTTCTATACTCACTTTTTTTGGAGTGTATTTTACATACATAGTGATAGTCTAACTCTTTGATATTTTTATACACTTCAAGAAAAGGTAAAATATCCCTACCACGATTTTCAAGAAGTTTAATATATGCATTTGGATATTTTTGAATAATTTTTTCAACTATATCATTTTCTATATTTGTCAATGTTACAAAGAGGTCAAATCCTAGATGATTTAAATTATGTAAATATAGATCTAATTCTTCCCATAAGTCTGTAAAATGGATATGTAATATCACAGCGATATCATGTTCTTTAACGGCTTTTTTGCTGAAAGTTTTATAATGATCATACTTATAGTTTTTTAACACATCGTAAGTAGTTTGTAAGTAGCCGTATCCAAACTCTCTATCTGGTTCTAGGTGTGTGCCTTCCGCCCACTCATTCCATGCGTTAATAAATACAAATTTTTCTTCATTTGGATATTTTTCATTATTGGCAACATTTGATACCATGTTTGATAGCCATTGTTTATATTTGAGCAAAGAGAAGTTATAAAATGTATGGCTGTTATTTTGTTTTCTAGCAGTATTGTCCCATGAAAGCATGGCTGTTCTAAACATCTTATAAGAAGGTTCTTCTTTGATGCAAGCATTTTGAACAACTTCTTCATAGTCATATATATGCCCATTGTACTCTGGATTTATTATTTCAACTTTTGTATTTATGAGATTACTTATGACTGTGTGTGGTGGAAACTCCATTGCAGCATCAAAACCATAAGGCTCTGGAGAAGTAATACCAAAAGTTTGCGAGCATATTAAATAAAGACCATCATATCCAGCTAGCTTCGCCTCTTCTCTCCATAATTCTACAGTTTCTTTCATATTAGGGATAATATTCGCTCTGTAAATGATTAGTACGGGTTTGTTATCAACACGAATATATCTTTTATCATCAAAGTATTGAAACATGTGATGTATAAACTTTTTAGAATCCTCATCACAGTGATTTTGACCTATCAATACGTCATTTTCAGCTCCATCCCACCTTCTTGTCCAATTTTCATTTGCCCAAGTAATACAGAAGTTTATATCTATCTCAGGATGTTTTAAAAGTATTTCAAAAGGTTTATGCATTAAAATTTTGCCATCAAACCAGTAGTAGTAAAAGTTGAATCCATGAATTCCATAGTTTCTAGCTAATTTCGCTTGCTCTATCATTACCTCTGGTACCCTTAAATCATAAAAACCATTATGTATTGGAAGATGGGGTTGATAATGACCTATGAAGTTTGGTTTTGCCTTACTAACATTTGTCCATTCTGTAAATCCCTTACCCCACCATTGGTCATTTTCAGGAAAAGGATGAAATTGCGGCAAATAAAAAGCTACGGTTTTTATATATGTATTTAATGCTAAATGCTCTTCATATTGTGTATATTCGTTGCTAGTAGAATCAAAGTTGACTTTGGGAATTTGTACTTTTATTGATTCGTCCAAAGAATGAATTTCAAAAACTTTTGTTTCTCTTTTTTCAAATTGGCCAACTTGAATAAAATGTGTTAATGGTTCTAACCCTGACTCTTTAACGTCTAAATATTTTTCGTAATAGTAGAGTGGATCAAACCAATTATTAGGTTTTCTACCTTCTTGCCAGCCATAATTTATATAATGCTCGTAAGGATTAGCACCTGCAGCTAGTATATCAGGGTAAGTACGTAAATAATATCCAGTATCAAATGCTTCCTGTGTTGTTTCATACACGATTCGTTTTTTTTGTTTTTGATTTCCTGCGATATCAGTTTTTTGTAGATTGGTTACTTGGTAAGTACGACCTTCATACTGACCATGTCTGATGTAGTGCAATAAACAATTAAAACTTGTATCCGTGATCTTCGCTAAATCCTCATAGTTGTTTTTATAAAACTCAGTATCAAAACCTTCGTTTTGTAATCTTTCGTATTCATCTTTTTCTGTCTTGCTTTTAAACCTATTTTCTTGGCGTCCAAATTTTATGAAATGGAGTAACGGATAGATACCATCAGCTTTAACATCAGTGTAATATTCTTTATACCAGCTTGGGTCAAAAGTGGCATTTGGCATTCTATCTTCTTTTATGCCTATTTGGCAGTAGTGTTCAAGTGGAGTCATGTCTGCAACTCTTACATCATGATTGTTCTTAAGATAATAAACTTTGTCGAATAAGCCACTTTTTTCTATAATATTTTTCAAATTTTCTTTTCCTTTTTTGAATTTAAACATCGCTATTTCCTTTTAAGGCTTTTTGAAGATCTCTAATTGGTTTCGTATAGATCCAGCATTTACTCTCTTTGATACTAGCAAGGTCATCGACGATTGCATCGAGATTTATATTGAGCTTTTCAATTTCCTCTAATTTTTGGCTGTAATTCGCTTCTAGTTGTATTTTTTCTTGTTCGAGAGTTGCTTTGGCATGTACCATTTCTTGAAGCGTTTGGATTGTGCTTTGAAGCTCCCCATTGATATTTACTACTTGTTGCTCAAGTTCTGCTTTTTGTGTTGCATTCGCTTCTTTGATATTTGCCAGATCATTCACGACTTCATCAAGGTTTGCATTGAGTTGAGAATGTTCTTCTTTTAATGTCAAGTGTTCACCATTGAGGTTGTCTAGCTCTTTATTTTTTTGAGTCAGTTGTGTTTCTAGTTCAGTTTTTTGTTGTGTAAGTAATTGGTTGGCATGTTGTGTTTGCTCAAGTTCTGCTTTTTGTGTTGCATTCGCTTCTTTGATATTTGCCAGATCATTCACGACTTCATCAAGGTTTGCATTGAGTTGAGAATGTTCTTCTTTTAATGTCAAGTGTTCACCATTGAGG
>NZ_JAQVKA010000070.1 GCF_028694895.1 Sulfurimonas sp. | reverse complement strand
AAATATAAATATACTATTTCTAGTTTAAATCAGATAAAGTAATAATAGTATCTCTTCTAAGCTCACAATGCTCACGTATATCGCCTTAATGCATAAATTGCAAATCAGTAAATGCTTCTCTTTAACACTCTTTGAGTCAGTTATTATTAAGAAACATTACTTTATTATTCGTTATATCATTGAATATATAATGATATTTAAAAAAAGCATGCCGCTATTTCAAAAAAGATACCATCTATTTAGCCATAAAAAAAGGGATAAAGAGTGATTAATTTAATTAAGTTTATTGTTTTGCTTACATTGGTAAGTTCATTGCAAGCTAAGGTTATCAAAGATTTAAACAATCAAGATATCAGTGTACCAGACAACGTAGAGGCAGCTTTTGGTTCATCTCCACCCATGAACTATCTGCTTTATGCTCTAAATCCTGAAAAAATGTCAGGACTGAATTTCAGTGCGAAAAATCAAAATAACGCTGCTGATGAACTTTTTTTAAGTAAAAAATTTCTCTCACTTCCCGTTATTGGCTCTTTTCATGGTGGTGGACAGAGTATAAATCTTGAGACTATTATAAAGCACAACCCAGACCTTATTCTTTTATGGGAAGATGATTTACTCATTGGTAAAGTTCAAAAAGAGATTGCAAAAACAAACATTCCAACCATTACCCTTCCTTTTAGAAAGATACAAACTATGCCTCGCTCGATTGCATATGCAGGTGAAGCAATAGGAGAGAAAACTAGAGGAGATTTACTAGCTTCTTATACTCAAAATATTATAGATGAGATTAAAACTTCGCTTGATGGTGTAAAACCTACAAAGTACTACTATGCAGAGGGTTTAGATGGGTTATCTACTGAGTGTAGCGTCTCTTTCCACGTTGAAGCACTAAACTTTGCGGGTGGCGAGAACACTCATAAGTGTGAGCAAAGGGCACTTTTAGGGCTAGAGAAGATAAACTTTGAGACACTTCTCTCTTATGACCCTGATATCATTATCGCTCAAAACAGACTTACATACGACAATATTATGAAAAATCCTCTATGGCAACACCTAAGAGCAGTTAAAGAGAAAAATCTCCACATAGTGCCAAACAACCCTTTTAACTGGATAGACAGACCACCATCTTTTATGAGAATCATAGGGATTCAGTGGCTTAGCAAGCTGTTTCATCCTAATGAGTACGATGTAAATATCCACAAAAGAGTCAAAGAGTTCTACAAACTATTTTTAAATGTAGAACTAAGCGATGCTCAAGTTAAAGAACTTCTAGCAGAGAAAAACTAGATGCGATACAAAAAAGAGGCTAAATATCTACTCCTTGCAACACTTACTTTAGCTATTGTTGCGCTATTGTCTCTTTTATGGGGGCAGTATCAGATAGATATGAGTACATTTGTAGAGTATTTAAACTATAAACTTTTCTCTAAAGGAGAGATTGACTCTCAAACCTTTACTCTGATTGATAACATCATTTTAGAGATTAGACTTCCTCGAGTTTTACTAGCTATTCTATTGGGTGCTGCACTCTCAACTAGTGGAGCTGTATTTCAAGCGATGTTTGTAAATCCTCTAGTATCTCCAGGGATTTTAGGGGTTTTAGCTGGTGCATCATTTGGCGCTGCGTGTGGAATGCTCCTCTCTGATAGTTGGCTTATAGTGCAGGTTTTAGCATTCGCATTTGGATTTGTAGCGGTTGGTTTTGCTGTGCTTATAGGCTCTATGGTTACAAACTCAAGATCTACTGTTATGCTAGTTTTAGGCGGCGTTATCAGTGCGGCGCTCTTTACTTCACTTCTCTCAATCATAAAGTATGTAGCAGATCCATACAGCACACTTCCTGCTATCGTTTACTGGCTTATGGGCTCGCTTTCAATGGCGCAACTAAATGAAGTCGCATTTGTAGCGATTCCGATTTTACTTAGTATAACTGGGATGATATTTATGAGTAAATATTTTGACCTCATGAGCCTTGGCGATGAGGAAGCAAAAGCGCTTGGCGTAAATGTCAAACTTATCCGCATTGTTGCTATCATCCTTGCTACACTGGCTAGTTCACTAAGCGTTGTTATGGCTGGAATCATCGGCTGGGTTGGACTTATCATACCGCACATAGTCCGAATGGCAGTTGGGCCTTCACACCGCCTACTTATTCCACTCTCTGCGATTGTTGGAGGAGCTTTTTTACTTCTGGCTGACGCTATCTCAAGACTAGCTCTTAGCGTGGAGATACCTATTGGGATTTTGACTTCACTTATTGGGATACCTATTTTTATAATAGTTCTCAAAAATGCGAGGGCAGCATGGAACTAAAACCTATCATAAGCGTAAAAGATTTGCACTTTTCATATAAAAACCATCAAGTTCTCTCAGGAGTAAACCTTGAGTTATACAGAGGCGAAATCGTCTCTCTGCTTGGACCAAACGGATGTGGAAAAAGTACACTTATCAAACTCATCTTAAAGCTTATAAAAGGCAAAGGCGAGATAGCGATAGATGGCAAACCTTTACAGAATTATTCGCATAAAGATATAGCTTCACATGTAGCGTATATTCCTCAGTACAACAACACACCTTTTAACTACTCAGTCCAAGAGATGGTAGTTATGGGAAGAGTCTCAAAGCTTGATTTTTTCGCTCTTCCATCAGCTCATGACTATAAAGTAGCAGACAAAGCGCTTCAAAAAATAGGGATAGAGCATCTAAAGAGTAGAGCTTTTGGGCAACTTAGCGGTGGACAAAAACAGATGGTTCTTTTAGCTCGCGCAATTGCTCAAGAGGTAAATGTTTTTATCATGGATGAGCCTGTTGCTGGGCTTGATTATGGAAATCAGATAAGACTTTTAGAGCTTATTAGTGAGCTTGGGTCTGAGGGATATACCTTCTTAAAAACTACTCACTATCCAGATCATGCGCTTTTGGTTTCTAGCCGAGTAGTTGTCATGAATGGCGGAGTAGTCATCTGTGATGGCGCACCTGAGGATGTGATATCAAAGCAGATGATAGAAGATGTTTATAACATCAAAGCAGACATTATTATGCATGACTCGCATAGAAGATGTGTTCCTATATTTGAGCGAAAAAGAGAGGCTATATAAGATGGATTTACTATTTGAAGATGTTGGCTATTTTGATTTAACAACGCTTGGGCTTGGTATTGGCGAGAAAAAAGGTCTCATGACTTTTGCGCCAAAAGATGAAATAGTGCTTTGCGGAGTTGATGAAGTAAGAAAAATCTTAAATGAGCTAGATATAAAACACACTTTTTTCAAAAAAAATGGCGATAGAGTTTTAGCTCATGAAGTTATTTTAGAGTGCAAAGCAGAGGCTAGTAAACTTCACAAAGCATGGAAAATCTCTCAAAACATTTTTGAATACATGAGCGGCATCGCAACATATACAAACATTTTAGTTACAACTGCAAAAGAGATAAACCCAAATATAAGCGTCTCTACTACAAGAAAAAATTTCCCAGGTGTAAAAGAGATGATGTTAAAGGCTGTCATGAGCGGAGGCGGAGCACCTCATCGTCTTGGGCTTTATGACTCTATTTTAGTGTTTGATCAGCATCTTGCTTTTTTAAGCGATAAAGCTGAACTAGAGAGTAGTTTTAAAAAACTAAAGAGTGAGTTCATTGAGAGAAAAGTAGCTGTTGAAGTTGATTCGCTACAGAGTGCTAGATATTTTGCCTCTTTGGGAGCTGACATTTTACAGTGTGAGAAGATGGACTACAAAACTCTAAGCGAGTGCGTTTCACTTAAAAAAGAGTTTCCAAGTTTATTAGTCTCCGCAACTGGCGGTATCCATAAAGACAACATCGCAGAGTTTGCAAAATGTGGAGTTGATTTTATAGTTACTTCATCGCCATATCACGCAAAACCTCTTGATATCAAAGTAAAAATCAAAGAGGATAAGTAAGATGAAACTCTTAACTACTTTATTGCTAATTGTTCTCTCACTCAGTGCAAAAACCATCACTGATGATTATGGCAGAGTAGTTGTAGTTCCTGATACTATCACTAAAATTTATGCTGCTTCGCCACCAATCACTATGAGCGTTTTAGCTTTTAATCCAGACTTAGTAGCTGCACTTAACTCGCCATTTAACGAGCTTCAAAGAGAGTATGTTGGAAGCGCATTTGATAAAAAAGTGGTTGGTGGATTTATGGGTCAAGGCAACACTCCAAACTTTGAGATTCTCTCAAGTGTAAAACCTGATGTTATCCTTATGTGGGGGCGTTCAAGCGCGCATGAGAAGATTTTAGCAAAGTTTGAGAAGTTGGGCATCCCTGTTTTACTTGTAAAAAACGACTCTATACATGACATCATCACACAATTTGAACTTTTAGGAAATCTTACAAATAACAAAGCAAGAGCAGATGAGTTAATCGCTTACACACAAAAAAGCCTCTCGCTCATAGAATCTCTGCAGAGTAAACTCAAAGAGCAAAAGAGCATTCGTTACTACTATGCACAAGGCGTTGATGGGCTAAATAGCGAGTGTGAAGGCTCTTTTCACTTAGAACCGTTTAAATTTGCAGGGGCAAAAAATGCACTTGATTGCAAGATGAGTTCAAACTATGGGATGGAAAAAATTAGCATTGAGAAAGTTTTGCTTAGTAATCCAGATGTAATAGTCGCTATGGAGAGTACATTTGCAGAAAATGTATCTCAAAACTCACAATGGGAAAATATAAAAGCAGTAAAAGATGGTAAAGTTTTCACGATTCCATCAACTCCTTTTAACTATATCTCAAGACCGCCCTCTTTCATGAGGCTTTTGGGCATAAGATGGCTTATCCACTCTTTTTATCCATCAATTTTAGAAAAATCATTTGAACAAGAGAAAGCGGAGTTTGAAAAACTCTTCTTTACTCAAAAAGGAGCTAATAGTGTTAAGTGAAAAATTACTTCATGTAGCAATCATTGGAGTTGATCCAATCCTTTGGATACTTCTGTCCATGAGCGTTGTATCTTTTGGCGTTATTGTTGAGAGAGTACTTGTCTTTAGCTATGTAAAAAATAACATACAAAATCTAAGTGAGCCAAAAATCAGAGTTGTTTTAGAAAAACGTCTAGGGCTACTGGCAACTTTTGGAAACAACGCCCCTTTTATAGGGCTCTTTGGAACAGTTCTTGGAGTAATCAATGCTTTTCATACTCTATCTTCAGAGAATGAGTTTGGTGTAAACGCTGTTATGGGCGGTATCTCAGAAGCTTTAGTTGCAACTGCTACTGGACTTTTTGTAGCGATTCCAAGTGTTATGGCATATAACTATTTTGTGAGAAAAATTAAGATGATGTTACTTCAAATGGAGGCGGACGAGAAATGAGAGTTGATAACAGCTATGATGAAATATCAGAGATAAATATGACTCCATTTGTGGATATTGTTCTTGTTATTTTAGTTATCTTCATGGCAACTGCAACTTTTGTAGCACAACAAAAGATAGCTATTTCTCTTCCAAATGCCTCTAAACAACAGAGTCAAAAAGATGCGAAACCGTTAGTTTTGACAATAGATAAAGATGGAGTAATTTTTCTAAATGACAATAGAGTTGAAAATCTAAATGACGAGTTAGCAAAAAATAGCACTCTTATAGCCAAAGATGGCGTGATTTTAAGAAGTGATGCAAAAACTTCGTTTGAGCATGTTGTAAAAGTGATCGACATCTGCAAACAAAACAGTATCTCTAAGTTTTCTATCCAAACACAAGAGGCAAGCAGATGAATAGTTTTTACAAAAGAGTTGTTATCTCAGTCGCATCTACAACCATTTTACATGCTTCTATTTTTTATACGCTAAATGAAGTAAAAGAGCCTCAGATTATCACTCCAAGAACTATAGAGATAGCTCTCCTTGATGCACCAAAGATGGAGAAAAAAGAGGAGATAAAACCAAAAGAGACACTTAAAGAGCTGCCTAAAAAAGTAGTTAAACAAGAAGTTGCAAAACCAACACCAGTAGTAAAACAAGAGAAAGTTGCAGAGACTAAAGCAGCTGCACAACCAAAAGAAGAAGCACCACAAGAAGCCGCAACAAAGCCCATTGCAGTAGCTCAAAACGACTCTTTGCATATAAACAAATCAACAAAAGTAGAGACTCCTCAAAAAGCATCACAAGAGCAAAAAGCTACCTCAAAAATAGCCCCAAATATCCTCGAAGCGTATCTCTTTAAAGTAAGAGCCAAGATACAAGAAAATCTACGATATCCATCTCTTGCTAGGCGACTAAAACTAGAGGGCGAGAGTGTTGTGGGATTTGAAATATTAGATAACGGAGGTGTGGTGGAGTCATCATGTGAAGTAAAAAAATCAAGCGGACATAAAACGCTTGACCGTGAGGCAATAGAGACAATCTTAAGCGTCTTACCATTTGAGGCGCCTCCAAGTGGAAAAATATCGATAATAGTGCCAGTTGCGTTTAATTTAAAATAAAAGGGGAATATAAAAGATGAATGAAGAGAGTATAAAAATAGAGAAGATTGTGAAGTTTCACAGATCTTTTGATGAGATGAGCCAAGCTCAAAGAGAAGCGTGGCTTTTAGAGATGGGAGATATAAACATAGAGCATTTCTTCAAAGCAAATCAGAGAGTTTTTGATGAAGATGGCCCAAGAGAAAGAAGCATCCCAAGGCGAGATTTTTTCTTAAATGTTATAAAAAACAGAGTCAAATCAGACCCATTGATACAACCAAAAGGGCATCCTGTTACAAACTACTTACAAGAAAATATAGTCATACGAGAGTTATGTAACAAGACAGATGCCGCATTTCAAGACCCATCAGACCTTAATGAAACTTTGGTACTTTTAAAAGGTTTAGCGCATATCCACACTCACTATCTTAGAAAAGAGGATCAACTATTTCCATATCTTGAAAAACATGACTTTACTTATCCAAGCACGGGTATGTGGAAGTTTCAAGATGAGATAAGAGCCAATCTAAAGCTAGTTACAAAAGCGGTTGAAGCAAAAGAGGTGAACGAGGAGATGGCGACACTTCTCAAAGATGTTGTACAAGATATCTTTGATATGACGACCAGAGAAGAGAAGATGCTTCTGCCAACAGCTATGAAACTGCTCTCAAATGAGGAGTGGGAGAAGATGAGCAAAGAGGAGAAAGAGATAGGGTATGTTTTTATGCAAAATCCTCCGCTATGGCCAAAAGATGAGAGCAGTAAAACAGATATGGCATCATCTTTGGGTGCGATTTTTCTACAAGAGGGAGCACTCTCGCAAGACCAACTAAACCTCTTCTTTAGCGCACTTCCATTTGATGTAACTTTTGTGGATGAGAATGACAGAGTGGCATTTTTTAACAAAGGAAGCGAGAGAACTTTTTTAAGAAGTCCTGGCGTAATCGGCAGAGAAGTAAAGTTTTGTCACCCTCCAAAGAGCGTTGATACGGTGTTAAAAATTCTAGAAGCATTTAAAAATGGAAGCAAAGATAACGCAGAGTTTTGGATAACTTTTGGCGGAAGATTGATTCATATCAGATACTTTGCACTTAGAGATGCAGAGAAGTGCTACAAAGGCGTAATCGAGCTTACTCAAGATATTACAGATATCAAAAAGATAGAGGGTGAAAGACGCCTTTTAGACTGGGCGTAAAACATTTTTTATATATAGCGTTATGTACAAAAAGATACTACTAAATAAGGGAGATAAAAGTGAGCGAAGAGTTAAAAAAAGAGCATAAAGGCGGAACCAATCCAAGTGGATTTGACCGCATAGTACGAGAAGTATTTGCACCAATTTACCCTGTAATAGCACAGCAGATAAAGCAAAAGACTGCCCTCTCAAGTGGAAAATGCCTTGATGTTGGATGTGGAACTGGTGCACTTGGGCGTGCAATGGCGCAGATTACAGAGTTACATGTAACTTTTTTTGATCAATCAGATGAGATGCTCTCTCTTG
>NZ_JAQVKA010000069.1 GCF_028694895.1 Sulfurimonas sp. | reverse complement strand
AATTAAAAAAAGAGAGAACTGTAACCCTGAGATATAAAGAGCCAAAATTACACCTATAATACTAAGAGGAAGTGCTACCATGATAATAATAGGCTGGATAAGTGATTCGTAGAGCACTGCAAGTATTATAAACATCAAAATAACACTAAGGCCAATTGCAACACCAAACGCATCCGCAGTTTTACCCATCTCTTCTGCAAACCCTGTAAATCTGTACTCAACACCAGCTGGCAGAAGCGAATCTATCTTAGCTTTTGTATACTCGATTGAGCTACCTAAATCAAGCCCGAAAAGATCAGCAAAGATTGTAACTTCTCTTTGACGGTCAAAGTGGTTTATAGCACCTAGTGCATATGAGTCTTTAAACTCAACCAAACCATCAAGATAGATTAGTTTGTCATCTTTACTTCTTATTTGTATCTTTTTTATATCTTCAAGTGAGACTCTGCTCTCATCACTAAATCTAAGCGTTATATTGTACTGTTTACCGCTCTGCTCAAAGTAAGAGATCTCTAAATCACTTGAAAATGCAATCGCTATCGCCTCTGCAATCTCGGAAGCTGAAACACCATAAAGTGAAGCATTCTCTCTTAATATATTTATATCTATCTGCGGTTTTTGATCATCGAGGTCTGTATCTATATCAACAAATCCCTCTTTTTTTCTCAAGTATTCAACAAGGTTCTCTTTAGCTATTTGCAAATCTTCAAACGAATCAGATTTTAAAACTATCTGATAAGGAACACTTGCTCCAGCTCCTTTTATGTTTGGAATCTCTGAAGCAGTTATAAACATATCATCTTTAAAAGATTCTAGGCTTTTTCTAAACCCATGAATAATCTGTTCTTGGCTTAACTCTCGTTTATCTTTTGGAGAGAGTTTTACATATATAAGTGCTTTATGTTTCTCTTGTGTAGTGTTGTAGCCCACACTTAGAGTAGTGTACTCAACATGAGGATTTTTTCTAACCAAATCCTCTACTACTTTTGATTTTCTTACCATCTCTTGTAGAGATACTGAAGCGTCTGCTTTGATTTTTATCTCAAACTCTGACTTATCCTCTTTTGGTATAAAATCCATACCTATTTTTGGAAATAGACTAAGAGAAGCAAAAAGGAGTAAAAAAACTCCTATGAGTACAAAAAACTTAAATCTTAAAACCTTTTTTAGCACCATCTTATATATATGTTCAATTCCTCTAAAAAAAGGCTCGGTAGCATTATAAAACTTGCTCTCTTCTTTGTGCAAAACTCTAGCGCTCAAACTTGGGATAAAACTAAGTGCTATAGTGTAAGAGATTATGATAGCAAATCCAACAGTCATGGCAAAACTCTCAAAGAACTTTCCAACAATCCCGCTCATGAACGATACTGGAACAAATACAGCAAGGAGCATCGCAGAGATTGCCAAGATTGTAAAAGCCATCTCTTTTGTACCCTCGTAAGCCGCTTCGTATTTGTCTAAGCCCTCTTCCATCTTTTTATAAATATTCTCAATGACAACAATGGCATCATCTATAATAATTCCGATTGCTAAGGTAAGACCAATGAGTGTCATCTTATTTAGCTCAAAGCCCATGTAGTCCATCAAAGCAAATGTGCCAAAAATAGAAGATGGGATAGTAAGTGCTGAGACTAGAGTAATTGTGAGGTTTCTTAAAAAAACAAAGACAATGATTGAGGCCAAAAGTGCACCATAAATAAGGTCAAACTCAACATCACTTAAAGAGTTTAAAATAAATGGAGATGTGTCATTTAAGACCTCAACACCAAACTTATCTCCTGCCATTACTTGAAGATTAGGAACAACTTTTTTAACACGCTCTATGATATCTATAGTGTTTGTTCCTGAGATTTTTTGAACCTCAAGCATAACACCCTCTACTCCGTTATATGATGCATAACTTTTTGCATCACTAAGTGAGTCTTCAACTGTTGCGATATCTTTTAACTTGATGTTATCTTTTATCTTTATATCTCTAAGCTCTTCAATACTTAGCGCATCTGCTTTTGTTTTTAAGATGAGCTCTTTAGTTTTTGTGATGAGTTTTCCACCACCGATTTTTACGTTCTCTTTTGAGACAGCACTGTTTAACTCTGCGATAGTTATCTCATACTTATTTAGCGCTTGTGGATTTGGGAATATCTTTATCTCTCTATCTTTATATCCGACTATATTTATAGCACCAACATCATTTATCTTCTGCAGTGCTGGTTTTACCCTCTCATCTGCAAATAACATTAGGTTTTGTAAAGTATCTGATTTTGCTGTTAAAAATATATTTATAATAGAAGCGCCACCAATATCTAGCTTACTAACAAGCGGAATCTGCGCATCATTTGGAAGTCTAACCGCTGCTACTTTATCCCGTACATCATTTGTTGCTTCATCAATGTTACGCTCTAAAAAAAACTTCACAGTAACGATGCTCACACCATCGCTACTACTAGATATTATGCTATCAATTCCACCAATTCTAGAGATTGCCTCTTCGACTTTATCTGTTATCTGCGACTCTATAGTTGAAGCTTCTGCTCCGGGATAATTTGTCTGGATTGTAACAATTGGAAAATCGACATTTGGAAATAGTGCTGAGGGCATCGCTTTAAAGCTCATATACCCAAATATAACAAGAGTTACGACATACATAAGTGTCGTAATTGGCCTTTTGATTGCTAATTTGTACATCTATCTACTTCTTAGAGTCTGTAACTATATAGCCATCGCCAAAGAGCCCAACTAAAAATTCTTTAACCTCAACTTCTGCTATAAGTTTTCGATTTTGCTCATTTACATGCGGATATACTTTTGAGATAACGCCCAAGTGCTCACTCACATCTCCATCTATCTTGTACTTAAAAGTTTGCCCAACTTTAACAGCGCTCCAATACTTTTGATCAAATTCAAGGATAAGTTTTCTTCTATTTTGGCTTTGGATTTTAAAGATAGACTTTGGAGACATCTCAGTTACTGCGTCACCAACTTCTGCATTTTTTTCATAAATAACACCATCAAATGGTGCATAAAGAGTTGTTTTTTTATAAAGAGCTTCTCTATAAGAGAGATTTGCTTTTGCACTTTGTAGTGAAGCCTTTGCACTCTCATACGCAAGAGCAAATGTATCAAACCTAGCTTCATCGACTAGATGCTTAACTTTTTGCTCCCGCTCATAATCTCTTTGAGCATATTTAAGGGTAATTTCTGCTTTATCAACATCTGCTTTTGCAATACCCATGAGCGCTTTTGTATCTTCATTATGCAGTTCTGCTAAGAGAGCACCTTTTTTAACACTATGTGAAACATCAGCATTTATCTTTTTTATAATACCGCCAGCATTAAAAGCTAGAGTAGCATCCTCATAAGCTTTTACAAAAAAACTAGCATAAATCTCTTGCGCAGATAAGTTAAATGTTAAAAGCAGTAGCGTTAAGTATAATTTTTTCACTCTATAAACTCCTCTAATTTTTTACCGCTGTAAAAGTAGTAAATCGCATAAGCACTCTGGAGCTCATAAAGTGATCCCTCATAAATAGCTACCGCCTCAGTTTTAGTACTTAGTGCATCAAGATAAGTTATATAATCAACAATTCTAGCCTTATATTTCTCCTCTATTGTAGCAAATGCACTACTAGAAGCAGATAAAGAGCTCTTTGCGCTTTTTATCTTTAACTTCTGACTATTAATTCTTTGTAGAGCTATCTCTTGCTCTGTTTTTTGCTCATTCATGCGGTACTTTATCTCTTCATTTAAAGCTTTCGCATTTAAGATAAGAGCTTGTTTTGCTTCGCTTGAGGCGCTGTTGTCATAGATAGTCATATTTAAGCTTATCATCGCAACATTTTGTTTATCTATTTTAAAAAGATTGTTTGCATCACTTGATCCATACTCATACTTAGTGTAGGTATCTTCTAGCTTTATGTTTGGGTAGTAGATAGCGTCTTGTGCTTCAGAAGAGCTTTTTATAGCACTCTCTTGATATATGAGCGATTTTATATCATTACTTTGTTCATACTCTTGTGAGAGAATATCTTTAAAGTTAGACTCCTCAAGAGTATTTATCTCTCTTGCAACACTTAACTCTAAATGCCCTTTGGCACTCATTATCTCAAAGTTAAGAGACTCTATCTCATAGCTTCCTTTGTCATAAGCAGCCTGAAGTCTTTGTACATCATCTTCTGTAGCCAATCTTGCTTCATAAAACTGCTTGACTCTATCTAACTGCTCACCTAAAGATGCTTTTGCGTCAAGTAGAGCTTTTTTGCGGGATTTTAGACTCAATATTGTGTAAAAATTCTTTGTAATTTCAAGAGAGAGGCTCTCTTTAGTGGATAGTTCATCATGAACACTTGAGAGAAGTTCATTTTTTGCTTTGTTATGTAGTGCAGATTTTACTCCTCCATCATAAATATCTACTTCAAATTTTCCATAAAGGGCGTAAGTGTCCTTTATCTGAAACAGAGATGCATCACTTATATTTTGGTATGAAGTACCTATACCTATCTTTGGATAGTAGGCACTTTTTTTTGAAGCAACTTCACTCTCTTTTGAGTATTTCATATATTTTTTTGACTCTAAAATTGAGTTGTTTTGTTGAGCATATTCTAAAATCTCTTTTAAACTCTCCCCAAACATTAGAGCTGGCAGGAGTAAAAAAAGTGCTTTTTTCATTTTACAAGGGCTATTGCATCAATCTCAACAAGAGCATTTTTTGGAAGAGTTTTTACAGCTACTGTTGAGCGAGCTGGCTTATGTTCTGCAAAAGCTTCTGCATATATCTCATTTACCGCTACAAAATCATTCATATCAGCTAAAAATATAGTAGTTTTTATAACGCTATGCATTGAAGCTCCAGCCTCTTCTAAAACTGCTCTTAGATTTTTTAAAACCTGCTTACTTTGAATAACTACATCATTCTCAAGCATAACACCTTCTGGCGTTAGAGCAATTTGCCCCGAAGTAAAAACCATCCCATTTGCAACAACTGCTTGTGAATATGGACCTATTGCCGATGGCGCTTTGTTTGTTTGTACGAATTTCATAATATCTTTCTCCTTAATATATTTATTGCAAAACTAAAAAACTAAGCGAATGATTCTGCAGCAAAGCGAAGCCTTAATGAGTCTGTTTTTTAGTTTTGCAAGAATTTTAATCTTTTTTTGCTTCATCTACTTCATCTAAGAGTTCATTAAAACCCTCAAAACTTCTATAACCTATTGTCGTATAGATTACCTCTCCTTTGTAGTTTAAAAAATAGTGACGAGGAACAGGTTTTGTCTCTAAATGCGCAGGAATATCATCTATTTCTCTAGAGAGATAGATTAAAACATATTTCTTTTTTAGTTTGTTTAAAACATCCGCGCGGGATAAAACCTCTTTTTCAAATTTATCGCAATACTTACAATACTCAGAGCCTATAAAAAGGTAAACATCTTTCTTCTCTGCCTTTGCCTCACTCAGAGCTGCTTCATAGTCACTTGGCCAACTAAAACTAGCACTTAGTGTAGCTATTAACATCATTATTGATAGTAAAATTTTCATTGTTATCCCTTATTTCCACGTGTCTATGAGATTCTTAAAAACTTCATAAAGTTTCTCAACCTCATACTTAGTAGTTCTCTCATTTACTGCGTGAATTGTATCATTTATTACACCAAACTCTATAACACCAATGCCAAGAGGAGCCATATGTCTTGCATCTGAAGTTCCTCCAGCAGTTGAGTGTTTTGGTTTTTTACCAGTGATTTGTTCTATGGAAGTATCAATGTTTTTAACAAGTTTGGTATCTGTGTTGGTTCTAAATGGATAAGCACCTTGAGTAAGACGCAAATCATAATCTAAGCCTCTCAAGTTTTTTGCTACAAATTCACTAATCTCTTTTTGAGAGGTAAGTGTAGTATTTCTTACGTTGAACATAATGTT
Organism: Sulfurimonas sp.; assembly: GCF_028694895.1. GTDB lineage: Bacteria > Campylobacterota > Campylobacteria > Campylobacterales > Sulfurimonadaceae > Sulfurimonas. Next base: position 2,119 of record NZ_JAQVKA010000069.1, on the reverse strand, counting down.
TAGCTCATTTGGAGTTACGTTTGTTACTTGCATGCCAGCTCTAATGTCTGTTATAACGAACTTGCTTGGGGCAAAAAATTCATCTCCATTATCTAAATCAATTCCAGCCATATTTGCAAGCCTTGGTGCGATTAGATTTATAGGGTTTATTGATTTCTCAGGATATGCAGCATGTCCTTGCTTTCCTCTTAAAGTTATATAACCATTGATTGAGCCTCTGCGCCCTACTTTTATAGCATCACCAAAAGTTTTCTCACATGTAGGTTCTGCAACAACTGCAAAATCTGGGAGCATGTTTTTCTCTTTTAGATAGTTTAAAACTTCTATAGTGCCATGCGTCCCCTCGCCCTCTTCATCTGAAGTTAGTAAGACAGATAACGTTCCATTAAAATGCTTAGTATCTTTGATGGCTTGAACAAATGTGGCAATACCGCTTTTCATATCTTGCGTGCCACGTCCATATATATAACCATCTCTCTCTGTAGCAATATATGGGTCACTATCCCATCCTTCACCTGCAGGAACGACATCTACATGTCCTGCGAAACACAGATGGTCACCTTCTGCGAATTTTTTATATAAAAAGAGATTTTTTACACCCTCTACGTCAACTCTTATCGCTTCAAAGTCATCTAAATAATTTTGTATAAAGTCCAAAAGTCCGCCATCATCAGGTGTTTGGCTCTTTGCACCCACCATAAATTTAAAAAGTTCAACTGTTTTCATATATTGCCTAGCGCTAATTTATTTAAGTGTGAATTATACTATTTTTTATATCTGACATTGAGCTAGTCCCAATCATCTAGCGTAAGCTTTTTTGACTCATTTATCTCTGGAGTTGTCTCTTTTTTTTGCTCTTGCTTACTTAGTTGCTCTTCAAACTTCAACTCTAAACCACTGCTAGTCATAACAAAGCCATCAACTTTTATCTTGCCCTCATGAATCTTTTTATGATGCTCTTTACATAAAGGGATGAGATTGTGTTTTGTGTTTTTATGAAAATGCCCGATAAATCCATCTTCATCTGCTAAAGATTTATGCTTTATGTGATGCACATCTTCTGCCATATCGCCACAAATAACGCACTTTGTAACATAAAGCTCTTTATTGTACTTAGATGTTTTTTTCTTAACAAGTAGCTCTAATTCATCAAAATCTTTAGCCAATCTTTTTCTGATACTGTTAGCAATCTCTAAAAAATCACTATCCATATGAAGAGACTTTGCAAACTCCAAACCATAGATGCTACTTCCACTTCCACTTTGAAGAACTCTGTTAAAGAGGAGTTTATCCTCTGCTTCATCATACTCAACGCTTAGATGCAAATCTACTACATTTTTTAAAGCTCGTATCTCTTTCATGGTTGAGAGCTGATGAAGATGTGTTGCAAAAAGAAAGATTGAGCGCAGTTTTGAGAGCTTGATGATAGCGCTTGAGACTATCGCCACCCCTGAGAGCGTCTCTGTACCATGACTTATCTCATCTCCTAAAATCAAAGAACGCAGAGTTGCACGGTTGAAAATATTTTTAAGTTCAAGCATCTCAACTGCAAAAGTAGATAGTCCTTTTGCTAGGTTATCTCTTGAGACTATTCTAGTAAATAGCGAATCAAAGAGTGAAAACCTCATAGCTGAGGCACTTACATAAAAACCAGCTTGTGCCATAAGAGTAGCAAGACCAATACTTTTCATAAGTGAAGATTTCCCACTTGAGTTTATCCCATAAAGTAGCACACCATTTATCTCATGTCCATCATGAACACTCAAATCAAGCATAACTGTTTTTGGATGAGGCAGATCAAGATATGAGCGATTTCCCATAACTATGTCGTTAACAACATAGATACCACTTCTCTCTTGTATCTCTATGAGAGGATGGCGTAGTTGCATAATCTGGATGAAGTTCTCTTCACGCTCAACCTCAACAATGGTAGGACGTGTATGTTTATACATCTGCGCAACTTTTGAAGAGCTAACTCCCACATCCAAATCAGCCACATAGCCTATAACTCGGTCAAAGAGAAGTGCATAACGTTTCTCATAAAGGCTTTGCAACTGGGTAAATCTCTCTCTTGCCAAAACAACAATTTTGCGGCGGTTTTTCATAATCAAATCAGAGA
>NZ_JAQVKA010000068.1 GCF_028694895.1 Sulfurimonas sp. | reverse complement strand
CTATCATAAACGCAGGTGATGGCGCTCATGCTCATCCAACTCAAGCACTACTAGACCTTTTTACTCTAAAGAAACATTTTAAAAACCTTGAGGGGAAAAAGATAGCCATTGTTGGCGATATTAAAAACTCAAGAGTTGCAAACTCAAATATAGAACTTCTTAGTAGATTTGGGATGGAGGTTATTTTAGTAGCTCCACCACAATTTTTACCTCAGAGTGATTTAAGAACAACACACTATTTAGCAGAGATAATTGATGAAGTAGATGCCATCATGAGCCTTAGAACACAAACCGAGAGACACTCTTCACAAACTTATGCATCATTAAAAGATTATGCGAGTGATTTTTGTATAACTAGCGAAATTGTAGGGGATAGGGATATAATTCTCCTTCATCCAGGACCAGTTCATAGAAACATAGATATTTGTGATGCACTCTTAGCAGATAAAAGATGCAAAGTTTTAGAACAAGTCGCAAATGGTGTTGCAATCAGAATGGCAGTGCTAAAAAAACTCATTTATGACGTTTGAGGATATAAACTCTCTTGGGGCAAAAAGAGAGCCTTTTTTATTTATAGTTGATTTTAAAGCTCAAAATATAGTGCTTCTACCACTAGATAAACTTAAAGAAAATGATATTGAGTTTGAGATAAATGAAGAGTATAAGTTAAAGAGTCATGAGGATTTCTTGCAAAAAGATGGTATCTCTTTTGAGAAGTATAAAGAGAAGTTTGATTTTGTTATAGAAAAAATAAAAAACGGTGAAACATATCTTCTAAACCTTACTCAACCAACAGCTATAAAAACACAACTATCACTCAAAGAAATATATAACGCTGCAAACGCTCCATATAAACTAAGATACAAAGATGAGTTTGTCTGCTTCTCGCCTGAGAAATTTATCTCCATTAGTGGAGATAAAATCTCTACGCACCCGATGAAAGGCACTATTGATGCCTCAATACCAAATGCAAAAGAGATAATTTTAAAAGATAAAAAAGAGATGGCAGAACATATTATGGTTGTAGATCTGCTCAGAAATGATCTCTCTATAGTTGCAAAAAATGTAAAGGTTGAAGAGTTTAGATATATAACTGAGATAGAAGCAGGCAAGAAGAAGCTTCTTCATGTAAGCTCTCATATAAGTGGCGAAGTAGGGGATGATTGGCACTCAAAAATAGGTGATATTTTAAAATCACTTCTTCCTGCTGGAAGTATCAGTGGAGCACCAAAAAGAAGTACTCTTGAGATTATACAAAGTGTAGAAGGGTATGAGAGAGGTTATTTTAGTGGGGTTTTTGGAGTATATGATGGAGAAGCACTTGAGAGTGCCGTTATGATTCGCTTTGTGCAAAAAACACAAGATGGGTATATCTATAAAAGTGGTGGTGGTATCACTTTTGATAGCAGCGTTAAGAGTGAATATGATGAGATGTTAGACAAGGTATATCTGCCATAAAATGAGGGGTTTATATGTGTAAGATTGATGGATGTTTTACAAGTGGATGGTCTTTTGATGAATCACAGCATGAGTTAAAAAACAGATACCAAATGGTAAATATTGGTATATTGCTCTCAACAGCAGGGCTAATATATGGAATCATAGGTAACTATATACGTGGACTTCATATTTTGATACCAATAGAGTTGGTGGTTTTATTTATGAATATTATGATGTTTTTTGCTCTTAGAAAGTATCGTAATTTCTTTGAATTTTTTGCTATTACAATTACTATTCAATATACATTTCTATTTTTATTTCTTATTTATGTAAGTGACCCCGATGATTTAAAACATCTTTGGATATTTACGTACCCTATCATACTTCTATATTTTCAAAAAACACTAAAGGCTATTTATTGGCTAATCTTTATCCTTTTTATGCTTATAATAGCGCCATTTCAAACATTTATAGAGATACAATATTCAGTATTTCAGATCTCATACATCTCTTTTGTTTTAATAATTGTTAGCATAATTATCTATTTTTATAAAAAAAAGATTGATGAAGCAAAAGCTACGATATTAGAGCAACAAAATATGCTTAAAAATTTCAACATAGAGTTAGAGAGACAGGTAAAAGATAAAACAACACAACTCATTAAGCTAAATGAGTCTCTAGAGATTAAGGTTGAGCAAAAATTAGAAGAGCTAAGAAAAAAAGACCAGATACTTGAGATGCAGTCAAAACAGGCTGTAATGGGCGAGATGATAAGTATGATAGCACATCAATGGAGACAACCTCTCTCTAATATAACACTTCAAATTGCAAACTTACAACTAAAACATATGCTCGATAAAGAGAGACGATGCAAAGATGTTGATGATGCACTGGGTAATATTAGTGATACTATCATTTATCTCTCTGATACGGTTGATGATTTTCAAACATATTTTCGTCCAAATAAAGAGATGGTTACTATTGAAATTCATGAACTCTTTCAAAGAGCACTGAATTTTGTACAATCAAGAGTACAAGATAGTGAAATAAAAATATCAATAAAAAAAGACAATCAGATAGTTCTTAAAATATATATCAATGAACTAATTCAGGTTATCCTTAATATCTTAAATAATGCAATAGATGCTCATAACGAAGTGAAGCCTAAAGAGCCATTTATTGTTATGAGTGCAACGTCTGATGATGAATACATATATATATCAATAACTGATAATGCCGGAGGTATAAGCGAGGAGCATCTAGTTCATCTTTTTGAGCCATATTATAGTACGAAGAGCAAAAATGGAACAGGGTTGGGGCTTTATATGAGTAAAATGATTATTGAAAAACAGTTTGGCGGAGAGATAGATGTACAAACGTCGAACAGTGGCTCAATATTTATTATTAAAATTCAAAAAAACATTGACTAATAAAAATAATTGATAAATTTTGAGATATAATTTATCAAAATAAGAGAGGTTTGTATATGTATTTAAAAGAGTTGAAGTTTTCTCTATGGGCTGATTTTATAGAAAGAGACTATTTAGATAATGAGTTTAAAGAACTAATTGATAAAAAAATAATCAATGGTGCAACTTCAAATCCTGCTATATTTAAAAATGCAATACTAAGTTCAAGCGCTTACAAAGAGCAACTCTCAACACTAAAATCACTCAGCCCAAAAGAGAAATATGAAGCGGTTGCTATTTATGATATACAAAAAGCAGCAGATATCTTAAAACCTCTTTATGATGCTAATGATGATGGATATGTAAGTATAGAAGTAGATCCATTTCTTTGTGATGATGCAGATGCAACCATTAGTGAGGGAGAGAGACTCTATAATACAATAGGGCGAAAAAATGTGATGATAAAAATTCCAGCTACTAAGGCAGGATATATTGCTATGCGCGCTCTGACTTCAAAAGGGATATCGGTAAATGCAACGCTTATCTTCAAAAAAGAGCAAGCGCTTTTATGTGCAAAAGCTTTTAGCGAAGGAGTCGCAGAGTTTGGCTCTAGCGTTGATACTGTCATAAGTGTTTTTGTAAGTAGAATTGATAGAGCCTTAGATGATATACTCACGAATTCTAAAATACAAAGAGCACTTAGTGGAATATATAATAGTGCAGATATATATGAGGCTGTTCAGGAGATGAGAGTGGATGGATGCAGAGTACTTTTTGCAAGTACTGGTGTAAAAGATGACTCACTTCCTGCGTATTACTATATCAAAGAACTTTTAGCATATAACAGCGTAAATACTGCACCGGTGGATACGATAAAAGCATTTGATGCAAGTGGATTTAAAAGCGCTTCACTCCCAATTTCACAAGAGAAGATAAGAGAGCATTTCAAAAAGATAGAGCATATAGGCATTGATTTTGATGCTATTTTAGATAAACAGGTAGAAGACGGATTAAAATCTTTTAAAGATGCATTTCAAGATATACTGGAGTCATTATGATTGAGCAAAACAATGAAGTAGATATAAATCAGTTAACCTTTGAGCAGATAAAAAAAGTTAGAGGGTACCTAAAAAAACTGATAGAAAATGGTGGAAGTGACTTACACGTAAAGTCAAATGGAGCCATAAGAGCTAGGATTAATGGAGCGATAATTCCTTTTTCTGGGAGTATTTTCTCTTATGAAGAGGGAATGACTCTTGCCAAAGAGATACTTAGAGGAAGATATTCAGAATTAATAAGGGATAAAGAGGTGGATTTAGTTTATCAATTTGATGAGCTTAATCGTTTTCGTGTAAACGTCTTTTTTCAAACTGATGGACCATCGTTTGTTTTTCGTGTTATTCCTATGAAGATTCCTACAATTGATGAGATGAAATTCCCTGAGATGATAAGAAATTTTACTAAAGAATCACGCGGACTAATACTTGTTACTGGAACAACAGGAAGCGGTAAATCAACAACACTAGCAGCTATGATACATGAGATAAATATGAACTATAAGAAGCATGTCATTACCATAGAAGATCCTATTGAGTTTGTCCATAAAGACAGAGGATGTATTATAAATCAACGCTCAGTTGGCCAAGATACGCTCTCATTTGATAGAGCACTTAGAGCTGCTCTTCGCGAAGACCCAGATATAATCTTAGTTGGAGAGATGAGAGATAGAGAGACTATAGAGTTAGCGCTTCATGCCGCGGATACAGGGCATTTAGTCTTCTCAACGCTTCATACGATTGATGCAAAAGAGACGATAAATCGTATTATTGCAATTTTTCCAAATGAAGAACAAAATCGTGTTAGACTCTCGCTTGCTGGAGTTCTAAAAGGCGTTATATCTCAAAGACTTATCCCTACAAAAGATGATAAACGTGTAGCAGCCATGGAGATACTTGTAAAAACTCCTACTATAGAGAAATTAATTTTAGAAAATAGAGATTATGAGATACGCGAAGCTATAGAAAAAGGTAGAGACCACTATAAGTCACAAAGTTTTGATCAGCATATTTTAGATATATATAATAGTGGGCTTATTACAAAAGAAAGAGCAAAGGATTATGCTACAAGTGCATCTGACTTAGAGCTTAGAATGAGTGGTTTAAGTAGTGGCAAAGCTTCAGACAGTGTCAATAAAGCTGAAAATGTAGATAACCATGGTTTTAGTGAAGATGATGTCTTTAATTTAAAATAACCTTATTTTAACCGCTATTAAAGCTTAAGTGAGTATAATTGCGGACATTTTTTATTAAGGATTTAATATGTTAGAAGGCATAATTAGAGAGAGTATTGGCAAAATAGGCACGAAAGCGCTTCGCCGCGATGGATATCTAATTGCAAACATTTACGGAAAAGGGTTAGAAAACCTACATGCTGCATTCAAAGAGAATGAGTATATCCGTACTGTTCGTAATAAAGAGACTCTATCATTTCCTATCACAGTAGCTTCAAAAAAGATGAACGTTGTTGTTCAGTCTTATGAGGCACACCCAGTTACAGGTAAACTTTTACACGTAGATTTGATGGTAGCGCAACCAAATGTTGTAACACATTATCATGTACCTGTTGTAACTGAGGGCGATGCAATTGGTCTTAAAAATAAGGGCCTTATTCATATTTCAAAGCCTCGTTTAAGAGTAAAAGCTGCTATTGAAAATGTTCCAAATAGCATTGTAGTAGATGTAGCTAAGATGGACGTTGGTGATGCTAAAATGCTTCGTGATATAGCAAAAATACCTAATGTTACGTTCACAGATGCTGATCGTGTATCTGTACTAAGCATAATCAAAGCTAAGTAATCATGTTAATAGTCGGTCTGGGTAACCCTGGCCCGAACTATGAGAATACTCGCCATAATATAGGCTTTATGGTTATAAATGAGCTAGTCAAACGACAAAATGCTCAAAAAATCTCCTCATCAGTTAATGGTGTACTCTTTAAATTCTCAAATCATTTTCTATTAAAACCACTTACTTTTATGAACCTCTCAGGCTCTGCAATTGCAGCTGTAAAAAAATTCTATAAAATAGATGAAGTTGTTGTAATACATGATGATTTAGATCTTCCATTTGGCACGCTTAGATTTAAAAAAGGTGGTGGACATGGCGGACATAACGGCCTTAGATCAACTGATGAGCATATCTCAAAAGAGTATATAAGAGTTCGAATGGGAATAGGTAAGCCTGAGCATAAAGGCGAAGTCGCCTCTTATGTTTTGAGTGATTTTTCTAAAGATGAGCAAGAACATTTAGGTGAGTTTATTACTTTTGCCGCTGAAGCATTAGAGTATCTATTAACCAACACCCTTGAAGATGTTAGCTCTAAATATACAATTAAAAAAATTCCGCTAAAATAGCACTAAACTTATCTACTTGGATCTAAATTAATGCTGGCTTTTAAATATATATCTTTTCATTACATTAGATATTTTATTGTTATTTTACTAGCTTTAGTACTTTTCTTAGTTGGATTTGACTATATGGGAAGCTCTGAAAAACTTGATATTTCCGCAAACTTGCTTCTTATTTATGTAGTTTATAAAACGTTTTACGCCATTGATATGCTTCTTCCGCTTTCACTTATATTTGCAATGATAAGTACAAAAATCTTTCTTATCCGCTCCAACGCTCTGGTGTCATTTTACTCTCTTGGATACTCAAGAATAGATATATTAAAACCTTTTGTAGTAGTATCTAGCGTTATAATCACTCTTTTTATCTCTCTACACTCTATTTCAAATTTTGCAAGAGCTGATGAGTTTGCAAAAAATATTCGTAAAAACGCACAATATTTAAGTCCAACAAGAGACCTTTTCTTTACATATAAAGATAAATTTGTCTATTTTTCAAAACTCTTGCCTCTTCAAGAGAGTGCTGAGGATATACGTGTGTTTAGCTTTGTTGATAACTCACTAAAAGAGGTTTTAGTAGCCAAAAGGGCAAACTATAGAAATGATGTATGGATCATAAATGAGGCCGACATTATTACAAAACCAGAAAATATAAGTTTTGACTCTTTGGGTATGAAAGTAACAAAGGAGCAAAACTTAGAAATTCTTAAAGGGTTTCGCCCAAAAATGCTTGATCAAGTTTATGAAGGTAAAGTAAACTTCTCCATCATTGATGCCTTTGATGCTTACTTTTTATTAAGGGATCAAAATATCAATACAAATATAGTAAAAAGTGCTCTTTATAAGATATTTGTATATCCGTTTTTTGTCCCTAGTTTAATAGTTATTATCTTCTTTTTTGTGCCAATTAGTGTTAGATTTCTAAATGTTTCTCTCTTTAGCTTTAGCGCGATTATCTCCTCTTTGATGGTCTGGGCTCTACTATTTTCACTAGTTGAGTTATCAAACCACAAGACTATACCAAGTGAGCTTGGGATAGTCTTTCCAACTTTCTTACTTTTTTTAGTTGCATTTAGGCAATGGATGAAATATAGAACATCCCCAAGAAGCAACTAGAGACGCATATTTTTTTACATTGTATACTTTTTTATAACAAAAATATAAGTACTTTTTAGATAGAATCCTTTAAAAAATATTTAGGATTTTCATGATAAATTTTAAAGAACTTGCAGCCACTTATAAAACACCACTATATGTCTATGATTTAGATTATATGAGTGCACAATATGAAGAGTTAAAAGCCGCTTTTAAGGGCAGAAAATCGATTATGGCATTTGCTATAAAATCAAACTCAAATCTTAGTGTTATTAAACATTTTGCAACTCTTGGAAGTGGTGCTGATTGTGTATCTATTGGAGAAGTTCGTCGTGCTATTTTAGCAGGAGTCCCAAGCTATAAAATCATCTTCTCTGGTGTTGGAAAGAGTGATAGTGAGATTCGCGAGGCTATAGAGTTAGATATTTTATATATCAACGTAGAGAGTGAAGCAGAACTTGGTCGTGTAGAGCTTATCGCAAAAGAGCTACAAACAAAATGCAGAATAAGTATCAGAGTAAATCCAAATATAGACCCACAAACTCATCCTTATATATCAACAGGACTTCATGATAATAAGTTTGGAGTAGAGATAGATGCTGCTAAGAGAATGTATATAAAAGCTAACAATTCTGAGCATTTAGATCCAGTTGGAATTCACTTTCATATAGGCTCACAACTAACAGAACTAAAGCCAATCTATGAATCTGCTGAAATCGTAGCTGATTTGGTACGTTCACTTCAAAACATCAAAATAGAGCTAAAGTTTTTTGATATTGGCGGGGGTCTTGGGGTTAAATATAAAGATGAGACAACAATAGCACCTTATGATTATGCTCAAGCTATTTTAGGAGCTTTAAAGGGTTTAGACTT
>NZ_JAQVKA010000012.1 GCF_028694895.1 Sulfurimonas sp. | reverse complement strand
GGTTTAATAACCGCTTCTACTCTTTTCATAATAATCTCTCCAAATTTAGTTTAAAATTGTAACCACATTTACTCTTTTTGGCAAATAATCAATTAGAGAAAATCTAAAGATTTATTGCCTTTTCTCCATGGACTGTTTCATCCAAACCTCTACTCTCACTCTCATCATCAACTCTGCCACCACCCGTAAGTGCAGATGCTATAAAATAGACAACTGCTGTTGCAATAGCGCTGTAAAGTATTGTTAACCCTATTGCCTTAACTTGACTGAGAAGCTGAGAAGAGATGTTATAGCCTTCACTCATTGCATAAGGTGCTATAAATATAGCCGTTGCAATTGAGCCCCAGATGCCAACTAAGCCATGAATCCAAAATGCATCAAGAGCATCATCAACTTTAAACATATTTTTAAGTTTTGCTACACCAAAAAAACCAATAGCTCCTCCGATTAGACCTATTATAATTGCACCATCTACCCCTGCACTTCCAGAAGCTGGAGTAATAGCAACTAACCCTGCAACTGCACCAGAAGCTCCTCCGATTAAAGTTGCTTTTTTATAAACTAACCACTCTGCAATAATCCAACCAATTACACCCAGTGATGCAGCAACATTTGTAACTAAAAATGCAGAAGCAGCAACACCATCAGAAGCTAGTTGTGAACCTGCATTAAAGCCAAACCATCCAAACCACAATAGTGATGCGCCAAGAACTACAAGTACTGGAGAAAATGGCTTAATAGCAACTTTGCCATAGTCTCTTCTGCGTCCAAGTATCATAGCAACAACAAAACCAGCAATACCTGCATTTAAGTGAACAACTGTTCCCCCCGCAAAATCCATCTCGCCAAAGTTAAGAGTCTCTCCTCCGCCCCATGCCCAGTGAGTAACAGGCGCATAAACTAGAGCTACCCAAAGAGCAGCAAAAACTATATATGTAGAAAATTTTACACGCTCAATCATAGAACCACTAGCAATCGCGACCGCAATTGCTGCAAAAGTTCCCTGAAATGCAACAAATAAAAGTTCTGGAATACTACCTCTTAGAGTATCTGAAGTGATATTCATTAACATAACTTTACCACTTCCTATAATATCACCATCTCCAAATGCTATAGAGTAACCTACCACAACCCAAACAAGTGTTCCAACAGCATAAGCACCTAAACTCATACCCATTGTATTAAGTATATTTTTTGAACGTGTCAAACCACCGTAAAATAGTGCTAATCCAGCTGGTGTCATTAACATTACAAAAGCAGTTGCTACTAACATCCAAGCAGTGTCGCCACTATTTAACGAATCCTCTGCAAACGCAAAAGAGGGTAATAACACACTTAAGAGATACCTTTTCATCTTCTATACCTTTGTATAATATTTCTGCTCAAATTATACATGCTTAATTTATGACATTAATCAATTTTATGATTATTTTTTAATCAACTGTTCTATCTCCGCACCGATGATGAGTTATTTATTTTTTCTTATTTTTTACATAACTCTTAAGCGATATTGAGATACCATTCATAGAATTAATTTTTCAATATTAAAAAGATTAGGTGTTTTATATGAGCAACTTGTTAAACAACGATAATATTCAAAGCATAAACATTGAAGAGACGCTTCAGAGTAGTTACCTTGATTACTCTATGAGTGTAATTGTCGGTCGTGCACTTCCAGATGTTCGTGATGGGCTTAAACCTGTTCACAGAAGAATCCTTTACGCTATGGATAAACTAAGTCTCTCTCATGGATCAAAGTTTAAAAAATCGGCGCGTATTGTTGGTGACGTTATTGGTCAGTACCACCCGCACGGCGACACTGCTGTTTATGATGCGCTTGTACGTATGGCGCAACACTTCTCTATGAGAATGCAACTAGTAGATGGCCAAGGAAACTTCGGTTCAGTGGATGGAGACAACGCTGCTGCTATGCGTTATACTGAAGCTAGGATGACAAAGTATGCTGGAGAGTTACTAAAAGACTTAGAGAAAAACACAGTAAACATGATAGACAACTATGACGGCACAACAAAAGAGCCTGATGTTATGCCTACTCGTGTTCCTAACCTCTTAATCAACGGTTCATCTGGAATCGCTGTTGGTATGGCAACAAATATTCCTCCGCACAATCCTCAAGAGATTATGCTTGGATTAAAAGCATTATTAGCAAATCCTGATATTGAGCTTTATGAGATAATGGAGCATATTAAAGCACCTGACTTTCCAACTGGCGGAACTATCTTTGGTAAAAAAGGGATAATGGACGCTTATGAGACTGGCCGTGGGCGCATCAAGGTTCGTGCTAAAGTTCATATTGAGAAAAAAGGCAACAGAGATATTATCATCATTGATGAGCTTCCTTACCAAGTAAATAAAGCTCGTCTTATTGAAAACATTGCAAACCTTGTAAAAGACAAGATGATTGATGGCGTTTCAGAGATTCGTGATGAATCTGACCGTGATGGTATTCGTGTTGTAATAGAGCTAAAAAAAGATGCAATGAGTGAAATAGTTCTAAATAACCTCTTTAAGCAAACTAGCATGCAGGTAACTTTTGGAATCATCATGCTCTCTATCTTAAATCAAGAGCCAAGAATATTTGGAATAATTGATATTTTAAAACACTTTATAAATCACCGTAAAACAATTATCATTCGTCGTACAATTTTTGACCTTGAAAAAGCAAAAGCAAGAGCGCATATCTTAGAAGGTCTAAAAAAAGCTCTTGATATTATTGATGAGATTATTAGAGTTATAAAATCAAGTAAAAATATTGAAGACGCAAGAGACAACCTTGTTTCAGAGTTTGACTTTAGTGTTATTCAAGCTCAAAGCATTGTGGATATGCGTCTTGGAAGATTAACAGGCCTTGAGCGTGAAAAAATCGAGAACGAACTTCTTGAGCTTATCAAGCTTATCGCTTACTTAGAATCAATCTTAAAAAGTGAAGAAGTTCTTCATGGAATCATCGATGTAGAATTTGATGAAATTTTAGCTACATATACTGATGTAAGAAGAACAGATATAGAAGATGATTATGATGACATTGATATAGAAGACCTTATACCTAATGAGCCAATGGTTGTAACAATTACACATAGAGGCTATATTAAAAGAGTTCCACTAGCACAATATGAGAAACAAAAAAGAGGCGGTAAAGGTAAAATCGCTGTTACTATTTATGAAGATGACTTTATAGAGAGATTCTTTACATGTAACACACACGATACACTTCTTTTTGTAACTGACCGTGGACAACTTCACTGGCTTAAAGTTTATAAGATTCCAGAAGGAAGCAGAACAGCAAAAGGTAAAGCAGTTGTAAATCTTCTAAACCTTGTAGCAGATGAGCAAATTCAATCAATCAACCCAACAACTGACTTTAGTGAAGATAAATCTTTAGTATTCTTCACTAAAAAAGGTGTTGTAAAGAGAACAAATCTAAGCGAATTCTCAAACATCAGAAGTAATGGTGTAAGAGCAATAAGTCTTGATGATGATGACTCTATCATTACAGCTAAAATCGCTGATAAGAGCATACAGTATCTCTTTATAGTAACTAAATTAGCACAGTGTATAAAGTTTGATATTGAAAAAACACGTGATCAAGGTAGAAATACAAGAGGTGTTAGAGGTATCAAGTTTAAACACGCAGAAGATGAAGTAGTTGATGCTAACATAATTGCAAATGATGAAGAAGAGATACTCATAGTTAGTGAAAAAGGTATCGGTAAACGTACGGATGCTGGAGAGTATCGTTTAACAAACCGTGGTGGAAGCGGTGTTATAGCTATGAAAATGACTGCTAAAACTGGAAAATATGTTGTCGGATGTCTTATGGTAGATGAAGATATGGACATGATGGCTCTTACAAAAGCTGGAAAAATGATAAGAGTTGATATGCAAACCATCTCTAAATCAAGTAGGAATACAAGCGGTGTCTATATTGTAAAAGGTGATGATGTTGTAAACGTTTCTCGTTGTCCAAAACAACCTATAGAAGAAGACGAAGATGATGACTCAATTTTTGGCTCAGATGAATTGGAATAGTAGATGCTTAAGAAGAGATTATTAAACCACACCAAGGGACAAACAATGAGATATTCTATACTACTTGCGATGCTTTTAAGTGTTTCATCACTTTTTGGAGCTGATAAAGTTCTCGTAGTTGATACTACTGTTGTAGAGCAAACAAATGCTGAATTAGCAGCAGTTCGTGCAGAAGCTACAAAGGCTAAAGAAGAAGCGGCTGTTGCAACAATCCAAGCTACTCAAGCAAGAGAAGAGAGCCAAAGAACAATGGATAAACTCGCTCAAGTTAAAGCTCAAAGAGAAGAAGAGTTAGCTACTATGGCAGCACAAGAGGAGATTTTAAAACAAAACAAATCTATGCACATCTCAGTTATTGGTCAAGGTGTTGCACCTATGAATACATCTTCTCCTGCTCAAGCTTATGCACTTGCTAAAAGAGCTGCTATTGCTGATGCATATAGATCAATTGCTGAAAAAATAAAAGGCGTTCGTGTTGATGGACAAGATACTATCAAAAATATGATGGTTCAAAAATCAACAATCCGTACATACATTCAAGCAATAGTTAGAAATGCAGACATTGTTGAAACAACTTTTAAAGAGGGCTTATGCGAAGTAGAGATGGAGATTGTAATTTCACACTCAGACTTTGCTCGATAATAGTTCTATACTCTCTCTCACTTAGTGCGAGCGAGTATCTTATCTCCTACAGATACATAGTCAAAGATGCCACCCTATATAATGAAACACTTCTTGTTTCAAAGAGTATGAAAAAGTGTAACGGCAACCCTTACTCAGAACTTTTTTTATATACTAATTCTCAAGATGACTTAAAAAAAATAATCTCTCAAAACTCTACTGAATTTATAGACTATATTCATAAACTCGGTCTTCATGTTGAACATAAAGAGACAACTACAAATCTACAAAACAGCTCAACCACAACGCTTACACTAAGAACAACTTGCTTCAAAGTCGATATTAATGATACTTTAGCTAAAATCACCCCTTTAAGATAAGGTGAAATTTAGTGAAAATTGCAATAGTTGAAGATGATATCAATATGAGAAAATCTCTTGAAATCGCGATGAGCGATTATAAAGAGTTTGAAATCAAAACATTTAAAAATGCAAAAGATGCACTAAAGGGCATCGATGATACTTTTCATCTTATCATTACAGATATAAACATGCCTGGAATGGATGGAATAGAGTTTGTAAAGGCACTTGAGGGAAAGTTTGAAGTTATTATTATGACTGGAAATGCAACTCTTCAAAGAGCTATAGAGTCTATTCATCTTGGAGTTAAAGATTTTTTATTAAAACCTTTTGATGTAGATACTTTGATATCTGCTATAAGAAGAGAAGATAAAATACAAAAAGTAAAAAAAGTTACAAGTATAGAGCCAAAAAGTGTTAACAATAATGGTTTTTATGGAACCTCAAAAGCACTTGAATCAGCTCTAAATATTGCTAGAAAAGCTGCTAAAACTGATGCAAGCATTTTGCTATTAGGTCAAAGTGGTGTTGGTAAAGAAGTTTTTGCATCTTTTATACATGAGAACTCCCCTAGAGCAAAGAAACCTTTTATAGCAATAAATATGGCCGCAATCCCAGATAACCTCATAGAGAGTGAGCTCTTTGGATTTGAAAAAGGCGCTTTTACAGACGCAACTGAAGCGAAAGCTGGACAGTTTGAACTAGCAAATGGCGGGACTCTTTTTTTAGATGAAATAGCTGAGATGCCTTATGGCGTTCAAGCAAAGCTACTTCGCGCACTTCAAGAAAAAGAGGTAAGACGTCTTGGCTCTTCAAAAAGTACAAAGATTGACATAAGAGTTGTTGCTGCTACAAATGCAGATTTGGAGCAAAAGATAAAAGATGGTGACTTTAGAGAAGATTTATACTACCGTCTAAACACTATTCCTATACTGATTGCACCACTTGTTGAGAGAAAAGAGGAGATTTTAGAGATTGCTCAAAAAGTTTTAGAACAAAATTGTGTAAAATATGGTTTTGAATTAAAAAGTTTTTCAGATGAGTCAAAAAAACAGCTCTTAGCTTACAATTGGCCAGGAAATATTAGAGAGTTAATCTCTGTAGTTGAGAGAGCTGTAATACTGAGTGATACAGATGAAATTGCTCCTGAGGGACTCTTTTTAAGCTCAAGAGGTTTTAGTAAATAAAATGTATAAATTTATAAGGAACAAAATATGTCAAAAAAGTATAATGTAGCAGTTGTCGGTGCAAACGGAGCCGTTGGAGAAGAGATATTAGCAATTTTACAAGAGGTGAATTTTCCAATCAACAAGCTTATTCCACTAGCAAGTTCAAGAAGCGCTGGAAAAAAAGTATCGTATGCTGGAAAAGATGTAGTAATTAAAGAGCTAACGGATACTATTTTTGAAGAAGAAGATATCGAGATAGCACTCTTCTCAGCTGGTGGAAGCGTGAGTGCTCAGTTTGCTGCCTCAGCTGTTAAAGCTGGAGCTGTAGTAATCGATAATACATCTCACTTTAGAATGGATGAAAACGTTCCTCTTGTTGTACCTGAAGTAAATCCACAAGATATCGCAAAATGGAAAAAAACTGGAGTTATTGCCAATCCAAACTGCTCAACTATTCAAATGGTTCAAGCTTTAAAACCTCTTGATGATGCATATAAAATACTAAGAATTGATGTTAGTACTTATCAAGCAACTTCTGGGGCTGGAAAGAGCGCTATGGAAGAGCTTGTAGCACAGATGCAATCATTCTTTGCTTTTAAACTTGATGATGCAGAAGTAAAAGCTTTTGCTCATAGAATTGCTTTAAACGTTATCCCTCAAATCGATAAATTTTTAGACACTGGTTATACAAAAGAAGAGATGAAGATGGTAAATGAAACTACCAAAATCATGCATAGAGAGATTCCTCTAAGTGCTACATGTGTTAGAGTTCCAACTCTTCGTGGACATGCAGAAGCTATAAGTGTAAAATTTGCTTGTGAAGTTGATGCGAACAAAGCAAGAGCAATTTTAGAAAAAGCAGAAAATATCGTTATTCTTGATAACCCGGAAAAATCAATCTATCCTATGCCTTCAATTGCGCTAGAGAAAAATGAAACTTTTGTAGGACGCATTAGAGTAGATAATTTTGACAAAACAATCCTCCATATGTTTGTAGTAGCTGACAACTTAAGAGTTGGCGCTGCAACAAACGCTGTTCGCATAGCTCAAAAATGGATTGAAATGGAAGAGGAAAAGTAACCAGTGCTAGAGAGAATTTTTGAAAATGGATTGTGGAACTCAAGATTTATAATACTTCTTGCTGTAATTTTTGGACTCATTGGCGCAATTTTACTTTTTGTAGTTGCAAGCTTTGATGTTTTTGAAACAGCAAAATTTGTTATAAATACCTATATAACAAACTCTCATCCTGAGCACTTCCATGAAGAGGTTGTTGGCGGAATTATAGGTGCAGTGGACCTTTATCTTATTGGTGTTGTGATGATTATCTTCTCTTTTGGTCTTTATGAACTTTTCATTTCAGATTTAGACCCAGCAAAAGATAAAGATGGATGTGAAAATCAGCTATTAGCAGTTCATTCGCTAGATCAATTAAAAGATAAAATATCTAAAGTTATCGTTATGGTTTTAGTTGTTGGGTTTTTCCAAAAGGTAGGACTTACAACATATAACGGCGCCTTAGATTTGCTATATTTGGCTCTATCGATAACAGCTGTTTCGGTTGGCCTTTATTTTTTAAGTAAAGTCGGAAAAAGTCACTAAAATAATATCAAGGATTAAAATGAGTAAAATATTTGTAGATGCATGTTTTGGTAAAGAGACTCCATACACTCCTGTTTGGATGATGCGTCAAGCTGGCCGTTATCTTCCAGAGTACATGAAAGTTAGAGCTGAAGCTGGAAACTTTCTAAATCTTTGCCATGACCCTAAAAAGGCTTGTGAAGTAACTCTTCAACCAGTAGATATTGTTGGAGTTGATGCTGCGATACTCTTTAGTGATATCTTAGTAATTCCTCTTGAGATGGGAATGGACTTGAAGTTTGTTACAGGAGAAGGACCAAAGTTTGATGACCCTATAAAAGATGAAGCTGACCTAGATAGACTCATAGGCGGTGATGAGGCAGCTTCAAAACTGACTTATGTTTATGACACTATCAAGCTTATAAAAGAGAAACTAGCAGACGATAAGGCACTAATAGGCTTTACTGGAGCTCCATGGACACTTGCTACGTATATGATAGAGGGAGAGGGAACAAAAACATACAATATCTGCAAAAAGATGATGTACTCAAATCCAGAGCTTCTTCATAAGATTCTTGCAAAAGTGACTGAAGTTGTAAAGTTATATATGCAAAAACAGATAGAAGCTGGCATAGATGTAGTTCAAATCTTTGACTCATGGGCAGCAGCAATTGAGCCATCAAAATATGATGAATTTTCATGGAAATATATGGTCGAAATTGCAGAGTATCTAAAATCAAAATATCCTCATATTCCTATCATTATGTTTCCAAAAGGAATACCTGCATTTTTAGATAAAGTGTATGGAAATTTTGAAGTATTTGGAGTTGATTGGTCAACACCAATGGACTTAGCAAAAGAGAAGCTTGGAAGTAAATATGTTCTTCAGGGAAATATGGAGCCATGTAGACTCTACTCAAAAGAGGCAACTACTGAGTCTGTTGAGGCTATTCAAAAAGTAATGGGCGGAAAAAGACATATCTTCAACCTTGGTCATGGAATACTTCCAGATGTTCCAGTAGAGAATGCAAAACACTTTATTAAAGAGTGTCATAGAGTTAGTAAAAAATAAGTGAAAACAATCTTTGGTCCTATAAACTCAAGAAGATTTGGTTCTTCTTTGGGTATAGATCTCTCCCCTGCTCTAAAACAGTGCAATTTTGACTGTCTTTACTGCGAACTAGCTCCAAGTGCCACAACAGATAAACAAGTAGACGTAGTTGAAGTATCTACTATCATTGATGAGCTAAAAACTCATCTACATGATAAGATAGACGTTATTACGTTAACTGCAAACGGTGAACCAACACTCTATCCACACCTAGAAGAACTTATCGATGAAATTAACAAGATAAAAAACTCCACTCAAACACTTATTTTAACAAATAGCGCAACACTTGTTGATGACAAAGTATTTTCTTTGCTTCTAAAGCTTGATCAAGTAAAACTCTCACTTGACGCTATCACTCCAAGCGTCTTTAAGCGAATAGATAGACCTTACAAAGATATAGAGATAGACAAAATAGTTCAAAGAGTGGAAGAGTTTTCACAAGTTTATAAAGGAAAACTCTTTATAGAGATACTCTTTGTTCATGAATTAAATGATACAAAAGAAGAGATCTCTAAACTAAATGAAGTTTTACTAAAAGTAAAAGCAACTAGAATAGATTTAGGCACTATTGATAGACCGCCTGCTTACCCAGTTGTTGGACTTAGCTATAAAGAGCTTTATGAGGCTTCACATCTGTTTGATAGTTCACTTCCTATACATATAGCTTCAAGAGTTCATGCGGAGCCAAATAACGCACCCTATAGTGATGAAGACATTTTAAACACGCTTGATAAAAGACCTTTAACTCTAGAGGACATAGACCTACTCTTTGATGAAAAGAGTAAGCTACGCCTTAAAGAGTTGATTTCTAAAAAACTTGTTATCACGAAAAAAATAGGCGGTTTAGAATTTTTCATTCTTCATGAAAACGAAAAAAGAAAACGCCTAAAGTAGCTCAATTACCTTGACTTTTAGTGCCTCATGAAGTATAATTCCGACCTATTAAATGTTCCGAATTAGCTCAGCGGTAGAGTAGGTGACTGTTAATCACTTGGCCACTGGTTCGAATCCAGTATTCGGAGCCACCACATTAAAAACTTCCTAAAATACGATAATAAAGCCACCTTATTTTTATATAGTGCCCCTATAGTGCCTTTTTATAGTCTACTTCAATAGAATTTAAATATATCTGCCTAGTTCTTCGAATTAAATAAGAGTTTTTTTCTTTAAATCAAACAAATCTTTTCTTCTATCTCTTAAGTTTTTTACACTTCCAAATTGGTTTAACTCTCGTAGTAAGTCTATATCTACATCTGCTATAAGTGTCATTTCGCTATTTGCTGTCGCTTCGGCTTTGATTCCATTTGCTGGGAATGCAAAATCACATGGGGTAAATACCACTGACTGAGCAAATTGCATATCCATATTGTGAACATTTGGCAAGTTGCCAACGCTTCCAGCTATTGCCACATAACACTCATTTTCAATAGCTCTGGCTTGTGAGCAGTGTCTAACTCTTGAATAACCATTTTGAGTATCTGTTAAAAAAGGAACAAAGAGTATATCCATCCCCTCATCAGCTAGTAACCTACTTAGTTCTGGAAACTCGGCGTCATAACATATAAGTATCCCTATCTTGCCACAGTCAGTATCGAATGTTTCTATTTTGTTACCACCTTGCATGCCCCATACTCTTACCTCATCAGGGGTAACATGTATCTTCTCATATCTCTCAATAGTTCCATCTCGTCTGCATAAATATCCAACATTGTAAAGATTCCCATCTTTGAGTTCTGGCATACTTCCTGTGATAATATTGATGTTGTATGAGATAGAGTACTCAGAAAACTTCTCAACTATGCTCTTTGTATGTTCTGCTAGTTTTCTAATAGCTTCTGGCTCTGAGAGATGGTTATTTTCTGCCATTAATGGAGCGTTAAAGAATTCAGGAAATAGTGCAAAATCCGATCGATATCCAGAGACTGCATCTATAAAGTACTCTGCTTGTTGAAGTAACTCGCCCAAGTTTTTATATGGTCGCATCTGCCACTGAATCAGGCCAAGACGGACTACTTTTTTCTTTGTAGCTGCTTTTTTATTTGGTTTTTCATAGTAGATATTTTTCCATTCCAACAAAACAGCAAACTCGCCAGATGCAGAATCCCCTTTAAGGTAGCCTTTTATAATCTTAGAAGGATGAAAATCATTTGAAATCTGAAAATTTAAAACTGGATCATTTATCTCTTTTCTTTTTACTTTTTCTATGTACTCTTTTGGAGATAGTTCATGAGAGTATTTATGATAGTTTGGTATTCTTCCTCCAAAGGCGATACCTTTGAGATTTAATCTTTCACACAACTCTTTTCTATAATCATATAAACGTCTTCCAAGCCTTAATCCTCTAAACTTTGGTTTTACAAAAACATCTATTCCGTATAACATATCTCCACTGTCTGAGTGAGAGTTGAAAGTGTAGTTACTTGTTACTTCCTTGTACGTATGTTTATCTGAGAACTCTTCATAGTTTACAATGATTGACAACGCGCAAGCTGCTACCTCGCCATCAACTTTAATAACTACTTGCCCTTCTGAGAATTTATCTATCAAAGTTTTAATCTGATTCTCACTCCAATACGACTCTGGCATCGATTCGTAAACTACAAGCATCATCTCTTTTAACTCTTCATAATCTTGCATACTTAAAAATGTTAATTCTATATTTTCTACTTCAACTATCTTCATAATCTTTCCAACTAATGATTTTAAACATACTATTATAACTAACAAATTTAGATGGAATTAAAAAGCAGAAGAATGGTTTTTTTATAATTAAAAATAAAATTTAAAAACACGTGTAATATTGTAACGATATTATCACAATTATCACATTTCTTCTTCTTAAATAAAAAAAACTTATATTGTTATGCTAAGATGACGACAATATTTCATTACAAAAACATACTAAATAATTAGAGAATACCATGGAAAAACACACAATTATCATTGTTGAAGACGACGAGATAACAGCGCTAAATCTAAAACTATCTTTACAGAAGCAAGGTTATAAAATTTTAGCAACTTGTGATAATATTCCTGATGCTTTAGAAAATGTTCAAACACATACACCTCATCTTGTTCTTATCGATATCTCGCTTCAAGAAGGAAGTGATGGAATAACTCTAGGTAGAAGAATAAAACAAAATTACTCTATTCCTTTTATATATCTAACTTCTCATAGTGATGATGATATCATCTCAGAAGCTATAAAAACTGAACCATATGGCTATATAGTAAAGCCTTTTGACCCATCTTCACTTCATGCTACTATTCAAATGGCAGTTTTTAAATTTGAAATGGAGTGCAAAAGATACGAAGAGATAAGCGCTTCTAAGATAGATGAAAAAGGTGTAGAGAAACTTCTTTATGAAAAAAGTGAACTAAATGGTACAACTGTTACCTTTGGCACTTCTTACTCAATAAACATTGTAAAAAAAGAGATTAGCTTCAACGATCAAAAATTAAAATTGACAAAAAAAGAAAATGCCATACTTCATCTTCTTGTTGCAAAACTAGGAAGTATCATTAACTTTGAACAAGCAATAAATTATGTTTGGAGAGAGAGTGGAGCAACGGAGAACAGCATAAGAACGCTTGTTTGGAGACTAAGAAGCAAACTCCCAACAGATATTATAAAAAATGCTTCAGGAATTGGCTACTACATAGAGAAGTAGTTCATAAGCTACACTTTTAACTTATAAAACTTTCCTACTCTTTATATGATTTTTATCTCCAGAAGTCTATCTTTTATCTTTTTAAATGCTTCTTCATAGTTGTAGTTGATATCCTTTTTCTTAGCCATTTTTTCAAACTTTGTGCTACTCTCTTGCACATCTTCTAGTCTAAAGTTACCACTTGAGCCTTTTATACTATGTGCTATAAGCGCCATTTTTGAATAATCTCTTTTTAAAATTGCTTCTTGCATCTCAGGTATCTGTTTTGACATTTTTTTGATAAATAAGTTAGCTAACATAAGTAGTTCGCTCTCACTAAGCATCAACTCTTGAGTTAGTTTATATAGATCAAGCCCTTCTATACTACTATTTTTAGTTGCTACTTTTTTGTTTGGAGCTGGTATCTTAGAAGCTCTTAGATAGTTGGAAAAAACTCTCTCTAACTCTTTTATAACTATTGGCTTGCCCAAAAATGAGTCAAATCCGCTCATTAAACCTCTCTCTTTTGCACCTTTTATAACATTTGCTGTAAGTGCTGAGATTGGAGTATGTCTTAAATTATTCTCTTGTTCATAATCTAAAATAATTCTAACAGCCTCGTTACCATCCATCGTTGGCATCTGTTCATCCATTAAAATCAAATCATAATTATTTGCTTTATAAAGATTTACAGCTTCAAGCCCATTATTTGCAAGATCATAAGTTAGCCCATATCTTTCTAGTAAAATCTTAAC
Organism: Sulfurimonas sp.; assembly: GCF_028694895.1. Lineage (GTDB taxonomy): Bacteria > Campylobacterota > Campylobacteria > Campylobacterales > Sulfurimonadaceae > Sulfurimonas. The sequence goes on along the minus strand of NZ_JAQVKA010000012.1, from coordinate 21,501 downwards.
AAGCTCTTGATTTGCTTCATTATCTTCAGCTATTAGAACATGTCCTTTAAATTTTTTTGCTTTTTCTAGTTTGTGTAAAGGAGCCTCATCTGGATGATTTAACTCATCAAACGCTGCTTTTATTTTTGAGCAGTAAAGAGGAAAACAGATAGTTGAGATGTGTGGATACTTCTCATATATATCACTTGGTCTATTTGTCAGTGCTATATACTTCTTATTTGAGTTGATGATTTTTTCTTTAAACTCTTCATCAACATCCTCTTCTAAAAATATAACTACATCATGTTCACTTCTTATTTTCTCTGAAATCTCTATATCCATTCCAAAAATATTAGCGTATCGCAAAAATGATGCTGATCTATAATCATGCTGCATATCTTTTATATAGAAAATTTTCTTATATTTTTTTATCTCTTCCAAATCATTAAAGACTTGACAAGAGTTATCATGAATCTCAACTGGAAGTTCGAGCCAAAATGTACTTCCTTGACCAAGCTCAGATGAAACATGAACCATTCCGCCCATATGTTGAGATAACTGATGACATATAGAAAGCCCTAGCCCAGTTCCTACCATATGCTCTACCTCTGCACCTCCAGCTTGAGTGAAAGCTGTAAAAATATTTGAGATGTCTCCTGCTGCTATACCGATTCCATTATCTCTAACACTTACTCTAAGGATTCTATCTTTACAAGTTGCTTCGACATGTATATGTCCTTTAGCTCTAGTAAACTTGATAGCATTACTTAAAAAGTTTGAGAGTATCTGCTTTATTCTAAGAGAGTCTGCATATAACTCTTTAGGTATTGATGGGTCTATAAAAGATGTGATTGTAATCTCTTTTAAGTTAGCAGAAGCAACGAAAAGCTCTAATGTATGGCTAATTTCACTATGAATAGAAAAGATTCTAGGCTCAATAGTAAACTCACCACTTCTTAGTTTTGAGAAGTCCAAAATATCATTAATGATGCTTAAGAGATTTTCTCCACTATTTAAAATAATTTCTAGATATTTTCTATGCTGCTTTGAGAGGTCTTGGTCTATTAAAAGATTTACAAAGCCTAAAATTGCGTTTAGAGGGGTTCTTATCTCATGCGACATATTTGATAAAAAATACTCTTTAGCTTGTGATGCTTTTTGTGCTTCAAGTCTTGCATCTATAAGCGTTGTAACGTCGTTTGCTATAGAGATATACTCAGTTGTGTTGTCATATGGATCAACGATTTTAACGATTGTTACATCAACATAAAAGTAATCACCATTCTTTTTATTATTTTTTATAGTGCCTCTAAAAATACCCATATTTTCAAGCTGAAACCATAAATCTTTAAAATAATCCTCAGGCATATCTTGATGTTTTACAATACTATGATAACTTCCAATTAGTTCATCTGCGTCATATCCGCTTATTCTTATATATTTATCATTAACGTAAGTAATCTTTCCATCTTTATCCGTTTTAGAGATAATAGCACTCTCATCAAGCGCATTTTGATACTCACTAAGAAGCTTTACGTGTCTATCTATCTCTTTTTCTTTTTGATAAATTGTATCTGTGTAGTATCCCAAAAGCCCTTGAAAGTTTTGGTCAAACATATAAGATATCTCTTCAAAAAGGTTTTTAGAGTTAATATTGGCATCATATGTAAAGTCAACTATAGAGCGGCGAAAATGGCTACAAATATCAAAAAGCTCTTCTGTTTTTATCTCTTTGCCTTTTAAAAAAGCAAGAAACTTCCGCATAACAGGGCAATCTCCTATATTTACTACACCAGCAATTACGCCCATAAAGTAGTCAAAAACGCCGTTTGCATAATCACTTAGAAATTGATTCTTATCTATATCATGAAGCTTAAGGATTTTTTGTGGAGAGTCATAAGACAACCACTGCTTTAAAATAAGCTCTTTTGAACCTTTTAAAGTGTCTAAATTTTTTACTAGATTTGGTATCTTTTTTTTCATAGATTCTAAAATTTTCCTACATTATAAGATATGAAAATATCATAATTACTGATAACTTTATCAAAGATATAGTTGCAGTACCTATAATGTTTCCTATTTGGCAACTCGTACATGAAGTGAAACGTTTTCCTTCATACTGCGCATAAAAAAAGTAGATTATATTTAAGCTAAATGCACTAAGAGCAAGATAACTTTGATAATGCCAAAACTCTTTAGATAACGGCTCATCTACAAACAAAGATGCCAAGAGAAGTATAGCCATTATAATCATTATTATATTGATAAGTTTAATAATATAGTCTCTTTTAAATGTCGTAGGACAAAGCTCTGAGATTGCAAGATCACTTCCAAACTCTAGTTTTTTTTGAAACTGTTTTCTTTCTTCTTTGTTTAGCTTGTTTAAAAAGGTTGAACCAAAAGTATAATCAACCTTTCTTTGCAGTAATATGCTAAAAGCTCCATCAGCCTTTAGTGAACGCTGTTTTAAATCTCTATCTTGATAGACTAAAGAGATAGTTTCATACCTAGTTACGTTCGCACTTAAATTTGGAAAATAAGCGGTTTTCTCTACAGTTGTAACTCTACCTTTATGACCTATAACCCTCGGGTTTATAAGCTCTAAAAACTCTCCATCTTCTTTTGCAATTACCACTATGTTGTAATAACTACCAATTTGAAATGCTGCTAAAGCTTCTAATGAATTGGCTTTTATAGTATCTTTTAAGTCTTGTAAAAGGGTTTCTATCTCTTCATCTAAAACTCTTACATCTATTGCATATTGTACACTTGGGGGAGTTGGGTAGGTAACTATCTCTTTAATCATCACTCTCTCTATTTTTGTAATTTGGCAAAGATTTCAAGTTCTGAAACCTTTACCGTGTTAGCTTAGTGGCTTTTTCTTACTACGACAAGCATCTTTATATTTATAACAATAAATCTTATAAATTGCCAGATTTTACAAGTTCTTAGCTTAAGTGCAAAAGGACCAGGCGTCATTGAATTAAAATTTTTTCCATAAGCTTTGAAATTATGTTCTGCTTTTTTTTCCATTTTTTTCTCCTTTAATATTTTTTTTATTCTGGAATCATTGTCCAGCCAGTTTTTAACTTAGCCTTCCAGATAAATAGATAATGAAGGATATGTTTAATCCAATGTCCAGCTAGACCAATCTCTCCAAAAGTATAATCCGTATCACGACCAGTACCTGGATACTTCTCAAAGTCTGGGATAACAGGGTAGATTGTCATTGCAGCAGCAGTTCCAGTGAACACACCTTTACCAGCACTAGCAACACAAGCAGCACCCATATTAGCCATTGAAGCCTCATGTAGTGGAGAGTTTTCTCCTTTTAAGATCTTATCGCAAATACTGTGTGCAACAGCTTTTCCAATAATTCCAGAAGGCATACCAGTACGAGGAGGTGTTGGATTGATTGGAGTTCCGTTTGGAGAACTCATTGGTTTTGAGATTGTATGTGGAGGTGCAAATGCGATACCACAAGCAAACATATTGCCATACGTTGGGTTTTGGTAAGTTGAAGGCCAGTCACTTGCCTTCCAGTTCTCATAAGCGCCAGCGGAGTAGTTTGCATCTACTTTCATAAAGCCATTAGGTGCAAAAACAGTTGACGTGATATCTGTGCCATCTTTTGCGAATGCTTTAAGTCCAACACCTGCAAAAGGAGGAATTAGCATAGAGAAGTCAAATTCCTCTTCGCCCATTGTTCCATCAAGGAGTTCATAATGAGCTTTACCTTTTTCAACTTTATTTACGTGTGCGCCAATAATCCAATCTATGTTTCTCTCTGTATATAGAGATTCTGCAAATATTTTCGAGCTAACTGCAAATCCCATACTCTTCATATGTAATCCACCAACACCAAAGTCGCCTAAGAAGGCCTCATTTGAAATCCATGTTAAATCAGCCATATCACGAACACCAGCTTTATTAATTTCATGTTCTATGTTGAAGATATACTCAAACGCAGCGCCTTGACATGTACATAAACCATGTCCAGTTCCAACTAAAAATCTCTGACGTTCACCGTTTTTCATCTTTTGAATTGATTTTTGAAATTCATCATTTGCATGAACTGCATGATCAGGTGTACAAACTGAAACTGTAAACTCTCCAAGTTCAGAACCCACTCCAAGGCCAGGCGTAGCACCAAAGTTTAACTTAGGACCTGTCGCATTAATTAGATAATCATACTCTATGTTTTCAGTTTTACCTTCATTGCCTTTTGAGGTAAACTCTACAGTTACAAAAGGTTTACTGCTTGACTCAGAGCCCTCTGGATTAATTGAAACAGCCTTTGCTTGCTTATAATTAATACCAGCTTTTTTATATACAGGAGCTAAATCAAAGGTAACGTCCTCTTTACTCATCTCACCAACTCCAACCCAAATATTTGAAGGAACCCAGTTCCACTTTGAGTTTGGAGTAACTACTATCACTTCATGCGCCGAGCCTAACCATTTTGCCGCAAACGTTGCAGCTGTATGGCCGGAGACTCCTCCACCAAGAACAACTAATCTTGCCATATAACGTCCTTATTGTTAATTAAGCCTAAGAAAAACTCACAACAATAATATCCCAAAAAATTAAAAAAAAACTTTGTAAAAAAAATTACTACTTATGATTTCTTAGTAGATGAAAAAATTAAACTTTCAAAATCTTGCTAATAATTTCATAAACATTTTTAGAAAGTGAGTGCTCTTTTAAGACTCTTTGCAGCTCTATTTTCATAACATTTTTATTCTTCTCATTTAACTTTTCATATATCTTAAATGCACCTGCTAAACCTGATGCCATTTGTGGATTTATCTTATCAATATCTATAATCTTATCTGCAATAAACTTATATCCCAAGCCATCTTTTGCATGAAAATATTTATAGTTTCTAGCAAAAACTCCAATAAGTGAGCGAACAAAATTTGGTATAAGTTCATTATACGCATCATCATTTTGAAGAGCCATAACACGATCAAGTGTGCCAACTCTATGTGAAGAGGCTAAAATTGAGAAATATTTTTGCATCACTAAAGCATCTTTTTTGTATCTGTTATAGAAGTTATCAAGTGCACTAGCCGAGAGAGCAGCTGAAATATCTTCTAAAATATCAAGTGCGATAATTCTATCAGTCATCGTTAGAGAGTTGTTATACTGCTCATTTGCCAAAATAGCAATCTCATCGCTTTGTAAAGATGATAGCAGTTTTAAAGAGCGATTTTTTAGACTTCTCTGCCCTATACTTTTTGCATCAAGCTCTTTTGACTCTGGTTTATGGTTTTGTCTGTAAATCTCTAAGAGCTTATCTTTAAATGTAGAAGCGAGATGTTTTTGAAGCTTCTCTTTTGCCTCATATATTATCTCAAAATCAATCACCTCAGTTCTTTGCATAATTGCTGAGACACTTGGAAGCTCTAAAAGTAGGGCTTTATACGATAAATCAAGCTCATCTTCTAAGATATGACCATACGCTACAACATACTCTTCATCAAGCACCTCGCCTCTCATCAAAGCTTCAATAGTCTCTAGGGCAAATGATTGTGCTGATTCATACTTTACAAAGCTATTTTTATCATGCTTCATCAAAAAGGCATAATCGCTCTCTTTGTGCTCTATAATTATAGGTGCTGAGAAATCTCTATTTATTGATAAAATTGGTTTTGATTTAGCTTTAAAAATAAACTCTTCACTCTCTTTTGAGATGATTAGAACTTTTTCTAAAATCTCTTCTCCGCTCTTATCTAAAAGCGCTATTTTTAAAGGGTAGTAGTATGCACTTTGAGTAGTTCCATCTACTGCGTTTGGAACTATTTGTGTTAAAGTAACTCTAAACTCTCCATCCTCAAAACTCTCATCCACTTTTAGTTTTGGTGTTCTTGATTGATGGTACCATCTCTTAAATAGCTCCAAATCAACACCACCAGCCTTGCTCATAGCCCATAAAAAGTCATTAGTTCTAACCGCTTGTCCATCAAAAGTCTCAAAATACAAATCCATTCCTGCTCTATATTTCTTCTCTCCAATAAGGGTGTGAATCATGCGAATAACTTCAGCACCCTTTTCATAAACAGTTGCTGTGTAGAAGTTGTTTATAGCCATATATGAATCTGGCTGAATTGGGTGCGCAGTAGGCGAAGCGTCCTCTACAAACTGTCTCTCGCGAAGTGCTTTTACATCTTCAATCCTCTGAACCTCTTTTGAGTTCATATCTGCTGAGAAGCACTGATCGCGAAAAACCGTAAGCCCCTCTTTTAGCGTGAGCTGAAACCAGTCACGACAAGTGATGCGGTTTCCTGTCCAGTTGTGAAAATACTCATGTGCTATAACACTCTGTATCCCCATATAGTTTGCGTCAGTTGCACTATCTTCATCTGCTAAAACATAAGCAGAGTTAAAGATGTTTAAACCTTTGTTCTCCATAGCGCCCATGTTAAAACTATCAACCGCCACGATGTTATAAAGGCTTAAATCGTACTCTCTTCCATAAACATCCTCATCCCACTTCATCGCATCTTTTAACGATTTCATAGCATGCTTACACTTAGACTCATTACCTTTGTCTGTGTAGATATAGAGTCTTACATACTTCTTGCTTTTTGTTATATATTTATCCTCTATAACGCCCAAATCTCCAGCAACAAGAGCAAAAAGGTAAGATGGTTTTGGATGTGGATCAAACCAAGTGATGCCGTGTCTACCATCATCAAGCTTGAAGTTTGACTCTCTGTTTCCATTACTTAATAAAATCGGATAACGCTCTTTATCTGCAACGAGTGTTGTTTTAAAAACAGCCATAACATCTGGACGGTCCAAGTAAGGTGTGATTCTTCTAAAGCCCTCAGGCTCATTTTGCGTGCAAAATATATTTCCAGATTTGTAAAGTCCCTCTAACTCAGAGTTTAAATGAGGATAGATTTTATTGATGATGATAACTTTAAACTCATCGCCAACATCCAATACTTTTAGACTCTCTTTTTCTATAATATATCTGCTCTCATCAAGCTTTGCATCATCAAGATATATATCAAGAAGTTCTAAATCGGCACAGTCAAGAACTAAGTCTTTAGCGCTTTTATCCTCTTTTGTTATTTTCATCATGTTTGTAACTTGCGTATAATCTTCAAATAACTCAAAAACCAAATCGCATGTTTTTATCAAAAATTGTGGTGCTTTATAATCTTTTAAATATATAGTCTCTACTTGGCTCATAATATCTCTTTATTTTTTTATAATAATAGCATAAGTGGTATTTGTATTAAAATTTGATTGATAGATAAAAACTTATATCAAACTTACTATCCTCTGAAAGATAATTATTTTTCTTATATATAACATAGGGCGGTTTCGTAGTTGTTTCATACTCACTTTTTGGAAGCCACTCATGATAGAGCCACTGGATAAACTTTAGCATATCGCCCTGCTCTCCAACTAAGTCAAACTTCGCATATATCCCCTCAGAGATATTAAACTTTGGCAGCCTATCGCTATTTACTTTTACGCCTTTATCAACAACTATACACGCAACATATTGGCACTCACTAAGCGGCGTTATCGTTGGGTTATCGTGAAAAAGGGCTATCTGTTTATACTCTGTTATATTGTTACTAAAAACCCATGTTTGAAGCTTTTGCCAAGTAGTGCTAATAAGCGCGTTGTAGCCACTGTGTCTTATGTAGTAACTCTCAATTACAGGCATCTTTACAATGGTAGGTTCTAGGTGGTCAAACTTCGCAGTTGATTGTTTTGCTTTTGGAGACTGCTCGATAATATGTTGTGAAAACTTCTTATATCCGCCCTTCTTCCACTCTTTTGGTGTCATGCTAAAACGCTCTTTAAAGACTCGTAGAAATGATGTTTGAGAGCTATATCCGCAAATGTTTGCTACATCGCTGATTGTTGAATATTTATTTGTTAAAAGTAGGTTTGATGCTTTTTGAAGTCTGATAGACTTTATACTCTCATAGATATTTTTACCAAAGACATCTTTAAAAATTCTATGCATGTGAAACTTACTAATCTTCAAATCCTCACTAAGCTCATCCATCGCTATATTTGTCTCGATGTGCGTGTAGATATAGTACATTATATCATTGGCGATTTGTACTCTTTTTTGAAGTGTTCCTTTTTTCATAGTTTATATTGTAGCAAAAACAAATCACTTTTTAGACACAAAATGAGTATATATTTAGCAATAACAGATAATTTTATGAGCATTAATAGTGAAGAATTTATTTTTATAAAGTTATAGAATTTCGTCAAAATTTATTTACGAGGCAATGAAGATGAAAAAAATTACTAAAATACTAGTTGCAAACAGAGGCGAAATAGCTCTAAGAATCATTAGAGCTTGTAAAGAGCTAGACATAAAAAGTGTCGCTATCTTCTCAGAGGTTGATGTTGAGGGTATTTGGGTAAAAAAAGCGGATGAGTGCTACCCGATAACTGGCGACGCACTTCAAGCATATCTTGACTATGATAGAATCATCACACTTGCTCTAAAAGCCGGCTGTAACGCTATTCACCCAGGGTATGGCTTCTTATCTGAGAATGCTGAGTTTGCACAATCATGTGAAGACAGAGGCGTAATTTTCATCGGTCCAAAACCTGCACACATAGCTCTCTTTGGAGACAAGATGGCTTCAAAAGTTGCTATGAGAGAGATAGGTGTACCTGTTTTAGAAGGAACTGATGAGCCAGTCATAGATAAAGCTGAGGGTGCTAAAGTCGCTACTAAGATAGGTTTTCCAGTTATCATAAAAGCTGCATTTGGCGGCGGTGGGCGTGGTATGAGAATAGTTAAGAGTGCAAAGCTTTTTGATGAGATGTTTGACTCTGCTACAAATGAGGCTAAAAAGTATTTTGGAAAAGGTGAAGTATTTATCGAAAAATATGTAGAAAACCCAAGACATATTGAGATACAAATAGTAGCTGACAAATACGGCAACGTTGTACATTTAGGCGAGAGAGACTGCTCAATCCAGAGACGTCATCAAAAAGTTATAGAGATTGCACCTTCACCAAGACTAAACCCTGAAGCTAGAAAAGAGCTATTTAGAATTTCAATAAAAGCGATGTTAAAACTAGGCTATGAGAGCGTTGGAACAATCGAGTATCTGCTTGATGAGGGCGACAATATCTACTTTATAGAGATGAACACAAGAGTTCAAGTTGAGCACCCAGTAACTGAGATAATCTCAGGAATTGACATAATTCAGAGAATGATAGAAATAGCTGAGGGAGATAAACTAAAGTATCTTCAAGAAGAGATAAACTTCCGTGGATATGCGATAGAGTTTAGAATAAACGCAGAAAATCCCCAGAACAACTTTATGCCATCAATCGGAACTATCACAAACTATATAACTCCCGGAGGCCCTGGAGTACGCCTTGACTCAAGCGTTTATACAGGTTATACAATCCCACCAAACTATGACTCTATGGTAGGAAAGCTTATCGTTTGGGCACTTGACTGGGAAGGCGCTGTTAAAAAAGCATCAAGAGCGCTAGATGAGTTTTACATAGATGGCGTTATCACAAACCTCTCACTTCACAGAGAGATAGTAAAAGATGCTGACTTCATGGCAGGAAATATCAACACAAGTTACCTTGACAAAAAGATGGAACTCTTCAACCTAAAAGCTACAAAAACAATAGCAGAAGAAGAGAAAAAAACGTCATTTATAACAAACTTGATAAACAAGATAAAAGAGCATAAGCTAGTTATTAGACATTAAAATATTTCTCTCACTCTAACCAAATAAAAAGGGAGTTGTAGTAAAATTGCACTTATAAAACTATAAAGGTGGCACAGTGAGCATTTACAGAGAGTACGACATTAGAGGGATTTATGAGCAAGAGTTAAATGAGCAGAGTGTTACTCGCATAGGGTACGCGCTTGCTTCAAAAATCAAAGGCGAATATGTGGCTGTTGGCTACGATGCAAGAGACCACTCGCCTATCCTTTTTGAGTACCTTGTTCGTGGGTTAAACGCTGGTGGGAAGAGAGTTCTAGATATGGGAATGGTTCCCACTCCTGTAAACTACTTTTGTAACTACAACGAGTTTGATGGCATCTTAGTTTCTGCTTCTGTCATGATTACAGGTTCACACAATCCAAGCGAATATAATGGTTTTAAGATAACCATAGACAAAGCGCCATTTTTTGGTGAAGACATCTATGCTTTAGGGCGTGAGTGTGAGACAATCAAGAGCGTACCAGAAGCAAAAAGAGAAGTCACAAAGATAGATGCACTCTCTCGTTATGTTGACTTTTTAGTTGGTGAGTTTGGGCACTTAAAAGGTATGCCGACTCGCATCGTTTATGACTGTGGAAATGGTGTTGCTGGAATCGTTACAGAGAGAATCTTCTCTGCGCTTAAACTACATACCAAAGGGCTTTATGTAGACCCTGATGGAACTTTTCCAAACCACCACCCAGACCCCTCAGATGAGCATAACTTAGAAGATATCAAAAAACTCCTCTCAAGTGAGGGCGACATCGCTTTTGCTTATGATGGAGATGCCGATAGAATCGCAGTTCTTACTCATAAAAACAACATCAAGGGCGATATGATGGCTCTTTTGTTTGCTATGAAGATGGATAAACCAACAGTTGTTGGAGAGGTAAAATGTTCTCAAGTTATGTACGATGAGTTAGAGAAGCGTGGTGCAACAGCAATCATGTACAAAACTGGACACTCAAACATCAAGGTAAAGATGCAAGAGATAAACGCAGACCTTGCATGTGAAGTAAGTGGTCATATATTTTTCAAAAACCGTTACTTTGGTTATGACGATGCTATCTATGCAACTCTTCGTATGTTAGAGCTTGTTCATGATGGGATTGACTTAGACGCAGAGCTTGCAAAACTTCCTCAAGTTTTCTCAACTGAGGAGATTAAAGTAAAAACAACGGAGAGCGAAAAATTTAAAATCATAGATAGAGTAAAAGAGCTACTAAAGAGCCCTCCAGCGAATTTTCCAAAGATAAAAAACATCATAGATGTAGATGGTGTTCGTATAAACTTTGAACATGGATGGGGACTCGTAAGAGCTAGTAACACAACTCCTGTTTTAGTAACTCGTTTTGAGTCAACTTCACAAGCAGAAGCAAAACTTTATGAAGACTCTATCAACAACCTCATAAAAGAGGCAAAAAACTCTCTTTAAAAGAGAGAGGTAAAACATATTTTGATATAATTTTGATAATTTTTTACGCAATTTAAGGACGTCCATGAAAACTCATACACTTTTAATGCCTCTAGATATGCATCTTCATCTTCGCGATGGAGTCATGCTAGAAAACATAGCTCCACTTAGTGCTTATAGCTTTAGCGGTGCGCTAATAATGCCAAATCTTGTTCCCCCAGTTGAAACATTAGAAGATATAAAAGCGTATAAAGAGCGCATAATGGCGGCTGTTCCAAATGACTATTTTGAACCATATATGACACTTTTTTACAAAAATTACGATAAAAAGTTTTTAGCAAGTATCGTTGATCATGTAACAGCTATAAAACTCTATCCTGCTGGGATTACTACCAACTCTGAGGGCGGCGTTTCTTCGTTTAACATAGAAGAGATGCGCGAAACATTAGAAGCTATGAGTATCCTTGGGATTCCACTTTGTGTTCACGGTGAGACTGATGGTTTTGTGATGGATAGAGAAGAAGAGTTTATGAGTATCTACGAACTCTTAGCTACAAATTTTCCAGATTTAAAGATAGTTATGGAGCATATCACAACAAAAGCAGCAGTTGATATGCTAGATAAACATAAAAATCTCTACGCAACCATAACAGTTCATCATCTTCTTTTTACTCTTGATGACGTTGTTGGTGGTATGATGATGCCTCATAACTTCTGCAAGCCAATAGCAAAGCGTCCTGAAGACTTAGACGCACTTCTTAGCGTTGCACTCGAAGCTCATCCAAAAGTTATGTTTGGCTCAGATTCAGCGCCTCACTCAAAAGAGAAAAAAGAGTGTTCTGGTTGCGCGGCTGGTGTTTTTAGTGCTCCTATTGCTCTGCAAGTTCTATGTGAAATATTTGAGCAGTATGATAAACTCGATAACCTTCAAGCATTTGTAAGCGATAATGCTCAAAGCATCTATAAGCTTTGTCCTGAGTTTAAAGAGGTCATCCTAGAAAAACGCCCTTTTATCGTACCTGCAAACTATAGCAATGTAGTTCCAATGTATGCAAACAAAGTAATAAACTGGGCGATAAGAAGCGTTGAGTAAAATCTTACTCCTAGAAGATGATATGCTCTTTGCAGAGACTCTTATCGACCTACTTGAAGAAAATGGCATGGAAGTTGTTCATGCCCCAAATGGTCAAGCCGCACTAGATAAAACTTATCAGCAAAAATTTGATCTTTATCTCCTTGATATTAACGTACCGCTCATAAATGGTACGACTTTACTAAAAGAGTTAAGAGAGTCGGACGATGAAACTCCGGCAATCTTTTTAACTTCTCACAAAGATAAAGAGATACTCAAAAAAGGCTTCACTTGTGGTGCAGACGACTTTATAACAAAGCCTTTTGATTCTGATGAACTCATCTTACGCATAACAGCACTACTCAAGCGAGCAAAAAAAGATGATGTTATCTGCATAGGATTACTTTGTAATGATTATGCGCACAGACGTATTTTGTACGATAACAAAGAGGTAGAACTCTCAAAAAAAGAGTACCAATTACTACTACTTCTTATGAAACATGTAAACAATACTGTACCAAAAGAGATGATTTTAGACACGCTTTGGAGTAGTAGCGAAGGCGGAAGCGATGGAGCTTTGAGGGTTTATATAAACCGCATCAAACAACTTCTTCCGCAAATAAATATAGAAAACATTAGAGGCATTGGATACAGACTTGTTTCGTAACTTACGCATAACAATCTTTATCTACTATGTTTTAACAGCGCTCTCTCTTTTAGGAATTTTGTACTATTTTGTCTCTATAGTTGAGACACAAAATATATTTTTGCTATTTTTTGTTCTTTTTTTACTTACTATTTTTACTGGAATCATAATCGCAAAACTCTCTATTGACCCTCTTTTTGAACATGTAAGTAACCTTCAAAACCTCTCAAGCGAGACACTTCATGAGCTAAATCTACCAATAAGTACAATCAAAACAAATATCAGTATGTTAAAAAAAGCTCTCTCAAGCGAGAAGGATTTAAAAAGAGCCTCTAGGATAGAGAGTGCGTGCAGTATGCTCCAAGAACGATATAATGAGCTTGACTACATGATAAAACTTCAAAGTGCAAATATCAAGCATGAGACAATCTCTCTTGATGAACTGCTTGTAAATAGAGTCGACTTTTTAAAACAGATATATCAGCATATAGAGTTTACTTTAGACATTGAGCCAACAAAAATAACCAACGATATTATTGGCTTATCCAAAGTCATTGACAATCTTTTGGACAATGCTGTAAAATATTCACTAAATATTCACAAAATAGATATAACATTGCACCAGCATTCTCTATACATAAAAGATTATGGTTGCGGCATGGATGAAGTAGAACTTTTAAAGATTTTTGATAAATATTATCAAAGCAATGAAAACATGCGAGGCTTTGGAATCGGGCTTAGTATGGTCAAACGTTTTTGCGATGCAAACAGTGTAACCTTAAATTTCAAATCTATTCCAAATATCGGCACGACAGTTATATTAAAATTCAAGGAAAATTAGTGGAAAAAAGTATCTTAGCATACGCAGAGGCAACGTTAGACTACGGAGTAATGGGACTTCTTATACTTATGAGTGTAATTACTCTTTGGCTCTTTATTGAGAGAATGATGTTTTATACCTCTTTACGTCTAAGTGATTATGATAACAGAGATGAGTTAGAGATTGATTTGACAGACAACTTAAGTATGATAAGTGTTATTGGTGCAAACGCTCCTTATGTTGGGCTATTGGGAACAGTTATAGGGATAATGCTTACGTTTTATACTATGGGTGAAGTTGGAACAATAGATGCAAAAAAAATCATGGTTGGTCTTGCTCTTGCCCTAAAAGCAACTGCAATGGGACTTCTTGTAGCGATGCCAGCTATTTTCTTTTATACAATGCTTCTTCGCAAAGTAGAAAAACTATTGACGCTCTTTGATGTTGCACAAGACAAGAAAAATAAGTAACTAAATATGGCAAAATTTAAAAAAGCAAGAAAGCGTTTTGATGAGATAAATGTTATACCTTTTATCGACATAATGCTTGTTCTTTTAGTTATGGTTTTAACAACAGCCACCTTTGTAAACCAAGGAATTATCCCTATCGAGCTTCCAGATGCAAAAGCAGCTAAAAAAGAGGACAATAAAAAAGAGGTAACTATCTATATTGATGCAAAAGGTGATATCTTTTTTGAAAAAGAGAAGGTGGATTTAAAAACACTCGAAGAAAAACTCTCATCAGTAGACAAAGAACAAGCCGTTCTTTTAAGAAGTGATAAAGAGTCAAAGTTTCAAGACTTTGTTAGCGTTATGGATATCTTAAAACGTTTAAACCACGAGCAACTATTTATCATCACAAAAGAGTAGTTAATAGCCTCTTTCTAAGAGTTTAAATCTCTTCTTAGGAGGGGTTTGCTCTACTTCTAGCTCTTTATTTATACTTACAGAGCTATTTTTATCATAATTAAAAACTTTCTCATCAACACTTGATACATCATGAAAAAGCGTAGTTGCTATAAAAAAAAGTATCATAATTACTACAACACTAGCGTAGAGCAAAATATAATTTTTTATATGACCACTCTCAAAAGGATTTTCGATTTTCATTTAACTCTCTTAGCCATATATTTTCCCCAATTATAGTTAAAAAGTGAGAAATAAAAGATTAATTACATATCTTTTATGATAATATAATTAAAAAAAAATTAAGGGAAATTCATGCAATCAACAAAATTTCATGGAACTAAAGTTACACTCATTGGGGATCAAATAGGAGTTGGGGACAGCGCACCAGTTGTGACTGCTATAGGTACAGATCTAAACAATGTGTCAATCGGTGGACCTAGAGATAAGATACAACTAATTGTTACAGTTCCTTCACTAGACACTGATACATGTGCTGCTGAGACAAGAAGATTTAACGAAGATGTAAACAATCTTGATATTTGTGAGACAACAGTTGTTTCTATGGATTTACCATTTGCTTCTGAGCGTTTTTGTACAACTTCTGGGATTGAGAATCTAACTGTTGTAAGTGACTATTTGGATAAGAGCGTAAGTAAAGCATATGGTGTTTTAATGGCTGACAACAAACTAATAGGACTAAGTGCTAGAGCTGTTTTTGTGATTGATAGAAGCGGAGTGATTGTATATAAAGAGATTGTTGAAGAAGTTACGTCTGAGCCAAATTATGAAGCTGCGCTTGAAGCTATAAAACTAGCTAGATAAACCTTAAACCACCAAAGAGGTGGTTTAAAAAATGATTACATCATTCCTGGCATTCCGCCCATACCACTCATATCTGGCATAGCAGGTTTTTCTTCAGGAAGCTCATAAATCGCAGCTTCTGTTGTAAGAAGTAAACTAGAGATTGAAGTAGCGTTTGTAAGTGCTACACGACCAACTTTAAATGGATCGATAATTCCAGCTTCAAACATATCTACATACTCACCCGTTGCCGCGTTAAAGCCTATGTTCTCATTAGTTGCAATCTCAACTGCATTTACAACAACACCAGCATCATATCCAGCGTTTGTTGCTATCTGCTTTAGTGGTGCTTTTACAGCACGAAGAATTATTTCACAACCAATTTTTTGATCACCACTCAGGTCAAGTTTTACTTTTGCAGCAGCACGAACAAGAGCAGCTCCTCCACCTATCACAATTCCCTCTTCAACAGCAGCTTTAGTAGCAGAGAGAGCATCGTCAACGCGGTCTTTCTTCTCTTTCATCTCAGTTTCACTAGCAGCACCAACCTTGATAACAGCAACACCACCACTTAGTTTTGCTAAACGCTCTTGAAGTTTTTCTTTGTCATATTCACTTGTTGTTGTATTCATCTGAACTTTGATCTCAGCTACTCTAGCTTGTACCGCTTCAGATTTTCCTGCACCATTTACGATTACAGTGTTGTCTTTATCTATAACTATGCGAGAAGCTTGTCCTAGCTGCTGAATAGTTGCTGCACTTAGTGTGTGTCCTGTCTCTTCAGAGATAACAGTTCCAGCGGTCAGTACTGCGATATCTTGAAGCATAGCTTTTCTTCTATCGCCAAAACCGGGAGCTTTAACTGCAGAGATATTTAAAACACCACGAAGCTTATTTACAACAAGCGTAGATAACGCCTCACCCTCTACATCTTCAGCAATTATAAGAAGTGGGCGAGAAGTTTTTTGAACTTGCTCTAAAACTGGAAGCAGATCTTTAAGTGAAGCAATCTTGCTATCTACCAATAAAATCCAAGGATTTTCAATCTCAGCTGTCATCTTCTCTGTATTTGTAATAAAGTATGGGCTTAAGTATCCACGGTCAAACTGCATACCCTCAACAACATCAAGTTCATCCACGATTCCCTTAGCTTCTTCAACAGTGATAACACCATCTTGGCCAACTTTTTCCATAGCTTCAGCAATCATATCGCCAATAGCAGTATCAGAGTTTGCAGAGATAGTTGCAACTTGTGCTATATCTTTTTTACCATTGATTGCTTTGCTTGATGCTTTTAAGTGTTTTAAAATCTCTTCACAAGCCTTATCCATTCCTCTTTTTACTTCGATAGGATTTGCTCCAGCTGTGATGTTTCTAAGACCCTCAGAAAAAATTGCATTTGCTAAAACAGTTGCGGTTGTTGTGCCATCTCCTGCTTCATCAGCAGTTCTTGAAGCAACATCTTTTACAAGTGTAGCACCCATGTTCTCTAGTCTATCTTTTAACTCTATCTCTCTAGCAACAGATACACCATCTTTTGTAATTACAGGATTACCATAACTCTTTTGAATCAAAACATTACGACCACGAGGCCCCATTGTAACCTTTACCGCATCTGTAAGTTTTGCCACACCACGCGCAAGTGCATTTCTTGCATTATCCGAAAAAATTATCTCTTTTGCCATTTCATATTCCTTTAATTTTGTTTTACTCTATTTTTTATTTGATGATTCCAAAAATATCTTCACTATCTATTACTAAAAATTTATCTCCATCAAGTGTTACTTCACTACCTGAAAACTTTCCAAAAAGAACCATATCTCCACATTTCAACTCTTTAACTTCTGAACTAACTGCTACAACCTCACCACGCGAAGGTTTCTCTTGTGCATTATCAGGAATAATAATACCACTTACTGTAGTATTTGCCTCTTCTACTCTTTTTACTAGGACTCTTTTGCCTAATGGTTGAAAATTCATATAAAACTCCTTAAATCATATTGTTTATGAACGCAATATTACAGAAAAAAGGTAACAAAGTCAATGTGCATTTAGCCACTTAGACTAAAGCTTTCTAATATAATTCACTAAAGATTATTGATATTAATTGCATTTATCTAAGTATTTGATATTTTTGTTTGTTTGGCGCCCTATATTTCGTATTCTTAGGTTATTTAAAGTTTCAAGTAAGTATAATTCTGCCTCTTAAAGGATGTCAGGGTAGCTCAGCTGGTTAGAGCACTGGTCTCATAAGCCGGGGGTCGGGGGTTCGAGTCCCCCCTCTGACACCATATTTTTTAAGATTCCGAATTAGCTCAGCGGTAGAGTAGGTGACTGTTAATCACTTGGCCACTGGTTCGAATCCAGTATTCGGAGCCACATCTTCATTTAAGCCCTATTTTAGGCATTCTCAAGCAACTTTTATAAACTTAGTGCCATTTTAGTGCCCAAAAGTACCTCTTTATGCTTAAACTGATACATCAGCAAAGAAGCAGCTACCGCTACATTGAAGCTTTTTATGCCATCTTGCATCTCTATATGTACTACCTCATCACAAATAGCCAAAATTTCTTTAGATATTCCATCTCCTTCATGTCCCATCAGTAGCACCCATTTCTCTGGTACTTCTACATTCATAAGCGGTATTGAGTTCTCTGTTATCTCTGCGGCAAAGATTTTGTAGTTCATATCTTTTAATTTTTGTATCGTTACCATGATGTCATCATATACATGCAACTTGAGACGGTTAACATAACCCATAGAGACTCTAAGCGAGCGTCTACCATATGGGTGTGGGCCATTAGATGGTACAAGAAGAGAGTTTACGCCTAGAGCCGCTGCACTTCTTGAGAGTGAGCCTACGTTTTCTGTTGATGAGATGGCATCAAGCATGAGAATATGATTGTCTAACTCTGTGAGCGGAGTTTCATCTGGGCGTATTCCGTGCATCATGCAGTTGTGATGCAAAGAGTGTCCGACGATTTTCTCCATCTCTTTCTTATCTGTAACATAGAGTGTTTCAATGTTTTTGCTTTTTATAAGAGCTGTGTTTTGATCATAATACTCTTGTGTCGCAAGGATACTTTTTATCTGTAGGTTTGTTTCAAGAAGAAAGTTGACAACCTTTGGGCTATCTGCCAAAAAGCTATTATCACTCAAAAAGGCATGCTTTTTAAATTTATTATAAATCTCAAGTTCAGGACAATGGATATTTTCTATGGACGTTAGTTTCATTATATACTCTTTAATTGGTGTAAATTGTAAAATTGATTTAAGATTGCAATATCATCACTGCTATTTTTTACCACACCATTGTTTTTCACAAGGGATTCCATTGCCCTTTCCATTCCCATTCTTATCACCATCCATTTTTGTATCAGGACAGTTTTTTAAAAAGAACTTTGCTTCTTCACATGAAGTCATTTGCGAACAGTATTTTCTACCATCACATTTATAATTACTCCCTGATGCGCTTAAACTTATAACAAATACAACCAATAATAAAATAACGTTTTTCATATTAACTCCGATAAATATTAATTAAAATTATTATACTGAAACAACTTTCAAAAATAGAGTTTTTTTTTCTTATATTCAAGATTAATATCCTTAAAAATATATACTAATTGTCATAATAAAATCTGTATAAAACACTTAGACAAGGATACTTTTTATTTGATTTAAAATATAAAAGCAAAAAATAATCTGTGATATAATGGACAAGCTAAGAGAAAAATTCTTTTAGTAAAAAAACAAAAATAGGAGAAATATTATGACTCGTTTACCAGATTCAGAATTGGTTCTAGTTCCAGGCGGAACATTGATTACAAAGACTCCCGAGGAAGGTCGTGCTTTAGCTATGATGATGGTTCGCCACACCATACATAACATCCAACCTGACCTTGACGCTCTCAAAGAAGGCAGAAAAACATACTCTGTTGATCCTGATAGTCTCACGGCTGCTAGTCAAGTCGTTGCCATCGAATTTCAAACGATAGCCGCAGCAAACAATTACTGGCGAAAAAACTAAAATACTTAAACTATTTTACGACTGCACATAACTTCGCCTCGATTTAAATGAAGTGGAGTTACCAGTCGATATGTTACCTCTTATAGATACCTTATACCTCAAACATCATTTTTGCAAGAAGCACTATGAAAAATCCTAAAACAATTACTAATTTATGAAAATGATTTTCCATAAAAGGATGCTTAGGCTTTTTAGCAATCTTTTTATATAGATTGTACAAAATTCCAAGCGCTATGATTAAAGCCAAAATTATCTTTATAACCAGAAGTTTTTGAAGGTTAGTCTCAAAAAAGCCAGCACTTGAGTTTATATACTTTGACATCATCATACCGCCAGTTAAGACTATAACAAGAACTGTGATTGGAAATATCTTGAAGCTTTTAACTCCTAATGTTTTGTTGATTTTCTCATTTACATCTTTGCTAAACTTGCCTTTTAGTGCTGAAATCATGGTTAAGTCTGTAAATACATATCCTAAAAATATGATTGCTAACATCAAGTGAATTACGTGTGCGTATGGATACATTGCTTCCATTAAAGCTCCTATTTAAAATTTGATATGATTATACATAAATAGCATTAACTCTATATAAGGCACTCATCCCATCCAAAAGAGTTAAAGATATCCACAAACGTGGTATCTAGCGGCGCTTTGATACAAAGAAGCTCTTGCGTAAATGGGTGAGTGATTTGAAGCTCTATAGCGTGAAGTAACATCCTATGACAATCAAACTCTTCTCTGATTAGTATGTTGTGCTCTCCTCTTCCATACTTAGTATCTCCAAGTATATGATGAGAGATATGTTTCATATGGCGGCGGAGCTGATGTTTCCTACCTGTGAGCGGATAAAGTTTTACAAGTGAGTAGCGAGTTTTATCATATCTTCCAACTTTAAAATCAAGCTCAACTGTGGCTAGTCTTTCATAGTTGGTTGTTGCCTCTTGAGGCTCTTTATCTTCGGAGCTATCTTTATCGGCTATCTTATCAAGCTTAATGCTTAGAGCATACTCAATCACTCCATTTTCTGGAGCATAACCACGAACAACGGCGATATAGCTCTTTTTTGCCTCACGAGAAGTAAACTTATCACCCATGATTTTTGCACTCTCTTTATCAAGTGCAAATAACAAAACGCCAGAAGTTGGTTTGTCTAAGCGATGAATTGGATAAACAAACTGCCCTAGCTGATCACGCAAAATCTGCACAGCAAACTCTGTCTCATGTCTGTCTATTGGCGAGCGGTGAACTAAAAGTCCACTTGGTTTATTTATAGCTACTAAAAATTCATCTTGGTATAAAATCTCTAGCAAAATATCTTAATCGCGCTTTGACGTTTTTCTTTTTTTAGTACTAACTGGCTTTTTAAATGTGCTAGTTTTTTTAGGGCTTTCATCTTTTTTATGAACTTTTTTCACATATTTTTTTTCTACTTTTTTATGCTCACTTTTGAGTTTTATCTCATCTTGATCAGCTCTTCTTATCGTTGGATCTGGCTCAAATCCAGCTACCACTTCTTGAGGAATCTTCATCCCTATAAGTTTTTCTACATCTTTTATGTCAAATTTCTCATAAATATCTATCAAGCTAATTGCCATTCCATCCCGCCCAGCACGCCCCGTACGCCCTACTCTATGTACATAATCCTCTGGAATTGATGGGAGTTCATAGTTTATGACAAATGGCAACTCTTCGATGTCTAAACCTCTTGAAGCGATATCGGTTGCTACTAGAACTTTGGTTTTGCCCTCTTTAAACTCGTTTAGAGTTTTTAGACGGTTTGCTTGAGTTTTATCTCCATGGATTATCCCACACTTTAGACCATCTTTTTTAAGCTCAACTACCAAAAGGTCTGCACTTGCTTTTGTTCTCGTAAAAACCAGAACTTGTCTAAAATTTCTTGAACCTATGATATATGCTAAAAGTGCAGCTTTTCTATCAGTATCTACAAGGTAAACTACTTGATTTATTGTATCTACAGTTGAGTTCTTTTTAGATGTTTCTATAAATGCAGGTTTAGTTAGGATTAGCTTTGAGAGTTTTCTTACCTTATCGCTAAATGTTGCTGAGAAAAGAAGTGTTTGATGTCTCTTTGGTAGAAGTGG
>NZ_JAQVKA010000067.1 GCF_028694895.1 Sulfurimonas sp. | reverse complement strand
TATACTTTATAAGTTGCCTTTAAATATTAGATTGTAGAATTATTTAAAAATATTATTAATAAATGAGCTAATTATCACAATATGTTATTACCAAAATTAAAAATACACTTAAAAACAATCATTGGCGAACCATCTATCTACTTTGTGTGGGAAGATGAACATAATGAAAAGCTTTTTTCATATCTAGAAGAACATCTAAATGATGTCACTATAGAGACACCAGAGGTCCAAGCTACTATCAAAGAAGCGCTAAGAGAACATTTTGAATCACTTGGCTCTGTTCTTTTTAAGATATCTTCTACACAGCTTCGTATGAAACTTCTTCCATATAAGATAGAGCCTAAAGATAGTGTAAATTTAGACCCCTTAATCAATATCATAGAAGAAAACAGTGATCTTATAGAGTATGACAGTAATGAAAAAAAAGATCTTATCTGTATGGGCAAAGATTTAACGCTTAAATTAACTCACTTTGCAAGCCATATTACAAACGAAGAGATAAATAAAAAAGAACTTTTAAAGCATGCAATAAGAGAGGCTCTTGAGCTTGAGAAGAGTGATATAGTTATTATTAAAAAAGAGCAGATTTTTATAAAACTATTTGACATGTCCAATTATCGTGAAGTCTCAGAGAGCGAAAAGAACACTATAGCTGAGAGATACAATGGTATAAGTGAAGAGCATCTTATATCATTTTATAAAAACTTTTTTATAAAAGATGAAAATAAGTATTTTTTTTATGAGGTTGCAGAGCAGTTTGTTAATGTATATTTACTTGAGAAAAAGATAGATAATATCACTTATGAGAAGTATGTTTTCTCTTTTATCCAAGCTATCATTATTGAGCATTTAGAAAATCTCTTTGATAATAACCCAGAGTTTTTCAAAGGCTTCTCTGGATATGTATTTAGAGTGCACTTCAAAGAGGTGTTTGGATATATAGCAAATATGATACTCTCTGAGGTTAGCGTATCAAACAAATATATGATTGATTTTTTAAAATACTACTCACTAAATGTACTTGTAATAGATGGACAAAAATATAAAGTCCCTGAGATTGAAGCCGAAAATGGTATGAAGTGGACAGTATCTTCTATGATGTCTATCGTTAAAATCTATATGAAAACAGATGAGTCTCTAGAGGCTATACTTGGCCAAAAAGAGGACCTTCAAGATAGTATAAGTGATCTATATATAGATGGTCTCTCTCCAATGGAATACAACAATATAATAACAAAAGAGATGAATCAACTCTCTCAAGAAATAACCTCTCTAGCAAAAAAATTAAATCTTGATATAGACTCATTAGATTCTTCAAAAAATGAACAATATAAAGAGAGTCTGAAAAATAGTATACAAGACATAAGATCAGAGATGCAGCTAAAAAGAGAAAAACATGCCAAGCTACTTTCTAAAATGGTAGGCAAAGATGATTTGCTTCTATACAACAATACAAAAAAAGAGATTGATGCGCTAACTAGACAAGAAAAAAGAGAAGAGATGATTCTTAAGCAAAATGAAGAAGCATTTATCTCAATAACAAATTCTTTAATAAAAGCCTTAACATCTAAAATGATACTTTTAGACAAGTAGAACAGGTGCTAGATGCAAATAATGCTACAATTTCATAAAAATACAACAAAAAAGAGAAGCAATGCAACTTTGTGTAGCCCTTGATCTGCCAAGTAAAGAAGAAAATTTAGCTCTAATTGATAAAATAAAAGATTATGATGTTTGGCTAAAGGTAGGTCTTCGCTCTTACATAAGAGATGGCGAAGAGTTTTTAAAAGATATAAAAAAAATAAACCCTGATTTTAAAATATTTTTAGATTTAAAACTATATGACATTCCAAACACAATGGCTGATGCTGCGGAGTCTATTATGTCTTTAGGCGTTGATATGTTTAATGTTCATGCAAGTGCTGGAAAAAGAGCTATGAAAGAAGTTATGAGCAGACTTGAGCCATATGAAAACCGTCCAATAGTCCTAGCTGTAACTGCTCTTACATCGTTTAATGAAGATGAGTTTGGTGAAGTATATGGAGATACTATCTCAAAAAAAGCTGACCAGTTTGCAAAAGATGCTTATGAGAGTGGCCTTGATGGCGTTGTATGTTCAGCTTATGAGAGTAGCTCTATAAAAAATATTACAAACAAAACATTTATGACGCTTACTCCAGGTATACGTCCTTTTGGCGAAGATTCAGGGGATCAACAAAGAGTGGCAGATGTGGCATTTGCAAAGAGTGTGGATGTAGATTTTATAGTTGTAGGCCGCCCGATTTATAACTCTAAAAATCCAGCAGATGTACTTAAGAGAATATTAGAACAAATGTAAAATATATGGCTTAATTAAGCTATATGTTATCTATGTATGACTATAATTGCATCCTTCAATGGATAGATGGGTGAGCGGCTGAAACCACATCCCTGCTAAGGATGCGTATGGGTAACTGTACCGAGGGTTCAAATCCCTCTCTGTCCACCACGAAGACCTATTTTTAGGCCTTTAAAACCTCTTCAAAAAACAATCAAAATTTATATAATTTACACAAATTAAACTACTACTTGTGCTTTGCCTTTTATCCAGCTATAATTCCCATTAAGAAAAGATGATTCAAGTTACATCTTTAGTTTACTTTATATTGATGACTTCTTGTTAACAGTACATTCGACCTAAAATAAAACTTTATATTAGACTTTTTACCACCTTAGCAATTTGGTGAATTTACAAAAAAAAACAAGGAGTTACAATGGCAACATTAGTAAACGGAACAGTTAAATGGTTCAACAGTGAAAAAGGTTTCGGATTTATCGAACAAGAAGACGGCGGAAAAGATGTATTTGTACACTTTCGTCAAATTAACAGCAGCGGTCATGGTCGTGTATCACTAGACGAAGGTCAAAAAGTGACTTACGAAGTTGGTCAAGGCGAAAAAGGCCCACAAGCAGAAAACGTTACAGGTCTGTAATTTTTACTCAAGCAGCTATTAGCTGCTTGAACTTTCTCTACCACTTTTTCAAACAACTACACTCTCTCTTTTAAACATTCATTTTAGTTAATCAAAGCTGATATAATATTTGCATAAAACACAATACAAAAAAAATAATATTTAATCTAATCCAAGTTAATTATAAACTCTATTATAGGGCTTATCTCACTTTTATATCTTTTAGTTTCTCTTATTTTTTTAGAGCCAAAAGCGCGAGACACTAAGAAAGAAACTTCAAAAACGATAAAACTTTTATATATAAGCTAAAATGTGAGATAACAAAGACAGATAAAGAGATTGATGAGATGGTTTATAAACTTTACTATTTAACAGAAGATGATAAAAAGATTATGGAAAATCAATAATAAATATGTCAAGCCTAGATGAATTAGCAAGCATTATTGATAATGCAATTGATAAAAAAAACAATGATGAATTAAATATAATTATTGCTATTCATACTGATTATACAGAAACATTGCTAGACTCAATCGAAAAAGCATATTGTTATTACTTGCTCGGAAATGCTTGGAGTGGTATTAGAACAGCTAAGCATCAAGAAAATAAAAGCCAAGCTTGGTCATTAGAGCAAGAAGAAGTGTTCAAAGAGATTTATTATTATAGAAAAGCGAAATTACAAAACAAATTTAAAGATTTAAGTTTAGAGCTTCAAGTAGCTATAAATGTGAACTTAGCAAATGCTTTTAGTCATTATGGACGAACTATCAATGCGATTAGATATTTTGATAAAGCTATTGAATTAAAATTTTTTAATAAAAATATTACATATCATCCAAATTTTATTTTAGCAAATCTCAACAAGGCATTGGCATTTGAATATTATGCTAAATTGGAATATGACCCTAATCATGCATTTATTTTTAGTCAATTTGCTTATAAAATTTTAAAAGAGACAAAAGAATTTCTAGTTATTTGTTTACAAATATATAAGGATAACCCTAATTACTACATGAACATCAAAAATATCGTTCAAGAAAAAATTGATTATTATAAACAATATGAGAATATAAAAAATTTAGAAGATTTAAGCCTTTTTAAAAACTATAAAACAAAATATTCAACTAATGAAAAAAAATATAGAAATTGGTGCTTACAAAATAAACTTTTTTTAAATCCTTTGAATGATTTAGGAAATTATCAGATAGCCTCTCATGACCCGTTAAGTTTACCTAATTTGACAACTAGCATTGATGAAGGATTCCCAAGGTTTATTACTTATTTCAATCAAATTAAACAAGAGTACATTGCAAATAGGCACCTTTTATTTGAAGGTTTAAGTAAAAAAACACAAAAGTTTTATGATAAACAGACATCAATTACAGATGATTACGATTATAATTTATATGACATTAACATAGAAAAAATCAAACTAGCTTTTCGAGGATTTTATTCAATTTTTGACAAAATAGCCTTTTTTATGAATGAGTATTTTCAGACTGGATTGCATGAAACAAAAGTGGACTTTAGAAAAATTTGGTACGATTTCGATAAGCAAAATAAGCCAAAAAATATAAAATTAATTTTTAATCAGAGCGAAAATTTGGCCCTCAGAGGGCTGTATTTAATAAGCAAAGATTTATTTTATAGTGATAAAAATTCAAAAGATTTTTTAGATTCTTTAGAACCGGAAGCAGAAAAATTGAGTGATATAAGAAATCATTTAGAACATAAATTTATCAATATAAAAATATTGAATATTGTACAGTATGAAACAGTGAGTGATAGAAAAAGAAATTTTTATATCACAGAAGATGATATAAAGGTAAAAACATTACATCTTGCACAACTAGCAAGAGAAGCGATGATTTATTTATCTTTTGCTGTTCATATTGAAGAATCACGAAAGAATAATGATGGTAGATATATGTCAGTAGAATTAAAAACATACAAAGGATAGATAAAATAGATTTATAAAAATACAAAAGCCTTAGAAAAATTGTTTATAAAATAAAAAAAAGAGTGTCAGACGCTCTTTTGAAACTTTTCTTAGTATTATCTTAAATAAAAACTGTCCTCGTTCCAGCCGCTCCAGCTTAGGAATGTATAAATAGCCACAAATAAGAGTAAGAGGTACTCGGAAGTAAATATGAAATATACAAAATAACACACCCGTATTTTCTTACATATAGAACTAAATAGCATATATATGTCATTTTGTCATATTATCTTTAAAAATAAATTTTTTATACTATGATATTTGAAAGTAGTTAAGGTGGATAAAATGAATAAAGATATAGAGCAAACTCATCACCAATCATTTGAGGATATAAAGCAAACTGATAAAGATGGTAATGAATTCTGGTATGCAAGAGCTTTAGGTAAATTACTCGGATATAGTGATTTTAGAAATTTTACAAATGTAATCCAAAAGGCTAAAGAAGCGTGTAAAAATAGCGGACAGAATGTTTCAGACCACCTCGTTGAAGCCAACGAGGTGGTATTAGGTGGTTCAGGAGTAAGTAACCCTTATCCATCTTTTGCTCTTTCTCGTTATGCTTGTTATCTTATTGTCCAAAATGCAGACCCATCCAAACCAATAGTAGCCAATGGACAGACATACTTTGCAATCCAAACAAGACGCCAAGAGCTACAAGATGATGAAAAATTTACACAACTTAAAGAGGATGAAAAAAGATTCTTTTTGAGAAATGAACTTATAGAACATAATAAACAGCTTGTAGATACAGCCTCTAAATCTGGAGTTGAAACATCACTCGACTTTGCTATATTTCAAAATCATGGTTATAAAGGTTTATATGGTGGACTTGATGCAAAAGGTATCCATCACAAAAAAGGACTTAAAAAGTCTCATAAGATACTTGACTATATGGGAAGTACAGAGCTGGCAGCTAACCTTTTTCGCGCAACACAAGCAGAAGAAAAACTTAAAAAAGATGGGATTTTTGATAAGCATAGTGCAAATCAAACGCATCATGAAGTAGGGAAAAAAGTAAGACAAACTATTGAAGAGTTGGGTGGAACAATGCCTGAAGATTTAGAAGTACCAGAAAAAAGTATTGTTAAAATAGAAAAAGAGCAAAAAAAGCTTATAAAATAGAAGCTGAGTATAAAAAATAATGGGTGGCAGGCACTTTTCTTGTTTATTATATGCCAACTAAATAGGTAAAAGCTCTTGCATTTTTGCATAAAGCATATCGTAACGCTCTTTTTTAAGTGGTGTTTGCCATGAAAGAATACGAAGTGACAAAAGAGTATCACCGTCTCTAAATGGAAGTTGATAATGCTCAAAAACGTTTTGTACAAACCCTAGATTTTGATAAAACTTCAAACGACGTTTGCTTATTTCACATAACGGAGGCTCTATCTCCAAAAAAACTTCTGTATGTTTTTCTAAAAAAATTGCTAAAACTTTAGAGCCATAATGTTGTCCACGAAATGCTTCATCTATTGCAAAATGTTCTATAAATAAATAATCTTCTATTTTCCAAAATCCTAAAATTCCGATAAAAGACTCCTCGCTAAAACAAGCCATAAAAGAGTAGTTTTCTTTTTGCATGGTTATCTCTTGCTCTTCTTTGGTTCGTTTTTCATTGAGAGGAAAGGCCCTCTCATAAAGATTCCAAGCTGCATCAAAAGAGGCGTGAGAGCTTGTAGTTATCATATCAAAATGCAATATCAACCTTTATGATTAAGTAGCAGAGTTTCTACCTTAATAGTTGTTAAATTATAACACAAAGACAATTCGCCTATACATGCGCTCCTTTACTGCTTGATGCTCAAAGATTAAATGCTCTTTGTGTTATAATCATTACCTAAAATACAACATAAAAGTAACCCATGCTCTCATCAGATATTGACGCTATTTTAAATAGCAAAGATAAATTACTAACTCAAACATATTTTGAACTTCAAAGACATTTTGAGCAAAAGTATGGAAAAGATACAGTTGTCTTTATTGAGATTGGTACTTTTTTTGAAGTTTATGAAGTAAATAACGATGATATGCAAATAGGTAAAGCAAAAGAGATAGCAGAACTTCTAAATATCCAGCTTACCAAAAAAAATAAAAACATAGTAGAAAACAGCGATAAAAATCCTCTTCTTGCAGGAGTTCCAGCGCTCTCGTTTGATAGATATCTAAGCCGATTAATCTCAGAGCAAAAATATACAGTTATCGTTGTAAAGCAAAGAGGAAATCCGCCAAAGATAAGTCGTTATGTCTCACAAATAGTCTCTCCTGGAACGAACTTTGACTACATCGTTGATAATGATGACAACTACATAGTCTCGATTTTGATTGATAAACATAGAGATATTTATGAAGTCGGATATAGCGCTATTGATGTTACAACTGGTAAAACATGGCTTTATGAAAGCCATGGAACAAGTGAAGACCCATCTTACGCGCTTGATGAAATTTTCAACCTTTTAAATGTTTATCGTACCTCTGAGATAGTTGTTACTTTTTTGGATGGTGTAGAAGATCAGCGCCATGCCATGCAATATCTTGAAATCGCACAACATTATCACTACAGCATAAACAACCAAAGACCTCGTGTAGAGTTTCAAAATAGGCTCTTCTGCGAGGTTTATCAGATAAAATCTCTTCTCTCTGCCATCGAGCATCTTGATTTAGAGCGAAGCCCCATGATAAGTGAGTCTTTGGCGATTCTTATCCATTTTGTAATTGAGCATGATATACATATAGTTCAAAAACTAGACTTCCCAAAAATTATAGACAACAGACGCTACATGTACCTTGGAAATAGCGCATTAGAGCAGATGGGAGTAATCTCAAAAGACAAAAATGAGTTTACACTTCTAAAGCTTCTTGATAAGAGCGCGACTGCAATCGGGCGAAGGCTTTTAAAAGAGAGACTGCTAAACCCAATCATACAGCAAGATGAACTTGAGCGTCGCTATAACCTCATAGATAAAGTCTCTTCTCATACAAGATATCTAGATGAAGTTATGCGTGGAGTTTATGACTTAGAGCGGCTCTCAAGAAGGCTCTATCTTGGCAGGCTTCACCCTTTTGAGATGAACCATATTTATGACTCTATGCTTAGTGTAAAAGAGTTGGTTGGATATGCAAAAAAGCATAAGATACAAAAAACACCTTTTGGAGAGAGTGAAGTTGATGAGTTTTTAAGAGATATCTCAAAGAGTATAGACTTGGATGTCTCAAGACGCTTTACTACAAACAGCGTTGATGAAAACTTCCTCATGAGCGGTGTTGATGAAGCGATAGACACTTTAGTCAAAGAGAACCAAACAATGCTTATCGCGTTTGAAGATATCATGGCAAAAATAGAGCTTCTTGTTGGTGGCCCAGGCTCAAATGTAGCGCTTGGACTTTTAGAAAAAGAGGGCTATTATATATCTCTTAGTAAAAACAGATTTTCTATGATTGAGTCTGAGTTTTACAAAGATGAGGATTTCAAAAAGTTCACAGTTAAAAAACTCACAAACAACGTAAAAATAACCTCTGCATTTCCAGATAATCTCTCTGATTTGATTATGAAAAACCGCCGCAAAATTGTTGTTTTGTCAAGAGAGAGATTTACCCAGTTGCAA
>NZ_JAQVKA010000066.1 GCF_028694895.1 Sulfurimonas sp. | reverse complement strand
AGTTAATAAGTGCGTGCAATGCTTTGCCATTGATAGAATTTAGCACATAAGTACTCATATCATTGTCATATTCTATTTGCTCTTCTTCCTTTTGTTCTAGTAGTAAAAAAATAATCTCTTTTGCTTGCGGAAGATATTTCTTATCAAATGCATTATCATCACTTTTTGTTCCATCTTCTATTAAACTTGCTATTTGACCTTTTAGCCATAATACATATTGCTCTTCTGATGCAAAAAAATCTTCATCTAATATGTTTAAAATAAAATCAAAAACTTTGCCCCACTCAAATTTTTTCTTTTCTTTCCAAGCGTTTGTGAGACCGTATATAAGATGATATTTGTAGATCCAATCAAGCTCTATAAACTTTTTTATTTCTAAAGAATACTTGTTTGGATTTTCTTTTACACAATCTGCCAAATCATTAGCTAGTCCTTCAACAAGATCACTATCTCTAGTAAATCTCTCTTTTTTTATTTTTGATGGATCAAATGCTTTAACCTCTTGGATAATTTCATCTACTGTTTTATTGCAAAAAACATCTTTCTTTTCAATAGGACTTTGATATCCGACCCACTCAGTACCACTAGTCCACATATCGAACCCTGGATGCTCTAGCTCAGAAGAGTTTACAGAATTATATTTTTCATACAATTCTT
The DNA here is from genome assembly GCF_028694895.1 of Sulfurimonas sp. Classification (GTDB taxonomy): domain Bacteria; phylum Campylobacterota; class Campylobacteria; order Campylobacterales; family Sulfurimonadaceae; genus Sulfurimonas. The sequence goes on along the minus strand of NZ_JAQVKA010000066.1, from coordinate 7,898 downwards.
GTGCTTTCGTACTCGATGCTTTGATACTCCACAACCACTCTTTTTTCTTATAGGCTGTAACAATCTCCAACTGTTCAGCAGAAGCATCATCAAAATATTTGGAGTAATCTAAGCTTTCTATCCAATCTATCAACTTTTCTAATTCATCTTCGCTAAATTTACCGTTATTATCTTGCAAAAGTTTATAAAGTTCATGTTTGAAGGTAGTATTTATCGTGTCTTTATATGCATCAAACCAGTTCCAGAACAGCTCTTTTAATTCATCATACTTATTGTTGATAGTATGAAATGCTAACCTTTTAAAAATAGGATGCTCTTCATCTAAAAAGTTTTCTAAAATTTTTTTTATCTTATCTGCATCAAGATACTCTAACAAATCTCGTGTAAAAGATATAAGCTGATTATCATACCTCTCGGGAAAACTATTTTGAGGATGATCTTCAATAGCAGCTATCCATACATTGTTAAATGCTGCATCATCTTCCTCTATAACCTGTTTTACAATAGATATTAATATCTCAAGTCCAGCTAAATCAATAATTTCAACTATTGATTTAGAATGTTCCTCTAAAAGACTATTTAACCAATATTGTTCAAGTAACGGTGCTCTCTCCTGATAAGACTTTCCTTTGTCTTGAATTTCATAGTCAAAAATAACTCTTAAAAGGCTTAAAATATATTCATCCATGCCGTTATCAATAAGCACTGGTAAAACAACTTTTTCAATTTCGCTGTTTAATAAACCACTGCCACCAGAGTCTTTCAAAAGCATATGAATCATATCAATATGTTCTAGTGTTATATTCTCCTTTGGGAGATTAAACAAAATTTTAACTATAGAATAATCAGTGTAATAATCATAACTTTTATGCTCTTTTCTATACTCAAAAAATGCATTGACTATATCAAGTAAAATCTTAGTAGTCTCACTTCTCTCTTCTTCTTTATTTTGTAAAGAAACTGTTTCTAAAAAACTCAAATAAATTCTCATATCTTCTTGAGGTTCAAAATAGCCTTCTTTATACAGTGGTTCAAGCCAAACATAGAGATTTTGGTACTTATAAGCATTTTGAAAAAAGTATTTTTCATAATCTGGATTTAGCTTCATTTTTTGGATAGTTGATTCGACTTTATTCAAAACGGATTCCTTAACACTTCATCTATCTCATCAAAATTGTTTTGTAAAACATTTGTCGTGGTTTGAATTTGCTTTACCCACTCTTCTATAACAATTGGCAACTGCTTAAAACCTTTTTTATCTTTTGAATATGGTATGAGTTTCACTTTCATCTGATCAAAATACATCTGTTCAAAATCACAAAGTCTTTTTTCGTGAGTATAGTACCCACCAAGATAAAAATAATGATTTTCACTAAGGGTTATATTTTTATACATATGCTCTAGTAATTCAAACTCCCCCAGTCCATAACCCACAAATAGCACTGTTTTGGTAAAGAGCGATTCTAAAAATTTTATAAACTCCTTGTCTTTGTATCTTGTAAAATATTGTTCGACCGTAAAAATCAAACTAGCAGGTTCATTTATACTACCATGTATTTTGTACAGATTTTTATTTACAAGTGCAGTGCTTCCTGTAAACTTATTCGTTATGATATTTTGAGGGTTAAATATTTGGTCTATGTGTCTGTCAGCGTTTGTAGTGACAAAAATACCGTTTAGATTAAAGAGATCTCTATAAGTTTTTAGTTTTGGATTTGTTGATGTAACTTTATCATCGTTTAGTGATTTTTTCATCTCTTCCAAAAAAAGTTCATCATTCCCACTTTGATATAAAATGCCGTTACATATAGTAATCACTTTTTTACTGTTACCGCTTTGCTCCAGCATATTTTTAAGTTGTGTTGCTTCAAAATTGTTTAATAATGGTTCATCTGAGCCTAATGTATTTTCACATCGTTTGATTAAATCGTTTGCTAAACCATTCCAATCAGAACAACCTAGCTCATAAGACATACCTGCACCTATAAATATTACCAACTCTCCTAATTCGGCAGCTCTTTTTATTTGTGGTGGTAACTCAGGTATTTCTATGATTTCCATTAGTTTTTAAATGCCTCTTTAAGTACGCTTTGCATTAGTTTTTCTGTCTCTATTTTGCTGTTTTGTACTTCAAGTTCCAGTGCATCGCATGTAGCCATAAGTCTTTCTACTTTTTCAACTATTCGTTTTTGTTCTTCTGGTGGAGGCAAAGGAATAGGAAAATTTCTGAGAATATTTAAATTAAGACCTTTATATGCAATGCCCCTAAGATTATTTTCTATTTGATTATTAAAATATGGAGAGGTTAAAACATTTAAAATATAGTCTGTAAATTCATTATTGCTTATAGGTATCATTCCAATTTCTCTTGCAATATTGCATCCTCTCAGTGATGCGTCAACAATTCCGCATCCGCCCAAAGTTCCTCGAATATTTAATAAAATTTCGCCACCTTCTAAAATGGTTCTTTTGTATTGACTAGAAATTTCTTCGGTAACTTTTCTCGCATTAGTAATATCAATTCTTCTAAATTTGACATCACTACAGCGTAATGCAACTATGCCATTTTTTGTTGGTTCGTTACCCATTTTAACTATGCCGTATGTGATGCCTCTATCTTGATTCACAAGGTTATCTAACTTTATCCATATCCAAGTATTTGGAATTTTAAATGGCTGATTATCTTCGTTTGTTATGTGTAAATTATTATTTTTATATCTACATATAATCTCATCATTAAAGGTTGTGTGTTTTCTCCATTCATCAGTTAGTCTTCCATGAATAGCATCACTTAAAATTGAACTCCTAAGTTTATTTATCAGTTCTGATTGTGTTTGGAGTTCTTCTGAAACTTGATTATATTTTTCTTCAAACTTATTGAGATTAGCTTCAATATTTTTTTGCTCATCCAGTGTAGGAATAGGTATTTTTAAAGACAAAAACTTTTTAGCTTTAATTTCAGTTTTTATACCTCCACCTGTTTGTTCGGCAAGAGCATCTACAAATGCTGGACTTTTTAAAAACCACTTTAAAAAATTTATATCTATCTTCTCTTTATCAAAGCTATAAGAAGAATAATGAATAGTCGCAATAACATCTTCATCGCCCTCATAAACTGCCAATGCCCCTTTAGCTACATTGATACCAGATATTACTAAATCGCCTTTTTTGACTACTATCATATCTGTTTTAGTTGGTTTATTTTCTACTAAATGTATTTGTCCAGTAAAATCGATTTTTTCAATTCGTTTTAAATTGAGTTCATTCGCTTCCTCTGGTTTTAGTCGCTCTTTTCGCTCTGTTAAAAATGAACTTATTGCTTGTATCTTCGAGTTCATTACTCTTGAGCCTCTTTTCTAATTTGCTCTAAAAGTTCAACACTCTTGCTCATTGAAGCTTCGATCTTATCTATGATCTCGCTTGTTGTAAGTTCTTCCTCTACTTCACCCTTATGAGGATTTTTCACATCGAGATTAAAATTATTTGCTTTAATGGTGTCTATATCTACCTTGTAAGCCTGTTCATTTTCGCATCTATCACTCCACCACTTTTTCAGTTCTTCAAAATCTTGCAGTTTTACGGGTTTTGTTTTGGTGTATTTTTTATACCCTTGTGGCAGTGGTTGTTCATAGTACCATATCTCTTTTGTTGGCTCCCCTTTTGTAAAGAAAAGCAGATTTGTGTTTATGTCCGTATAGGGAGCAAATATCCCGTTTGGAAGTCTTACTATGGTGTGCAGGTTACACTCCTCAAGAAGTTTCTCTTTTATCCTAGCTGTTACGCCATCACCAAAAAGTGTACCATCAGGCAGAACTATCCCAGCTCTTCCTCTTGGTTTTAGCATCTGTATAAACAGAAGTAAAAAGAGGTCTGCCGTCTCTCTTGTACGGTAGCTTGCGGGGAAGTTGTTCTCTATCCCTTGCTCTTCCGTTCCTCCAAAAGGTGGATTTGCTACGATGCAGTCCACTCTTTCATTTGGAGTGATGTCTTTTAGGGGGTATGAGAGCGAGTTGTCATGTCTGATATTTGGCGTTTCTATATCGTGAAGTATGAGGTTTGTAAGACACAGCATGTAAGGAAGCTGCTTTTTCTCTATCCCTTGGATCGTATGCTCTAAAGTTTTTTTATCCTCTGCTGTTTTTACATCGCTTTTCATGATATGGTTTATGGAGCTTATAAGAAAACCTCCCGTTCCACATGCAGGGTCAAACACTTTTTCACCAAGCTTTGGATCTACCATCTGCACTATGAACTCTGTCACGGCTCTAGGTGTGTAGTACTCTCCTGCATTTCCTGCACTTTGAAGATCTTTGAGTATCTGTTCGTACATGTCATTGAAGAGGTGTCTGTCTGACAGATTATCAAAATGTATCTCTTCAAGTTTGTTTACCACTTGTCTTAGAAGTGTTCCAGACTTCATATAGTTGTAGGCATCTTCAAACATACCTTTTACAAGTGGTGCGTAAGCATTAGATGTAGTGATATCAAGCTCTTTTAGCGTAGGGAAAAGCTCGTTGTTTATAAAAAGCATAAGCTCTTCACCCGTTAACCCCTCATCATCAGTAGCCCAGCTTCTCCATCTAAGTTTTTCAGGGATAGGAGATTTGTAGTTTTCATTTTCTAGTTCAAACTCTTCCTCTTTTGCATCAAATACTTTTAGAAAAAGCATCCATACAAGTTGTGATATTCTTTGAGCATCCCCATCGACACCCGTATCTGTTCTCATAATATTTTGAATTGATTTTACGATATTTGAAATATCTGCCATAATTTATTTGTTCCTTTTAAAATTGTTTACGATGCGTATAAATGTTGTTCTATCTCTTTGATAAGTGACTGATACCCAGCTTTTCCACCGCCAAAAAGTTTTGTAAGCTCTTTCATAGTACCGTATTCGTTAAACGGCGGTACTTTTAGAACTGATATATCTTCTATACTCTCTATGCCTGATTCGGTATATTTATCTAACAGTGCGTTTATAACATCTTTGGCAATTCCAGTGTATTTGTCAAAATAGTTATTTTTCTTTAGTTTTCCTGCACGCTCGGCTCTTGTGAGGGCTGGTCTGTCAAATGCTATGTGACAGATAAGATCAAATGGATCCAACCCCTCTTTACCAACTTCACTCTCAAGCTCATCAAAGAACACACCTTGATCGCTTAGTGCTTTGATGACCGCTTCTTTTTGCTCTGCAGTGCTCCACTCTTGCAAAAACTCATCCAAGCTTGCATATCTGTTTTTAATATTTTTACGGCTGTAATCCACAAGCGACTCTGTGATGAGTTTTCCATCTGCTCCAATGTACTGCACTCTTTTGTTTAAAACTTTTACTTTTACACCGCTTACTATGTGGCGAGTAGGTTTTGAAGTACCATCTTCACCATCTGTTATAGATATACCTGGAGTTTCACCATATGGCTCACTTGGCTCATTTACAGTGTCACTAAACTCTTCTGGTATCTCTTCATCTGGAGGAGTTATAGGGTCATCATCTTTTGGCTCATATATTTGCACTGGATCACCATCAAAATCTGGGTCGGCAAAGAGTCTTGTAACATTTCTAAAGTCCATGATCGTAAAGTAAAGTTTTCCGTAAGTCTCGTTTATCCTTGTACCACGACCTATGATCTGCTTAAATTCTGTCATAGAACCAATGTTACTGTCAAGTACGATAAGCCCTGTTGTTTGTGCATCAACTCCTGTTGTCATAAGCTTTGAAGTAGTTGCTATGACTGGGTATGTAGATTCTGGATCTATGAAGTTATCTAGCTCTTTTTTTCCCTCATCATTGTCCCCAGTAATTCGCATAACATACTTTCTACTCTCTTTTGCCATAGCAGGATTGGCATTTACAAGAGCTTGTCGCATTCGCTCTGCATGATCTATATCTACACAAAAAACGATAGTTTTCATGTAAGGATCATTTTCGTTTAGATATTCAGTAACCTTTTTTGCTACAAGGTTTGTTCTTTGAGTGAGGATTAGGTTTCTATCAAAGTCTTTTGTGTTGTATTCTCTGTCCACAATCTCTTCTCCCTTATCATCAGTTTGTCCGTTGTATGGTCGCCACCCTTCAACATCTTTGTCTAATGACAATCGGATCACTTTGTATGGAGCCAAGAAACCGTCATCTATACCTTGCTTGAGAGAGTAGGTGTAAACTGGCTCACCAAAGTATGAGATGTTGCTCACATACTTTGTCTCTTTTGGCGTTGCAGTAAGACCGATCTGCACTGCACTATCAAAATACTCTAGTATCTCTCTCCATTGACTGTCTTCTGCTGCACTACCACGGTGTGCTTCATCTATGACGATAAGGTCAAAAAAGTCACGGCTAAACTCTTTAAATATCTTTTTCTCTTCACTATTGCCCGTAATGGCTTGATAAAGGGAAAGATAGATCTCAAAAGATTTATCAATCATCCTGTTTGTGACTTTGGTCATCTTGTCACCAAAGTGTTTAAAATCACCTATTTTTGTTTGATCTACAAGTATGTTTCTATCTGCTAGAAAGAGTATTCTTTTTGCTTTTCTTGACTTGTAAAGTCTGTAGATGATCTGAAATGCGGTATAAGTTTTTCCAGTACCTGTTGCCATGACAAGTAAGATTCTTTTTTGCCCTTTGGCGATGGCTTCTATAGTTCTGTTGATTGCATTTTTTTGATAATACCTTGGCTCTCTTTTTGGATCGTCGATGTAGTAAGGGGAAAGTGCCACCTTTTCTGCTTCATCTTCCTCGATACCTCTGTATTTTTTATATCTTTGCCAAAGTTCGTCTGGAGATGGAAAATTATCTAGTGTTATCTCTTTTTCAAGTACACCATGAGTAAGAGTTGGATCATGTTCTAAAAAGCCATCACCGTTTGTACTATAAACAAAAGGTATATCTAAAATCTCCGCATAGCTCAAACCCTGCTGCATACCATCACCGATGCTGTGTTTGTTGTCTTTTGCTTCGATAATAGCTATAGGAATATTTGGTTTGTAGTAAAGAATATAGTCCGCTCTTTTTTGCTCACCTCGGCGTACCATCTTACCGTGAACATATATACGACCGTTTGTAAAAAATGTTACTTCCTCTCTAAATTGAGAGTGTAAATTCCAGCCAGACTCTATGAGTGCTGGGGTTATATACTTTGTACAAATATCTCGTTCTGTTAAATTCTTCTTTGACATGTCACAAACCTACATTTTGTTATTCTATTATATTATCATATTTTATATTATAATGAGGATTGATAGTCTTTAGTAATAATATCAAAATAATTCTTGACACGGGAATGACTGATGCGATTAAATATTACTTCCCACAACTCTTGCATATTGACCTGAAATCCTACTTTTTTACCATCAATGATATTATTTTCAATTATGTCATAAGTTGATGATATTTCTTCAAATAATTCAAACCTATTAACATTTTCAGAATATACTTTATTTTGATTTTTTATTATTAAAAATTCATAGATATACTCAAAAGAGCATGGATTTTCTACAATCTTATTTTTATGAATGTAATCTGTAAAATCATTAAATATCTTTAGAATTTCATTAAAAGAAAAAACATTTTCAAGTAATTCTTGATTTTTATTATTGTATCGTCCCATGGTTGCTGATTCAAATTTATGTCTTAAAGAACTTTGTAATTCTATGTCTTTTATGTTATCTATTAATTTTGCCAAATAATCTTTTCTTCTAAATAACTCAAATAGCTTTTGATTATTAAGCTTATGACTTTTTTTAAATTCATTATCATACAAATATTCTAAATTTAAATCTTTTTCAATCGATTGAATATATTTGATTTCTTCATTAAAATCGTTTTTATGGTTGGTTGTAATAAACTCCCTTGTCTGAAGTTCATTAGCTTCTATACTTCTTTTTAAGTCTTCACTAAT